>LFSJ01000039.1:11702-35162 GCA_001512695.1 Tepidanaerobacter sp. DTU063 | reverse complement strand
AAAAAGTGAGGATCTCTTGTTTTTTTATCCTTAAAATGTCCTACAATTATTTTACACTATGGGAATTATTTAGAGCCTTTAATAGCGACTTTTAGGAAACCCTTTAAGATGAAGAAAAGTTTTTTAACGACCAACGAGCTTGCTCTCTCACTATCTCTGATGGATCAGAAACCAGGGTCTCCAACAGTTTTACATATTTTGCATCCTCGGTATTTCCCAAGGCACAAATCGCGTTTCGGCGGATGACATTCCTCCCCCGCCAACCCGCAGCAGTCATTTTAAATGCTTTATTGAAATCCTGCGTACTCAAGGTCGCAAGTTTTACTAAATTGGTTTCCAAAGGAAATAGAGGTCTAAACCCTATGTGATTTGGGATTTTTACATTTTTATTGTTAGGACAGGCCTCCTGACAGGTGTCGCAGCCAAAAACTCTGTTGCCAAGTGGTCGTTGAAATTCTTCAGGTATGACGCCTCTCATTTGAGTTATGTATGACAGGCACCTGTGAGGATTTATTTGAAAAGGTTTTATTAAGGCTCCCGTTGGACAAGCTTTTACGCAGCGGCCGCATTTGCGGCAGCGGCTTTCCATGGGATAATCGGGTTCAAATTCAATGTCAGTTAATATCTCACCCAAGAACACCCATGAGCCCAGTTTTGGCGTAAAAAGACAGGTGTTCTCGCCAATCCAGCCCAATCCCGCTCGCCTGGCAGCAGCTTTTTCCAAAAGGCTGCCCGTATCGACCATGATTTTGAATTGACCTGCTCTTTTTGACGAAATGAATTCTACGACCTTTTCAAGCTTTTCTGTTAATACATAATGGTAATCTCTTACCCGGGCATATCTGGAAATCTTAGCTATTAACTGACCACTCTCTTGATCCCCAGCAGTTTCTGCCGGCTCATAGGGCTCCATCAGGTACCCCATGGCAAAGCATATAATCGTCTTGGCAGCGGGTAAGATCTTGTTTGGGTCACACCTGAGCTGTACATCATGCTCTTCAAAGGGCGAAAGTAGGTTTTTTGCCTTTTTTTCTATAAGGAGTTCCTTTTCTTCAAGAAAAGGCTCCGCCGTAGTAAAGCCCACTTTGTCAAAACCTATTCTTTTAGCAAAATCGATGATTTCCTGCTTTAAATTCATATTTATCACCAATTGTATTTTTTTTAAAAAACTTTATAATGGTAGTATACTCAGTTTTCCCATAGAGTCAAAACTCGAAAGGATGGTTTTGATGATATCCAATGAACAAATCGCCCGCATAAATGAGCTTTATAGAAAACAGAAAAGCCAAGGCCTTTCCGAAGAAGAAAAAAAAGAGCAGGTTTACCTGCGCAGACTTTACATCGATGCTGTTAAAGCAAATCTAAAAGCTCAACTGGACAGCATAAAAAAAGCGAAGAAATCTAACTGTTGCGGCCATCATAACCATAATCATAATCACAGCCATGGCCACAATAACTGCGGCCACCCGCATCACCATGGCCACGGGTGTGACTGCGACAATCATTAAATTATTCGGCAGCCAAGGGTATTTTCCGCTTCTTTTAGGGCAAAATCATTTGCCTTTTCATCGAAAGATGCTACTCCGTCTTTGTAGATGTTCACATTGTAAGCAAGATTCCTTGCATCGGCGGCAGTATAGAGCACGCAGATATTAGTGCACACACCCACTAGATATAGCTCGTCTACTCCCTTTTCTCTTAGATACAGGTCCAAATCTGTCCCGAAAAAGGCACTGTAGCGTCTTTTCCTTATTATCTTATCTTCATCATTGACATCAAGGTCATCTATTATCCGGGCTCCTGCTGTTTCAGCTATACAGTGGGCCGGAAACATGTCGAATTCTTTGTCATTTTTCTCATGGTTGTCACAGATGAAAATTACAGGATGGCCATTTTTCCTAAATTCTTCAATTCTCTCTTTTATAAATGGAACTATTTTTTGACCTGCAGGTCCCACGCTCAATGCTCCCTTTTCATCAATAAAATCAACTAACATATCGATAACCAATAAGGCTTTCATGAAATACTCCCCCTTCCAGGCGTCAGCCAAATCTTTCTTGTCCCTTTAACTTGAAAAAATTATACCATAATTGGTCATGTTCTAGCAATTATGCGATTTCCGTGACATTTACCAATACTCATATTGACACAAATCTTATTCATCTGTTATCATAGGATTTAATTATTATGCATTATGAGGGATAATTATGCAGTATAGGAAAGATGAACTGGTTTTTGGAATTAAAAGGGCGCTGCCTATCGTCATGGGATACATACCCGTTGGCTTTGCACTGGGGGTAATGGCCGCGGATGCCGGCTTAAGCCCACTTCAAATGGGATTGATGTCTCTTTTCGTATACGCCGGCTCTGCCCAATTCATAGCCATTGATATGCTGAGCTCTGGAGTGACTGCCGTTCCCATAATTATAACTACCTTTTTGGTGAACCTGAGACATTTTTTGTTCAGTGCATCACTGGCCCCATATTTTCGCAAAATAAAACAAGGCTTTATTCCCCTTATATCCTTCTTCATTACTGACGAAAGTTTTGCCGTGAGCATTACCGATGCAGAGCAAAGGCCCCTCTCCCATTTCTACTATTTTGGCCTTTATATAACAGCTTATTCCAGTTGGGTTGTAAGCACCGTAATAGGTGCAACTTTAGGCAATCTAATTCCTGACACAAAAGCTTTAGGCTTTGACTTTGCCCTTCCGGGGATGTTCCTTGCCCTTTTGTGCATGCAGATGAAAAATGCGAGATTTGTCTTGATTGCATTAATATCAGGCTTTCTCTCTATATTTTTCATATATACAATACCCGGCAACTGGAATGTTATTCTGGCAACTATTATTGCAGCCATGATAGGAGTGTTTCTTGGCGATGAAAATTGATGTAAATTATATTTACCTTATACTGGCAATGGGCTTTGTCACCTATTTGCCGAGAATGTTACCGGCAACTCTGTTGTCCAAAAGAAAAATTCCGGATTTCTTTGTGAAATTCTTAAGTTTTGTCCCAACAGCTGTGCTTTCAGCCTTGCTTTTCCCCGGTGTTCTCATTGTGGAGAATAAATTGAATATCGGCCTTTCAAACCCTCTTTTTATTGCCACTATTTTGACTTTCCCCTTGGCTTATAAGACAAAATACATGTTTGCAACAGTCCTTGTGGGAATGGGAGTAGTTGTTTTGCATAATTATTTCGTATAAGTATATCGGAGGAGTTGTATTTATTTATGGAAATTAAGACCTTTGCCGTTGAGCGCTGGATGAATACATACGAGAATGATGCGGTGTACAATCTTGCGGAAACCGATGCCAAGCCCTTCACCTTAGATGAACTACTATCCCTTGGCAACAAAGATGAGTTGATAGAAGAACTTTTGAAATTAAAGCTGGGATATAACCCTACTACCGGCAGACAGGAATTGAGAGAAGTAATAGCAGGCTTTTACCGTGATACCCAGCCGGAAAATATATTGATTACAACCGGCGCCATTGAGGCGGACTTCTTGGTGACAAATGTGCTGGTAAAGCCGGGTGACACGGTCATAGTCCAGTTTCCCGCATACCAGGCCTTGTATTCTACCGCCGAAGCCCGTGGGGCCCGGGTTAAATACTGGAAGATGGATATCGACAAAGGCTATGAACCTGATATTGATGAGCTGAAAAGCCTAATTGACGAAAAGACCAGATTTATAGTGCTTAATATACCCCACAATCCTACCGGGGCCGTGATTTCCGAAAGTCAGCTTAAAACAATTCTCTCCTGGGCTGAAGAAGGGGATTTCTGGGTACTCTGTGACGAAGTATATCATGACTTTGCCTTATACCCGAACATCATCCCAGCCCATGGCAGGAGCCTTTCTAAAAGGGCCATAAGTGTAGGCAGCATGTCAAAAGCCTATGGCCTTTCAGGCCTTCGTTTGGGTTGGATCGCAGGACCTAAAGAGCTTGTAAACGCCTGTTGGGGATGGAAGGATTACACGTCAATTAGCAATTCTCCCATCAATGATTTTCTGGCAACTTTTGCCCTTAAAAACGTAGATAAAGTCATGGAAAGAAACTTAAGCTTAGCAAGAGCAAACCTTGATATTTTCTTAAAGTGGTTAGAAGAACACAAAGATTTCTTTGAGTATGTTGAGCCCAAGGCTGGCGTACTGCTATTTCCCCGCTTGAAAAACATAGATATTACAACCGAGGAACTGTGCAAAAGGCTCTATGAAAAACATAAACTGCTGATGCTGCCGGGAGAGTGTTTTGAAATGCCCGGATTTTTGCGGATTGGCTTTGGTAATGACAGCGACATGTTTAAGACAGGTCTTTCCATATTCTCTGCGTTTTTGAAGTCACAGTCAGGAATCTAAGCGGATAACATAATACCTCCAAAGCAGATACTCTAATTGATGGAATTAGATGGGAACCTCTCCCCTTTGAGTACCCTGTAGTTTTGTTGTTCCAGTTGTCGTCTACTTGATAGGAGTAATTCATCATCTGCATGGAGATAGTCTTATATTGCCACTTTACTAGACAAGACGATTATAGACCAAAGTTGTAGAGGACTGTCTGCACAAAACTAAAAGGCAGCAAGTATTCGGCTTAAATACCTGCTGCCCCAACTCTAGGTAAACTAACAAACAAAAATAAAAAAGCCCTGTTGGGCTTTATTTCTTTTTTATGGTGCGGAGAGCGGGAATTGAACCCGCACGGGATAACCCATACGCCCCTCAAACGTACGCGTCTGCCAGTTCCGCCATCCCCGCACAGTGCATTATTTATTATATATGTTGTTTGGCATTGTGTCAAGCATTTTTCATCGATCAACCCACCAGTCACTGATGTCGTAATATATGTTCACCGGATTAGGTTTGACACCTTGAATTTTTTTGTTTATAGCCAGGACTTTGTTGGGACTGTACAAAAACAAATATGGCAAATCCTCGTTAATTATCTCCTGGGCTTTGTATAACAATTCCCTACGGCCTTCATGGTCGGTAGCAGCTCTAGTCAATACATCGTCAAGCTGTGGATTTGAATAGGATACAAAATTGTACCCGCTTTTTATCTCACTGCTGGCAAACATGAAACGCAAATCGGGGTTGCTAGCCAGCATCCATCCCATTATTGCGGCATCGTACTTTTTGCCCATGACCCGCTGCACCAATTCATCCCAGGTGACGTTTACTAATTTAACGGAAATGCCGAGATCCTTTAAGTTCTTTTCTATGTGAGATGCGGTCTGGTAGCGAGCGGGATTGTCGGTGTTAACTAATAGTTCAAATTCAAATTTATATTTTTTGTTCCCGATGGTTTTTTCTAAAATCCCATCATCATCCTCATCTATCCAGCCTGCCTCTTCCAGTTGCTGTGCTGCCATTTTTTTGCTATAAGTTACATGTCTTATTTGCGAATTAAAGGCCCATGAAAAGGGCAAAATTGGCCCGTCAATTACTATGCCCCTACCTAAAGTTGTATCCTGCAGAATCCTATTTCTGTCAATCCCCATGAGTAAGGCCTGACGCACATTGACGTCGTTAAGGATAGGATTGGTAAGGTTTATTGCGATAAATTCAAAATATCTTGAAGGATACTGTAGTAAGTAAACATTTTCCATGTCCTCGAACACATTCCAGTCTATTGGTTCAATGGCCAGCAAGTCAACATCGCCGATGGCAAATGCTTCTTTTAAGGATGTGCTGTCAGGATATACCTTTATATTTATCTCATCGATGTACGGCACATTGCCAAAGTAATCATCATTTCTGTTCAAAGTCACTAAATTGCTTGTTCTATCAACTACTTTAAAGGGACCTGTGCCCACCAGCTCTTCCATTTCATTTTCTCGGGCGTCAGCTTCTAGAAAACCCGCCCAAGGTATGCCTCGGTTCAATCCATACAAAAAATCCGCATCGGGCTTGGATAGGGTAATAACAAGGGTGTTTTTGTCCTGAGCTTCATAGCTTTCAACATTGTCAAATTCAGTGTATGCCGGCAAATCCTTGTTGCCTTTTTGCCTTTTTAGCTCCATAATTTTGTCAAAAACCGCTTTCACATCTGCAGAGGAAAAGGTCTGGCCATTGTGCCACGTCACGTCTGACCTGATCTTTATGGTATAGGTCTTGCCATCATCGCTGATCTGCCAACTTTCAGCAAGAGCGGGCTGCACCATGCCCTGGGCGTCGATTTTCACAAGGCCTTCGAAAATCAGGCTCTGAATTGCCATTGTCTCATCGTCATTTGCAAGGAGTGGATTCAAATTTAATGCACTTGTGATGCCCAAATTTACGGTACCACCGCTTTGAGGAGGACCGGGATTTTCTTGTTCAACTGCTTCATTCTGTTCAACGGGATTTAAAGACGTTTCTGAACAAGCAGTAATAAAAAAAGTCAATACTAGAAATAGGATTATTACCTTTTTAGCTTTCATGAGGGCCTCCCATCAGTTAAGCAAGTATAAATCGGAATATAAATGTTGGTCGTCAGGTTACATAAATAATCCACCGACGACCTCACCAATTAAATTATATCTTAGCGATTATTTGTGGTCAAATTCCAATAATTATCATGTGTATTATCATGTTTATTGCGTTAAAAGCGTTTTTTTGCTAATATGTATAAAAAACTTTCGAGGTGAACCATGGAAAAGACTTTCGTCATGATTAAACCTGATGGAATTAAACGTGGTCTCGTAGGCAGAATAATTGAGCGCTATGAGCAAAAAGGTTTAAAAATCTCTGCGGCAAAGCTGGTAAATGCCACAATAGACTTGGCTGAAAAACACTACGCGGAACACGCATCAAAACCCTTTTTTTCAGAGCTAATATCTTATATCACATCAGGACCTGTTATGGCCATGGTCCTGGAAGGGCCTGGTGCAATAAAACTTGCCCGCATAATTAATGGTGCCACTAAAGTGGAGGATGCTCTGCCCGGCACGATACGAGGAGACTTTGCGACATCAACTACTGAAAATCTCGTCCATGCTTCAGACAGCCTTGAAAGCGCACAGCGGGAAATCGCCCTTTGGTTTCCTGAAATAGAATAACTAATTTATTTTATTCTAACGAGCTTTGGATTGTCCTGTAATCCGGGTATCCGGCCCCTTTTAGCAACTGGTGTTCCATCTACCATTTTTAAATCCATAGTCATATCAATTGGAGTGGCACCGGATATGTAGCTTCCCACGCCAAAGGCATCAGCACCTGCCTCAATAAGTGTCCTTATCCTTTCCGGAGTAAGCCCCCCTGATACAAAAATCTTTACATAATCATATCCTTTTTGATTTAATCGATTTCTTATCTCATGGACCAGTCCCGGTGTTACTCCACCCCGCTCACTAGGTGTATCAAGCCTTATACCTTCTAGGTCTTTTCCCAAAGCTTCTGCTACATTCAGAGCTTCTTCTGCCTCATCTTTAAACGTGTCAACCAGAATTATCCTGGGAGAATCGTCAGGCATAATCTCGTTGTAGGTTTTGGCTACAGAAACGGTATCTCCTGCAACTATCATGGCGGCATGAGGAATGGTCCCTGAAGGTTCTCTGCCTAACAGTTTGGCTGCTAAAATACAGCTGGCATTATCCGCACCACCTATAACTGCGGCTCTTTCCATGACCGGCGCTACGGCCGGATGGACATGCCTAGCACCGAAGCATATAAAAGGTCTTTGCCCTGCTGCTTCCCGACACTCTCTTGCAGCAGTTGCCCAAGCACTTGGATGTGCCATCATACCTAAAAGAACCGTCTCATATATGCCAAATTCCTCATAGGATCCCTTAATCCTCATCACCGTTTCTTTTGCCTCAAAGGTCTCCCCTTCGGGCAGTGCATATATCTCAAGATTCTTGTCATGCAAAAGGTTCAGGACCTCCTGTGTACCGCACAACACCCCAGGCCTTCTGGGAAAAACTTCTGCTACAACTTCTTTTTGGGAAAGGCCCATATGGCGTAGAATTTCCATTGTTTTAATAAAGTATATATCCGTAGTCATGCCTGCTAAGATTTCATCGTGATCAGCAGAATGCAACCGTCTCTTCGAATCAACTTTAATGTTTTTTACATCTCTTAATGTTTTAATTTCTTCCATCCAACAAACCTCTCTCTCAATGTTTTTGTGTTTCATATCAATGATTACTATACTATATAATTATATCCATAAAGCCAATAAAGTCTATAAGCCTGCCAACTCACAAATTGTACAGGCGCCTGTACCATTTGTAGGACCTTTTGACTCGCATTACGAAATTCCTGGTCTCAGGAAAAGGGATGTCATCTTCATTTTGCTGCATCCTGCCTTGGGCCAGCCATTTAGCCACATTTCCCCGACCTCCGTTATATGCCGCAAGGGCAAGGATCGTATTGTTATCAAACTCGCGCAGCAGCGAGGATAAGTACCAGGTCCCTATCTTTATGTTTAAATCCGGGTTTTGAAGCTTTTCTATCTGAAAATCTTCAATCCCCATCTGCTGTGCCGCCCAAATGGCAGTTTTAGGCATAATTTGCATAAGGCCAATAGCTCCCTGTTTTGATACGACTTTAGGGGAGAAGTTGCTCTCAACTTTAATGACCGAAGCAACAAGGTATGGGTCCACATCATACTCTTTAGCATGGCTAACAATTGATTGCTCGTATTTTAGTGGATATATGTATCTCATAAACCAACCTATATTGTTATACAGTGCTGCAAAGCCAAGGATTATAACCAGTACTGCTACAAGTTTTTTTGACACTGTCTTGATATTTCCCTCCAGATGCTATCGACTTGGACTTTGGTATCTTCGATGCTGCCACTATTATCGATGACCCTGTCAGCATATTTAATCTTTTCTTCTTGTGGCATTTGAGAGCGTATCCTACTCATGGCTTGTTCCTTATTTAGATTTTTATCCCTATTCATCAACCTCTCCAGCTGGACTTTTTCGTCAACGGTCACAACCCAAACCTCGTCAACGATTGCATCTAACCCCACTTCCAGGAGTAGTGCTGCATCGATAATAACAACCTCTTTTTGCAAGCTTTTATAATACTCCAGCTGAGATTTTATTTCATTTATTATTTCGGGATGCGTAAAGCTGTTGAGAAATTCAAGCTGTCTTTTATCTGAAAAGACAATATCTGCCAGTTTCTTTCTGTCGATATACTCCTCTTCATTTAAAATCTCATGTCCAAAATGGTTAATAACTTTAAACCATGCGGGTTTGTCCGGCTGCATTATTTGCCTCGCTATCTCATCAGCATCTATTATAACAGCACCTTTGTCCTTAAGCAATAAGGACACCGTGCTCTTGCCGCTGGCAATCCCACCTGTGAGCCCAACTACAAACAATAGGTACCCCCCTCATAATTCTTCCCAAGTATATCCCTGAGTAAAGTCAACTACAAGGGGAACTCTTAAGGGAATGGCATTTTCCATGTCTGTTTTTAATATTTCTTTTACGATGGAAAGTTCATCTTCCGGTACATCCAATATCAGTTCATCATGAACCTGCAATATAATTTTAGCTTTTAAGTTTTTCTCTCTTAAATGTCTGTACACCTTTACCATGGCAACCTTGATGATATCCGCGGCACTACCCTGAATGGGTGTGTTCATGGCAGTCCGCTCCGCAAAAGAGCGGAGATGGTAATTTCTGCTATTTATATCAGGTATATAGCGGCGGCGATTTAGCAATGTTGTTACGTAACCTGAAAGTTTTGCTAATCGTATAGTGTCCCTTACATAGTCTCTGACACCGGGATATCGCTCGAAATATGCATCTATGTATTCTTTAGCCTCCTGGTTGGATATGCCTAATCCTTGAGCCAGGCCATAGTCGCTTATTCCGTAAACAATTCCAAAATTTACAGCTTTCGCCTTGTCTCTAAGGGAAGGTGTCACATCTTCCGGCGAAACTCCAAAAACTTCACTGGCCGTTCGGGTGTGTATGTCCTCTCCCTTAATAAAGGCTTCCATCAAGGTCCTATCTTCAGAGATGTGGGCCAATACCCTAAGTTCTATCTGGGAATAATCACCTGACAAAAGTACATGTCCCGGACCGTCCGCTGTAAATACCCCCCTGATATGCCTGCCTTCTTCGGTTTTCACGGGTATGTTTTGCAAATTAGGTTCCGTGCTGCTGATACGCCCGGTTGATGTAACAGTTTGATTAAAATTGGTGTATATTCTTTCTGTCTCCTTATCAACTAAGGCTAAAAGGCCATCAGCATAGGTAGATTTCATTTTCATTAAAAACCTGTACTCCAAAATGCTTTCAACAATTGGGTGACTGCCTCTCAGTTTTTCCAGGACCTCCGCATCTGTTGAAAAGCCAGTCTTGGTTTTCTTAATCACAGGCAAGGACAATTTCTCAAATAGCACTTCACCCAATTGTTTCGGTGAGTTGATATTGAATTCCATGCCCGCCTTACTGTATATATCTTCTGTAAGAATGTCGAGTTTTTCGCCAAACCTTGCACCCAGTTCCTTCAGCTTTTCGGGGTTCACCTTTATGCCGATTTGTTCCATGTCTGCCAGCACTACGCTTAAGGGCATCTCCACCTCGTAAAAGAGCCTTTGCATTTCAAAATCGCGTATTTTGTCATCTAGGACCTTCTTTAAACTCTTAAGATATGCGGCTTTTTCACCTAAGTCGGCAGCTTCATCGAGCTTTTCCCCTAAGTATTCCAGTGCCAGGGTAGCAATGTCATAATTAGGTTTTGAAGGCTCCAAAAGGTAAGCTGCCAGCATAACATCGAATTGACTTGCAAAGTCTATATCGAGCTGCTTGAGAACCTTTCTCAGGAATTTGCCATCATGTGTAATTTTATATACGTCATCATCTTCTAAAATGGATTTTAGCTGCCTTATAAGATTCTTATCATCTAGAAGTGAAACATCTATGTAGTAACTTTTGTCTTTCAATGAAATATAGATGCCGTTTATCGTAAAGGTCTTTAAGTCTTTGGCCTTTGCATCCACAAGTACTCCAATTAGTTTTTCCAAACTAATCTCTGAGACCAAGTTTTGAAAATCATCGGCATTATTGATTTTTATTGTTTTAAATGATTCTTGTTTGTCATTATTGTCCGTAGGCTTTATCCTATCGATCAAACTGTAAAACTCCAGTTCCCGAAATAAGGTAATTAACCTATCATAGTCGGGTTCACGGCTGGCTAAATCCTCAAAACTAAAGTCTACGGATACATCCGTTACAATTGTTGCCAAGTATTTGCTGATTTTAGCTTGTTCATGATATACTTCAAGATTTTCTTTGAGCTTGCCCTTCAGCTTTTCAGTATTTGCTAAAATATTATCTATCGTGTCAAAATCACGGAGCAATTTTGCCGCTGTCTTTTCTCCTATACCGGGCACCCCGGGAATGTTGTCGGACTTATCACCAACAAGGCCTTTCATATCTACTATGCGTTCAGGGGGAATGCCGTACCTTTCTTTCACCTTTGCCGGGTCGTAAACCTCCAACTCTGAAATGCCTTTTTTGGTAAGCATGACACTGGTATTTGAAGACACAAGCTGCAGGGCATCTTTATCGCCGGTCACTATGACAGAAAAAACTCCGGCCTCTTCCCCTTTTTTGGACATGGTCCCCAAGATGTCATCGGCTTCAAAGCCGTCAACTTCGAAGTAATGTATGTTGAGAGCTTTTAATATGTCCTTTAGTATGTCAAACTGCCCGGCTAGTTCCTCAGGGGTCTTTGGCCGCGTTGCCTTGTATGCTACGTACTCATCATGCCTAAAAGTCGGGCCTTTTTTGTCAAAAGCAACGGAAATGTAATCAGGTTTTTCCTCCTGTAAAATTCTAAACAACATATTCAGAAAACCGTATACAGCATTGGTATGTACCCCCTTGGAGGTTCTTAAGGGGGGCAGTGCATGAAATGCCCTGTGAAGTAGGCTGTTTCCGTCTATTAATAGCATCTTTCTCATATTCTTCAACTCCCGTATTACTATTATTTCACCAAAAATCTTTAAAAACCTGCAAAATATCAAAAAAGTTAGTTCTAAATCTGTAGGGATTTAGAACTAACTTTTAATCCCTTTGTTGTGTATTAAATTGGAGCTAACCTTTTTTCCTTTTGCTCAAAACACGCCTGATTAGCAAGTATAGAATACCGAGAATTAGCGCTACTGGCAAAAGGGCACCAGTGAGTTCTGCTAAAAACGCCAACATATTCATTGAAATGTTTATGGCGGTGATAAAGCCTTGTCTTGCCCTTTGCATCAATTCCAGGGGAGTAACAGTTGTCACTTTTTCTTTTGATGGCTCCTGTTCAATCAAATTAACATTGACTAAAGACATTTCTACCATTTTGTCCCATGCCATCAGTTGTCCTTTAAGCATGTCTATATCAGTTCTTACCCTGTTTAGCTCAATTTCGATTCGAAGTATTTCATCAATAGTATTCGCCATGTTTAATATTTCCAGGAGCCTCTGCTCTTGCTGAACTAGGTTCCGGATCCTCGCATCCGTGTCATAGTATGCATCAGTAATATTCTCACCACTTATTTGGTTATTGGTGACTCTTCCAAGGGTCTTAAATATGTCCAGTGCATCATTGAGCTTAGCCTGTGGAATTCTCAAAGCCATATATGCTCTACGGGGGGAATCTATCGACTTTCCTCCCTGTATTTGGCTGTGCTCTATATAACCACCCAACTCTTCCACGGTTTTTATTATATAATCGACCTTTTCATCGAATTTTTCAACGTATATTGATAGATCGGCATTTTTGATGATCTTCTGGCTTTTTTCCTCGGCAGAAAAGGTTTTGAGGCGAGTATCTGCCATGTTTGTCGACGGGACTTGGGCAATGCTTTCCCCTTCTGATTGCATCCAACCTGATGTCCCAGCTCCGTCCATTGTCATCATGGAAGACATGTCGGCAGGTGCGGATTCAGAAACTGCCTCTTCTTTTACACTATTGGTGGCATAGTTCATATCAAAAACACCTTGGTTGTACGCCGTAACCACAAATATTCCGATGAGGAATACGCTAAGGGCACCAACAAAAATCCTCTTATTATGATAAATATAAGCATATAATAATTCCGGGATATTCCTTATTAGCTTTAACAGTGGCAGCGATTTTTCATGGGACCTTTGTTGATAAGACAGGGTATTGATCTTTCCCATTAAATTAGCCTTTAAATCAACCGGTAACTCAACTTGTCCCAGGGAAGCTGAAGCTTTGATAATTTTCTGGAGCTCTTTTGCTTCCTGTCTACAATCGGGACAAACTTCCATGTGGCTTTCGAGTAATTCTTTTTCTTCAAGGGTTACCAGGCCTTCAATGTATTTGTCAATCAAATCTTCATAGTGTTTGCTGCATCCCACGTCGTTCCCCCCTTTGTACTAATATAGACGTCAGTTGCTCAAAAAAAGTTCCGGGCTCTTGAGTTTTTCCCTTAATGCCCGTCTGCCCCTACTCAGTCTGGATTTTATAGTGCCAAGGGAACACATCAAAATTTCACTCATCTCGGTATAACTGAAGCCTTGAATATCCCTTAATATTACGCATATGCGCTGCTCTTTCGGAAGGGTATTTATCGCTTTTAAAAGAACTTCTTTCAGCTCCTGTTTTTCCACAAAATCTTCAGGTAACTGTGTATAAGAACTGTGCTTTAAATCGTTTCCTAGTGGCATTTCGTCTTTTATGGGGAGGGTTTCATCCTTCTTTTTGCGCAAAAAATCAATGCAGGTATTTACCGCAATGCGATAAATCCAAGTAGAAAAGCTGGAATCCTCTCTAAAGCTGTGGAGGGAGGTATAAACTTTTATAAATATTTCCTGGGTAATATCCATAGCATCTTCTGAATTATTGAAAAAACGGTAAACCGTATTGTACACTTTTTTCTCATATCCGGCAATCAATTCTTCAAAGGCTGAAACATCGCCTTTTTTGGCCCGGCTTATGAGCTCTTTCTCTGCGTTCAAAATTATTTCCCCCCTTCACTTTACTCTCCTAGGTATTCGACTTTAAGGCTTAAAATTCCTTCAAAAAGAATAGCCGAAATTTACCGTCGGTATATTTTAAGCAAGCCTCAAACCTAAACTCTTTGCATAATATAAGGCTTCCATATATTCCCGGTTACTGAGCCTTCTTGATATTTCCTCATATTGGTGGGCTTTATTTGCCGGATAATATTGATCGTCCATCAGGTTAACCAAGCAGTCAGCTGACAATTCCTCCTTTATGAATTTCAAAACGTCTTTTGTGTCTTCAAGACCGCCGGGCATAACCAGGTGCCTTATGAGCAAGCCCTTGTAAGCTATGCCCCTCTCATCGGTTTTTAAACCTCTCACCTGACGGTCCATTTCCTTTAAAGCCAGCTTTGCTTTCTGGGGATAATCCTTTACTCCAGAGTACTTCCGGCCACGTTCAGAAAACGCATATTTGAAATCAGGCATGTAAATGTCTATGACACCTTCTAGTATTTTAAGGGTTTCTATTTTTTCATAGCCTCCGCAATTATAGATCAAGGGCAGTTTTAAGCCCTTTTGAGCTGCAATATATAAAGCCTCTAGAATATTGGGTACAAAGTGGGTGGGGGTGACGAGGTTGATATTGTGACATTTGTAATGGTTTTGGAGCAGAAGCATAATTTCCGCAAGGTCTTCATTCGAAACAGCTGTCCCATAACCACCAAAGCTGAGTTCATAGTTCTGGCAAAAAACGCACCGCATGTTACAATAGCCGAAAAATATGGTGCCCGAACCATTTCTGCCAACTAAAGGCCTTTCTTCGCCGAAATGGGGGCCGTAACTTGCAACAATGGCCATTTCCCCTGCTCGGCAAACTCCCAGATTCTCCTTTCTGTTCACATTGCATTCATGAGGACACAAATTGCATTTGCTTAAATGCTGTTTGGCTTGTCTTACCTTTTCAAGCAATTGGCCATTCCCCAGTAAGCTAAGATAGCCCGGCAACATGTTTTTTGCCATGTTCTTTTTCCCCTTTTTAACATTGTATCGATAATATTCTTCCATTCATATATTTCTTAATTGTATTCACTGTATGTGTTTGTGAAATAATTTTACCATATCTCTTCAAGCTTGAAATTTAGAAAGCAACGCCTCATTTATACTTGCTTAGGAAAGCGGGTACAGATTGTCAAGATGCCTCTTATATTGAGACATATTATAAAATGTTTCAGACAAGTCTATCATCAAACTCCGTAATATCACCGGTTTGCGTTTTAAAAACATCCGCCATCTCATCATTCCGATCTCGCTTATCTTGGCTGAGAACGTTTCTTGTATTGTAGCATCGCTCGCATAGACTGCTGGGATGTACATAAACATAGTCTCATTATAGCATGGTTGATAAATAATTTTTGATATGTTTAAATATCATTAAGAGTACGATTATTTTAATTAATGCAAAAATAAAATCTTGGAAGGAATCATCAAGTGAAGCTTTTTGACAAACTTCCCCCCAATCTTTTTTCTATACTGGTTTCCAAAAACAAGGCACTGTACGCTGAGGCTTTGTTTGTCCTGCGTAAAGCATTCAAGCAGCATATGACCCTAAATAAAAGTGATCTTGTGGCGATGCTCATTGCCGCTCTTGATGAAACGCTATTTGAGCTTGATTTGGAAGCAGAAAAAGATGAGTTTAAAGAAGCAGAGGAAGAAATAAAAAGAGGACAGGTACAGTCTGCCACTGCGCATCTTATTATATATTTTTTATATTACCTCTGCGTGTATTCTCTTCTCAACAGCGGCTCTTTCGCCCCAAAATAAAATAGACCGACTCTCGTCGGCCTTAAATTTCTTAAGTTTGGTGCCGAAGGCGGGAGTCGAACCCGCACGGGCGTGAGCCCACAGGATTTTGAGTCCAGCGCGTCTGCCAATTCCACCACTTCGGCACGTATTTATGTCAAATGCATAATAATATTATCATATCACCCATGAAAATTCAAGAGTATGTTTTTATCTCTTTGTGATTTCTGTCACAGACTAGCATCGGCTTTTTCACGTATTATATTTTTAACAGACAAATGATTAGTGCTTGCCGGTATAATGTGTTTTGACATATTATATTGGTAACGGTAACTATTAAGGAGGTAGTCTTTATGAGAATGTTTTGTTATCAATGCCAGGAAGCATCGAGAGGCGTAGGGTGTACTGTTAAAGGGGTATGCGGCAAAACTGCTGAAGTTGCTAATCTGCAGGACTTATTAATCTACACACTCAAAGGTATTTCTGACATTGTTCAAAAAGGCAACTTAAATGTCCAAGATTTAAATGATTTAAATCATGAGATGGTGAAGGCACTTTTTATGACTATTACCAATGCTAACTTTGACGATGAAGCCATTGAAAATGAAATTAAAAAGATGATTACTTATAGAGACGAATTGAGGGCAAAAGCAAATGTAGATAATCTTCATGATGCTGCCCGCTTTCAGGTTGATTCGAAAGTGGACATGCTTGAAAAGGCGTCTTCCGTTGGCGTACTTTCTACAAAAGATGAAGATATCCGCTCTTTGAGAGAATTAATTACATATGGTCTTAAGGGAATGGCAGCATATACTCACCATGCCTTAAATATCGGAAAGGAAAACAATGAAATTTATGCATTTGTTTATGAAGCATTGGCTGCAACCCTTGACGACACACTCACTGCAGATGAGCTAGTAGCTTTGACTTTAAAAACCGGTGAGTACGGTGTGAAAGCGATGGCCCTCTTGGATGAGGCCAATACTTCAAAGTACGGCAATCCTGAAATAACAGAAGTTAATATCGGTGTCAGAGACAATCCTGCCATCTTAATATCCGGCCATGACCTGACTGACCTGGAACAGTTATTGGAGCAGACGCAGGGCACCGGAGTAGATGTCTATACTCATAGCGAAATGTTGCCTGCCCATTATTATCCTGCCTTTAAGAAGTATGACAATTTTGTAGGTAACTACGGCAATGCCTGGTGGAAACAAGTTGAAGAATTCGAAAGCTTTAACGGGCCAATCCTCTTTACAACCAACTGTATAGTTCCGCCGAGAAAGGAAGAAATTAGGGCAAGGATTTTCACCACCGGTGCAGCAGGTTATCCTGGCTGCCTGCATATAGAAGCCGATGAGGACGGCAAAAAAGATTTTTCACCTATCATAGAAATGGCAAAGAGACTCAATCCTCCCAAAGAAATTGAAAATGGTAAAATTATTGGCGGTTTTGCCCATGCCCAAGTCTTTGCCCTGGCAGATAAAGTTGTCGATGCAGTAAAATCCGGTGCAATTAAGAAATTCTTCGTAATGGCAGGATGCGACGGGCGCATGAAATCAAGGGAATACTACACTGAATTCGCAAAAAAGCTTCCCAAGGACACGGTAATACTTACTGCCGGTTGCGCTAAATACCGCTACAACAAGCTGGATTTAGGTGACATTAACGGCATACCCAGGGTTTTAGACGCAGGACAGTGTAACGACTCATATTCTCTAGCTTTGATCGCACTGAAGTTAAAGGAAATATTTGAATTAAATGACATCAACGAACTGCCGATAGCATATAATATCGCCTGGTACGAACAAAAAGCCGTTATAGTACTCCTTGCCCTATTATATTTAGGCGTGAAAAATATCCATCTCGGCCCTACACTGCCAGCTTTCCTTTCGGAAAACGTAGCAAAAGTTCTTGTTGAAAACTTTGGTATCGCCGGAATTGGAACGGTAGATGAAGATTTGGCATTGTTCATGGGGCAGTAAACTGACAAGCTCCTAGCTTCCTTTAAGGAAGGCTAGGAGCTTTTTTATGTCAAGGTCAACATCAATTTTACTGGATATTATACTCTCTCATTTTGTTGTACAATGTACTCCTCGAAATCTTCAAATACTCTGCGGTCTTTGTCTTATTGTAAGCACATTTTTTCAAAGCGTCTATTATCACTTGCCTTTCTGCAATATCAGTTGCTTCCTCTAAACCGCTAACATCCTGCAATACGGTGTGATAGTCTTCCTCATTTTTCACTTCCCTTGGCAGGTCATCGTTGGTAATTGACCCATCTTCGCACAGGATTACCAATCTCTCCACTACATTTTTCAATTGCCTTATATTGCCTGGCCAGCTGTAGTCCATAAAAGTTTTTAATACTTCAGAATCAATGTGTTTAACCTTTTTATTGTATTGCTGCTCAAATTCCTCTATGAAAAATTTTACAATATCTACAATATCCTCACTGCGCTCTCTGAGGGGTGGAATCTCAATTGAGACTATATTTATATCTTCATACAGTTTTTCGTAAAACTCATCTTTCCCAACTAAGCTTCCGAGCTCTTTATCCGTGGACGCAATTATTCTTACATCGGTTTTAATTGGGGTATTGCCATCGGTCTTGTAAAATGTTTTATTTTTTATGAAACTCTCAAGCTTCATCTGTATATTAAAAGGCATCTCATGTATATTTTCAAAAAAGATGGTACCTTTATTCGCCAACTCTATCAAGCCAATTTTGCCGGAATATGCCGTTTCACTAAATGTTCCTATATCCAGGCCAAAAAGCTCACTTTCGAAAATGTTTGCCGGAATTGCCGCACAATTCACCTTAATAAACGGTCCCTTTCGCCTTTCGCTAAATTCGTGTATGGTAGCAGCAAGCATTGCTTTGCCGGTACCTGCTTCACCCTTTATCAAAATAGGAACGTCGGTCATGGCCGTTCGCTTGGCAAGTTCAATTACTTCAATCATTTTGGGGTTTTTGCTGCTTAGCTTCCCAAAAGCCGTCTGTTCCTTAGTGGTACTCAATTGTTTTTCCAAAAACAACATCCTCTGATTAGCCTTCTCCAATTCGGTGATAATATTTATAACATCAGATATTTCTTCTATATTCATAATCATTCCTGACAACTTTTCATCGAACTTAAACGGGCATGTCTTCAGGAGGAATTTCCGGCCATCTTTATTCTCAAAATAGATTTCATCAAGAGGTGTTTCACCCTTTTTTATTTTCTCTGCCAGTTTAGCCGGTAAAAAGTGATGTGGTGCAAGTTTAAATATCTTATATGGTTTAAACAATTGTTCAAAGGCTTTGTTGTAAGCTAATATTTCGCATTTATCGTTTAAGATACATATAGCTGTTTTTATGCTATCCATAATTAGGCTTTGAAAATGCACTACTTTTTCTAACTGCCCTGAAAATGTATCGCATATGCTCTTGCCCGTCAGTATACCTAGGAGCTGTCCCCTCTCATCTAAAACCGGGGCTCTGCCAATTGCTAGGTTGCGCATTTCGCCTCGAGCCTGAAGCAAAGGTTTATCAGGATGCACACAAAACACATCAGGAGTCATGATGTCTTTAATCTGGGTTTCTAAGTCAATGCCCCTAGCAAGACTTTTGGCAAGATCATTTCTTGTAATTATGCCTACTATCTTATCATCACTGTCAACGACCAGCACTTCTTCCTGTTTTTTTAAAAGCATTATTTCATTTAAATTCTCAACAGTCATATTGCTGTGAACCAAAATAACTTCTTTTCTTAGAGCATCTTTAACTTTTATATCCATTAAAAAATCCGTTTTCAAAGCCGTTTCCTCCCAGATATTTCCTATGTGTAAAATCTTATACAGTATATAAATATTTCTACATTAGCGGTCAAAAACCTCTTTGATTTTAAAAAAAATTATATCCAGATATGTAAAAAGTCACCTATATGGTATGGCTGAATTAAAACGGTAAATTCAACAAAAAATATCCCTATGGGGTGATAAAATGAAAATTAAAAGCATTATATCATTTATCATGGCCATATTTGTTTTCTCAACTTGCGCTAAAGCTGCTCCTCCCTGCTCGTGTGGAGAAGACATAAATTTAAAATTGGAAGACCCTCCTATCATGGGTCAAGATGTGAGGGAAATACAGATTCAGCTTTACAGGCTGGGTTATTTTAAAGATTCAATAAATGGAATTTACGACAAGACTACGGCGGATGCTGTCAAGGAATTTCAAAGGCGGGAAGGTCTACCAGCAGACGGAGTCTTTGGGCCTAAAACTTTTAGAAAACTGGCAGAACTTTATGAACAACCGGTGGCACAGATAGAAACAGAAAAACCACAAGGAGAAGTTAGTTTAGTCATCTTGACTTTAGAAAGGGAACTTGTGGTTTTAGACGATGGCAAAGTTTTTAAGCGCTTCCCTGTGGCAGTTGGTAAGTTCAACACACCTACTCCCATAGGACTGTTTACAATTACACAAAAAGATGCTTGGGGAGAAGGTTTCGGTTCGCGCTGGATGCGATTGAGTGTCCCCTGGGGCGTTTACGGAATCCACGGCACCAATAAACCTTGGAGCATAGGGAGCTTCGAGTCCGGTGGATGTATACGAATGCACAATGTCCATGTGGAACAAGTGTATGAATGGGTAAAAATCGGCACAAAAGTATTTATTGTGGGAGGAGTAGACGGGCCCTTTACCTTTGGCTTATATCCGCTCACTCAAGGCTCCAAGGGTTCAGATGTGATGGAGATCCAAAAACGCCTATCGGGACATGGCTTTTATAACGGCCCTATTGATGGAATCTATGGATACAATACCAGGGAAGCGGTGATAGCCTTTCAAAAGGCTCATGGGTTAAATCCTTCAGGCAATGTAGATACATTCACGTATGAAAAACTAGGGATTATTCTGTTTGAATAAATTTAAATATATCGAGGGGCTTTTCTATTATTAGATCAGCACCATTATCCATAAGCTCATCAGCAGTCCTAAATCCCCACAGCACCCCTACTGCAAACATTTCCGCAGCTTTTGCCGTTACCATATCGGTACTCGTATCACCAAAATATATGAACTCATTGGTGGGAATGCCGAAAAGCTGGGATATCTCCAAAGCCCCTGCAGGATCCGGCTTTCTTGGGACACCCTCTCGCTCTCCAAAAACCGCATCGAAGGTCCAATTGGGCAATAGTTTGTTTACCACCAATAATGTTGCTTCATGAGGTTTATTTGAGAGCACAGCTAGCTTGAATCCCAAGTCAGTGAGCTTATCCAATAGTTCAGGGATACCTTCGTAAGGTTTAGTAGTATCAGCCCACCTCTTCCCGTATTCTTTCTTAAATAATGTTTGGCAGTATCTTATATACGATTCTTCTTGTTTATCAGGTGGAAGGCTTCTCTTTACGAGGTTATACGCTCCATTGCCTACAAAATATCTGTACTTCTCCGTTTCATGAATGGGTAAACCTTCACTTTCAAGCACATGGTTCATAGAATCAGCTAAGTCTTGTAGGGTATCTAATAAAGTGCCATCTAAGTCAAAAATTACTGCTTTATACTTCAAAAAAATGGCTCCTTTCTATAATTATGTAATTGTAGATATGTCCTTAATTTAAAACATAATCTATTTTATGCTTTTTTTCAAGCAAGAGAAGCACAGGAGGTTTTATCAAGGGACAGTATTGACTGAAACAAGCATAGTATGTTATCATTTTATTGATAACATATTTTTTACATTTAAATCGGAACATAGCAACAAGTTTGGGCATGTGGGACATTAAACCCACAATTTTTTTATATTATAGTTGTTGTCAAGTAAGCATTTTTATCTCATAAACATCGTGGGGGCACTTGTGATGAATATGGAAAAGGCTAAAAACAGAATTAAGGAAATTAATAAGGTCCTCTGGACCATTCTTGCGCTTAACTTGATCGTCTCAATAATGAAACTAGTGGTGGGATACGCAATATCTTCAGCCAGTATGGTTGCAGACGGTTTTCATTCCTTTTCCGATTGCAGTTCAAATATCATAGGTTTAATAGGAACTGCTTTGGCTGCAAAGCCGGCGGACGAATGCCACCCTTACGGCCACAAAAAATTTGAAACATTTACTTCGATCATAATAGCACTGTTGCTGTTTATTGTCAGCATAAATATTATTAAAAGCAGTGTATCGAAGCTAATAAATCCTGTCATCCCTCATGTCGATATATACAGCTTTATAGTAATGATTATAACAATTGCAATTAATATTTTTGTAATTATTTATGAAACAAAGCAGGGCAAAAAACTTAAAAGTGATATCTTGATTTCAGATGCTATCCACACAAAAACTGATGTGTACGTTTCCCTGTCCGTTATCTTAAGTCTAATTGCAGTTAAATTGGGCTATCCCATCCTGGACCCGATTATTTCATTTGTAATTTCAATTGTAATTATAAAAGCTGGAGTGGAGATACTGATAAACTCCAGTAAGGTCTTATGTGATGCTGCGGTCCTAGACCCGCAGGATGTGATAGATTTGGTATCAAAAATTGACGGTGTCTTGGACTGTCACCGGGTGCGCTCTCGGGGAAGGGAAGACGACTTTTCTCTAAACTTGCACATTGTAGTAGATCCTTCCATGCCTGTAAGTCAGTCCCACAGACTACATCATGAAATTGAGGAAGAAATTCGAAAGCATTTTAGCGGTGTCCATTATATTGATATACATATAGAACCATTGACTGACTAGCACTATCAATCTCCAGACCATAATATTGTTTTTTTACTCTGCCTCAACCATATCCCTCTACTTTTTTAGCTGTTTCCGCATATCCGGAATCATGTACCCACCTTACGATGTTTTGCCCGGTAGTGTGATGAAATCTTATTATATCTTATATTTCAATGTGATAAAGGATCTAAAACAACTAAAAACAGGGTTTAAAAACTAGTTCAACTAGTTCTAAACCCTGTTGTCTTTGTCATAATTGGTGCCGAAGACAGGATTCGAACCTGCACGCCCTTGCGGGCACTAGACCCTGAATCTAGCGCGTCTGCCAATTCCACCACTTCGGCACTTATATTTGTCGGATGCATAATTAATATTACCACATCAGTTTTTAAAATTCAAGAGCTTTTGTTTAACTGCTATTATCGCTTTCGTACACAATTGTTGTGCTGACGGCTTTATGCTTGCCTTCTTTGCCTTACCGCTTCAAAGGCTATGATGCCGTGGGCCACAGCTACATTTAACGACTCTGCCTGACCGGGCATGGGAATTTTAATCAGCTCATCGGAAATGTCATAGATTTCTTGTGATACACCTTCAGCCTCCGAGCCCATTACTATGACGGTACTTGTTTTATAGTTTACATCAGAATAATCTTGTGTCGCCGATAAATGTGTAGTTACCACTTGCCCACCTTTTTGTTTTAGCTCAATAAGCGTTTCCCTCAAATCCTCGGTTTGCACTATGGGAATATGAAATAAAGAACCCATAGCTGATCGCACAACTTTTGGGCTGTATATATCGACACAGCCTTTTCCTACAATAATTCCGTCTGTTCCTGCAGCATCAGCAGTCCGTATTATTGTTCCCATGTTGCCCGGGTCCTGTATTCTGTCCAAAGCTACAATGAGAAAGTTATCTTTTAATATGTCATCAATTTTTTCATCGGCAAAATTGATGACTGCCAAAATCCCTTGGGGTGTTACAGTATCTGTAAGTTCAGAGAAAGTTCTATTTGAAACTCTGTATAATTTGTCATCAGA
>LFSJ01000039.1:0-11627 GCA_001512695.1 Tepidanaerobacter sp. DTU063 | reverse complement strand
TTTGTTGCCTTTTAGATAGTTCTTTCAACATTTATCTGCACCTGGTCAAATATGTCTTTCCAATTTTTCAATGTCAGATTTACGGCCTACCACCACAAGCACATCATTTTCTGATATCAAGTCATCTGCATGAGGCGATATTTTTACATCATTATTACCACGTTTTATAGCCATGACATTTAAGCCGTATTTCCTTCTCATATCCAGCTGACCAAGGCTTTTGTTATGCCATGCCGGTATGGCAGCGATTTCTACGATGGAATACTCCGGTGAGAGCTCAATATAGTCTAATATATTAGATGAAACTAAATTGTGAGCTACCCGGACACCCATATCCCTTTCCGGAAAGACCACTCTGTCAGCTCCGATTTTATACAGGACCTTCCCATGCAATTGACTTTGAGCTTTTGCTACCACGTACTTTATACCCATCTCTTTTAACATAATTGTAATCAAAATACTCGATTGAATATCATTGCCTATGCTAACTATTGCCACATCAAAGTTTCTAACACCCAAGGCCTTTAGGGTATTTTCATCCGTTGCATCTGCCTGTACTGCATGTGTTATGCTGTCTGCTATGTTCTGTATTATTTCTTCATTGCTGTCAATACCCATTACATCATAACCAAGATTGTACAATGTTTTGGCCAAGCTTGTCCCAAAACGGCCCAAACCCACAACTAAAAACTGCCTCATGCACCAAACCTCCATTTAACCAATTAGGATCCGCCCCTCTGGAAACTTTCTCAAAGCTTTTTTTCTTTGACTCCCTAAAGCCATGGCAAGAGTAAGTGGTCCCAATCGGCCCGTAAACATTGTCAGTATTATTATGTATTTGCCATAATCCGTAAGTCTTTGGGTAATGCCTAAGCTTAAACCTACTGTTGAATAAGCTCCTGTCGCCTCAAAAAAAATCGGTAGAAAATCTGCCTGTTCCGTAATTGTCAGTATAAATGAGCTGACAAAAATCAACAGTGCAGACACAATTGCTATAACAACCGCTTTAAATATATTATCAGTTGATATGCGCCTATTAAATATCTCGACATCTTCTTTGGATACCATTACAGTATATATCGTTACAATAATAAGAGCAAAGGTTGAAGTCTTTATACCGCCTCCCGTTGAAGCAGGCGACGATCCTATAAACATTAAAAAAATGGATAAATATTTGGCCGGCGTTGTTAAATCTTCAAGACTAAATGTGTTAAAGCCGGAAGTCCTTGTGGATACCGAGTGAAATGCTGCCGCCAGCATCTTTCCACTTGGTGTAAGCCTACCTAATGTACTTGGGTTGTTCCATTCCAATGTATAAAACATTATACAACCTAACAGCATCAGTATTAATGTCATAGTAAGGACAACCTTGGAATGCAGGGATAGACGCTTAAAATTTCGTGTGGAAACGATGTCGTAAATTACTGTAAATCCAAGACCTCCGCATTCATTAAGGAACATCGTTACAATATTTATTATCGGGTCTTCAATGAATGGTGCCAGACTTCCAAAGCCCACTACATCAAAGCCAGAATTAGTAAATGAAGAAACTCCATGAAACAGGCCGTAATATAGGCTCTGGCCAAAGTCAAAATATTTTGTAAAGCGATAGATAAACAGCAACGCACCAAGGCCCTCTAATACAAAGGCTAGAAGTAGAATTTGCCTTGTCAGCTTAACCAAGCCCGATAATGTAAGTTGATTTAGGGCTTCCTGCATTACAAGTCTATCTCTCAAAGTTATCTTTTTCCCTAATAAAAGGAAAATAAAAGTAGCCATGGTCATTATCCCAAGGCCGCCTATTTGAATTAAGATCAGAATAACTATCTGACCAAAGAGGGAAAAAGCATTAGTGTCAATTACAGTAAGGCCTGTAACACATACAGCCGACGTTGCTGTGAAAAGGGCATTTAACAAGCCTATACTTTCTCCACTTTTCGCAGCTGCCGGCAGGCTTAAAAGGAAAGCTCCTACAATTATCAAAGAGGCAAAACCAACGGCTAATATTTGAGTAGGCTTGAGTCTTTTTAAGCCTTCATGCAATATATTTATGCTAATCGCCCCCGTGGTATCTAAAAAAAGCGACCTAGGCCGCTTTTTATTGAGTGTTTGCCTTGGCAATATCTACCAGCTGCGAAAAGCCGCTAGCGTCATGTATTGCCATTTCGGACAGCATTTTGCGATTAATTTGTACACCGGCTTTTTTAAGCCCGTTAATAAACCTGCTATAGGAAATACCGTTGGCCCTGGCTGCGGCATTAATTCTGGCAATCCACAGCTTCCTAAAATCCCTCTTTTTAAGTTTTCTACCCCTATAGGAATGAGCCAACGCCTTTAAAACAGCCTGGTTAGCAGGTCTGTATAATTTGCTCTGTGATCCTCTATATCCCTTTGCCAGTTTAATAATCTTTTTGTGTCGCTTACGTGCAGTAACTCCTCTTTTAACTCGTGGCATAATTATCCTCCTTTAACTTACATATATGGTATAACTTGTTTTATCCTCTTTTGGTCGGCTTTGCTCAGCACAGCCGGTTTCCTCAAGTGTCTTTTCCTCTTAGCAGTTTTTTTGGTCAATATATGACTTTTAAAGGCTTTAGCCCTTTTAATCTTCCCGGTTTTTGAAACTTTAAACCTTTTAGCTGCTCCTCTGTGTGTTTTTACTTTTGGCATAAATGTCACTCCTTAGTTTTTGTTTGTTTTGGTGAAAGAACCATGACCATATTTCTGCCTTCCATTTTAGGTGGCTTCTCAACGACTCCAAGCTCTTGTGTCAGCTCTATCATTTTGTTTAAAACTTCTTCACCAAGCTGTGTGTGGGTCATTTGCCTGCCGCGAAATCTAATGCTGACCTTAACCTTGTTCCCCTCTTTTAAAAACTTTAAGGTATTTTTTAATCTAACTTGGAAATCGTGCTCATCAATTGTGGGATTCATCCGGATCTCTTTTATATTGATAACTTTTTGATTTTTGCGTGCTTCTTTTTCACGTTTGCTCTGTTCATATTTATATTTCCCAAAGTCCATGATTTTACATACCGGTGGTTTGGCATTTGAAGCAACCTTTACGAGATCCAGTTGGGCCTCCTGAGCATGGCGAAGCGCTTCCTTTAGCGGCATAATCCCCAACTGCTTTCCATCAGGACCTATCAATCTTACTTCTCGAGCTTTAATTTCATGGTTCACCTGTATGTCTTTATCTTTGCTAATACTGTTCACCTCCAAAAATAATGAATAAAAAAGGGACGAGAAGAATCACTCGTCCCGTCCTTACGAAATCTACAGGTAAGAACCTTATAAGCCTTGGCCATAAGGTGAGAAGTGAATCTTCTACTTAATAAACATTTCATTTTTTCACAAGTAACTATACCATATGTTAGCCCTTACTGTCAATTAAATTTTGCAGTTAATTCCTTTACTTCCTCAATGAAAGATTCTATAGACTGTTGCCCTGTATCGCCTTTTTCTCTCACCCGCACCGAAACGGTGTTTTCTTCCGCTTCCTTATCGCCAACAATGAGCATGTAAGGAGTCTTTTGCATCTGTGCTTCCCGTATTTTGTAACCTATCTTTTCATTTCTCTCGTCAAGTTCTACTCTGATGCCGGCCTCCTCCAGCTGCTGTTTTACTTTGCGGGCATATTCTAAGTGCTTTTCACTGATAGGCAGAATTCTCGCCTGAACCGGCGCGAGCCACATCGGGAAAGCACCTCCATAATGCTCAATCAGTATACCTATAAAGCGCTCTATGCTGCCGTAGATAACGCGGTGAATCATAACTGGCCGGTGCTTTTCACCATCTGGCCCGATATAGGATAGGTCAAAGCGCTCGGGCATCTGGAAATCCAGTTGAATGGTACCGCACTGCCAGGTTCTTCCTAAACTGTCCTTTAAGTGGAAGTCGATTTTGGGACCGTAAAAGGCGCCATCTCCTTCGTTTATTTTATAGGGCATACCTTTTTTCTCAAGAGCCTTTTGCAGTGCATTGGTAGCCTGCTCCCAAAGTTCATCGGAACCCATCGAATTTTCCGGTCTCGTGGAAAGCTCCACATGGTACTCAAAGCCAAATATTTTGTAGAAGTAATCAACTAGGTCTATTACACCTATTATCTCTTCTTCTATTTGAGAGGGCATCATGAAGATGTGTGCATCATCCTGAGTAAAGCAGCGGACTCTCATGAGGCCATGCAATACCCCGGATTTTTCGTGCCGGTGGACGATCCCCAACTCTCCCAATCTTATGGGCAAATCCCTGTAACTGTGAGAGTTGCTTTTGTACATGAGTATGCCCCCCGGACAGTTCATGGGCTTTACTGCATAAGCCATATCATCTATTTTCGTAAAGTACATGTTGTCTTTGTAATGCTCCCAGTGGCCTGACCTTTGCCAGAGCTCTTCATTTAATATTATAGGCGTTTTAATTTCTTGATAGCCCCTTTTCTGATGTTCCTTGCGCCAAAAATCTATCAGTATATTCCAGAGCACCATGCCCTTGGGATGGAAGAAGGGAAAACCAGGTCCCTCTTCATGAAGGCTGAAAAGGTCAAGTTCCCTGCCCAGTTTGCGGTGGTCGCGCTTTTTGGCTTCCTCGATTCTATGCAGGTATTCATCCAGCATGGACTTTTTAGGAAATGATATGCCGTAAATTCTCTGGAGCATCTTGTTGTCTTCATCGCCCCTCCAGTAAGCACCGGCAAGGCTTGTCAACTTAAAGGCCTTTATTTTGCCCGTAGAGGGGATGTGGGGTCCTGCACATAGGTCGGAAAACTCTCCTTGATTATAGAAACTAATATTTGCATCGTCTTCAAGGGCTTGAACCAGCTCTACTTTATAAGGCTCATTTTGTTCCTCCAAGTCGCTAAGAGCTTCGTCTCTTGAAACATCTTTTCTGGAAAAAGAGTAATTTTCTGCAATGATTTTGGCCATTTCTTTCTCTATTTGCTCAATATCCGATGGTGAAAAGCTTTCTTCCATGTCAAAATCATAATAAAAACCTTCGTCAATAGCAGGCCCGATGGCAAGTTTTGCGTCCGGGAACAGGCGCTTTACCGCTTGTGCCATCACGTGAGATGTGCTGTGCCAAAATACTTTACGCCCTTCTTCATCGTCGAAGGTCAGAATCTCAACTACACTGTCATCTTGAACTTTATAACTTAAATCTCTTAGGACTCCGTCTACTTTGGCTACCAGGGCCTCTTTGGCCAGTTTTTTGCTTATATCTTCAGCAATTTCAAGCAATGAAATCCCTTTCGGATATGTTTTTTTAACTCCACCTTTTAAGGTTACCTGAATTTCGCTCATAACAAATCCCTTCCTTTAACTTTATGTTACATTCAAAAAGCCTCTCATCCCTAAGGGACGAGAGGCTTTCCCGTGGTTCCACCCTAATTTGAACTCATTAGCAGTTAAGGCTTGCCGCCGTAAAACTCCGAGGTGGTCTTCGGCTTAGTTTTCCCAGGGCTTTCCCAGCTACCGGCCCCTCTCTGAGGGAAAATCATAAGCTTACTCTTCTCTTCATAGTTTTCTTTGACTATAGAATTTTATTTATTATAAATCTTATGGTGGCTTATGTCAAGGGCCTGAATTGCTCCCCTGCTACTGCGATGATATATTATTCCAACCAACACCAAAAGTGCCCCTGATACGCTTAATATCTTCTCTACCGATACTACATCTGCCAATGGGCCAAAAATCAAGATGGCCACCGGCATGGAACTGGCAGCTATAATGTGAACGATGGAGAAGACACGACCTAACATGGTCGGTTCAGTGATTTCCTGGATAAGCACGGTTTCTGCCGTAGCGACAATAGGCATAAAAAAGCCGGAAGTTCCCATGACAATCAAATAAAAGGTGAAGTTTCTTGCTAGGCCAAGGAGCACAAATGTTATTCCATGAGCTACAAAGCCTTTGGCAATGGCTCCTACCTTGTCTTTAAAATCTCCGTACAATGAAACAAATACTCCACCGATTAGTGAACCAATTGTCCAGAACACCTCATTGGCAGTCAGTTTCCACACCTCGCCGCCGTAACTTCTTTCTATCAGCAGAGGCGTCAACACACTGGCGGGAGTAATTAAAAAGAAGGAGAATGCATAGCAGATAATAATCCCTCTCAGCAGCGGATGCCGGAATGCATAGTCAATACCCTGTTTTAGGTCGGCGAGCACTGATTCTTTTTCATCAGTGCGCTCGAGTTTTTCCACCTTGATAAAGCCCATTATCAGGACGGCAAATGCCGCCGAAACCACATCCACCATGAACGCCCATGCAATATCTACAGTTGCAAGGAGCATACCCCCTACCGCCGGAGCAAGGAGCATTAACAATGAGTAAAGGGTTTGATTTACACCCTGGATCTTAGTTAAGTTGGCTTTGGGCACAAGTTGAGGATAAATAGCATTGACAGCGGGAATCTGGATTCCCGCTCCAACGGAACGCACTACCGATACCGCAAGCAATAATCCCATGTGCCTAAAACCCGACCAAAAGGCAATAGCAATGCCCAGGGTTGCCAGGGCAATAAAAGTATCTGCCAGCATAATCAAGTGTTTCCGGTTATACCTGTCTGCCCAGACACCGCCCCATAGTGAAACAAATATATGCGGAACCATGGAGCAAATAGTAGACAGCATTAACCATGTACCGGAAGAAGTCTCCAGCGTAATGTACCATATAATCGCAAATTCAACAACAGCCGAACCGAAGATAGATATATTTTGGCTTATGAGAAACAAGATAATCCTTTTGTCGAAGAGGGATTGACCTTTTTTTGCTGCCATGATTGTCATAGTAGATTTCCCTTCGTTTATTTTCCACAAATCCACTGTCGATATTATATCATTGCGTTAAGGCCTTTTAAATAATAAAGTAAAAAAGATTAGCATTCAACAAAAACTGTCAGGATTATCAACCAAAATCTACTGAAAAAATTCACTTTTGTTTTACCAAGTTTTTCAACTTGCGAATAGCCATTCTATCCTTTTGCAATATCTCTCCGACAAGATCCCTGGATTCGTCATCAAGGTTGCCCCTGAGGATTTTTTCAGCCATGTTGACGCCTCTTGTTTCTCCTTCAATGGCCTTTTTTATTATTTCAGCATCATCGGTCTTAAATCCTAAGTCCATATTAACTTTTAAATCCCCCATTTTGCCCTTAAAACCCAGGTTTTCGTCAGGCTGCCCTCCCATATTCTGAATGTAAACAGCGAGTTTTTCTATATTACTCCGGTGCTGCTGTTGAATCCCTTGGACCTCCCTTTTTATCTTCTCATCCTCTATCCTGGAAATGAAATTATTAAAGCTTTCTACTGCCATGTATTCTCCCTGCAAAAGTTCATTTAGTGCTTTTATCGTTTTTGACTTATCTGACATTCTGCTCACTCCTCACAAAAAAAGTGCTGTCTTTATCTTGCCACTCAGTATGAAATTAATGCTTGTTTTAAAATAAAGGTTATCTTCAAATATAGATTTATGCTTTTTAGCTTTGAATTCTGCAAACATATGTTATAATAACCTATATTATAATATTATTTCGATAAATTCCGGAATCTCTTGCAAAAAAGCGGTGATATCCATGGCAGAAATGATAACACTTCTCGTCTTTATTTTAATTCTGTGCACTTGCATATTAAAGGATTTTTCAATCCTACTTGCCCTGTTTCTGGGGCTCATATGCTTTATTGCTTATTCGCTGTACAAAAAATATACTTTTATACAGATTGGCAAGATGCTATTAAGCGGTTTGATGGAAGCAAAAACTATTCTCGTTGTATTTTCTTTGATAGGAATGCTCACTGCCCTTTGGCGGGCTGGTGGCACGATCCCTTTTATAATCTATCACACCCTTTCGCTGATCGATTCCAGGTTTTTTGTCATGTTCGCCTTTCTACTGTGTTCACTGGTTTCCAGTTTGACCGGTACTGCATTCGGAACTGTCAGCACCATGGGGATTATCTGCATGATCACCGGCAGGGCATTGGGAATACCAGCTTTTCATCTTGGCGGTGCTATTTTATCAGGTGTTTTTGTTGGCGACAGATGTTCCCCCATGTCATCAAGTGCCCTGTTGGTTAGCGAACTGACCGGAAGCGATATCTACACTAATATTAAAAACATGGTTAAGACTTCATATATCCCTTTTATATTTACCGCCGCCTTTTATGCGGCTAGCAGCTATGTTGCAACGAGCAGCAGCGTGTCAACGGACAGGGTGGCCATTTTTGCAGAAAACTTTAATTTAAACCCCTGGGTAATCTTGCCCGCCTTAGTTATTGTGGCCCTTGCAATTTGCAAATATAACATAAAAGTGACAATAATCTGGAGCATAATATCGGGCATTGTTATATGCATGTATTTTCAGGGCATGAGTTTGTCCGAACTTTTTAGCTGTTTGATATACGGCTATCATGCAGAAAATGGCCAGCTAGCAAGGTTAATTGACGGTGGAGGGCTTGTTTCCATGGGCAATACAATGGCGATAATAGCAATTTCTTCATCGTATTTTGGTATTTTCCGCAACACAAAGTTGCTAGATGGAATAAAGCAATGGAGCAATATGATAGCAAGGCGCAGCAGCAATTTCGCTGCAGTGTTGGTTGTTTCCATTATCACGGCAGCTCTCAGCTGTAATCAAACCCTTGCCACAATGCTTACTTATGAAATAACAAATAATATCGTGCCCGATGGCAAGCAACTGGCAATTTACCTGGAAAACACGGTTATTCTGGTAAGCGCACTTATTCCCTGGAGCATTGCTGCTGTATTTCCACTTTCAACGGTAGGTGCTCCGACAAGCAGTATAATATATGCAGTTTATCTTTACGCAGTGCCTTTATGGAATCTTTTTATATCTTTCATGGATTATCACAGATACAAAAGGGCCATGGAAGCTTAATCGAGAAGGGAGGAAAAGTTATGAGAAAAGAGCTCAACTTCAATGATTTTATTGTATTCGATGGGGCCATGGGCACCATGCTCCAATCTAGGGGTCTGAAGGCAGGTGTACTGCCCGAAAGCTACAACTTCACCCACCCGGATATCGTAGAGTCAATTCACAGCGAATATGCAAAAGCAGGGGCCGATGTAATCACCACCAATAGCTTCGGAGCTAACCGGTTCAAGCTTGAAGGTTCAGGACTTGTCGTAAAAGATGTGGTGGCCCAGGCAGTAAAACATGCTCGCAATGCAGCCGGGGAAAAACTGGTTGCCCTGGATATAGGACCTACCGGAAAGCTCATGAAGCCCCAGGGTGATTTATCCTTTGAAGATGCATACAGGGCCTTTTCCGAGCAAATTGTGGCGGGCGAAGAGGCCGGAGCAGATTTAATTCTCATTGAGACGATGTCGGATGTTTATGAAGCTAAAGCTGCCGTTATGGCCGCTAAAGAAAACAGCAAGCTTCCAATCATATGCACTATGACATTCGAACAGGACGGAAGGTCTTTAACCGGAACAGACGTTCTTACCATGGTAAATATCCTTCAGAACCTAGGGGTCAATGCCTTAGGTGCCAACTGCTCATTGGGGCCAAAGGAAATGATGCAGTTGGTTGAAAAATTGGTTCGGTATTCCAAGCTACCGATAATCATTCAGCCAAATGCAGGCCTTCCCAAAATCCAAGGCGGAAAAACCATTTACGAAACTGGTCCCCGGGAGTTTTCTCGTTACGCCAGAGCTATGGCGGAAAAGGGCGTTACAATACTAGGTGGATGCTGCGGCACAACTCCTGAACATATTAGGGCGCTTAATGATGTGCTCGGCGATTTAAAGCCCATAAAACGAGATGTCGATGATATTACTGCCGTAAGTTCTTATTCCAAAACCGTTGTTTTGTCAGAGGGCATCAATATTATTGGTGAGAGGATAAACCCTTCGGGAAAGCCCAAGATGAAGGAAGCCCTTAAAAGCTGCAACTATGAATACATAATTAAGGAAGCTATTAAACAAAGGGATACGGGGGCTAAAATATTAAATATTAATGTAGGCCTTCCGGAAATTGACGAAGAAGAGACCATGGTTGAGCTATTGACAAAACTCCAAAGTACCATTAATCTGCCCCTTATGTTTGACAGCCCAAAACCCCAAGTGTTGGAAGCGGCCTGCAGGATATATAGTGGAAGACCGATAATAAACTCGGTAAACGGCAAAGAAAGTTCCATGAGGGAAATCTTCCCTATAGCCAAAAAATACGGAGCCTGTGTAATTGCCATGACCTTAGATGAAAAAGGTGTCCCACAAACTGCTGAAGAAAGGCTCGAAATAGCGGAAAAAATCATTGAAAGGGCAAAATCCTACGGCATCGATAAAAAAGATATTATCGTCGACTGCCTGGTGCTGGCATCATCGGCCGAGCAAGAAGCAGCTTTCGAAACCTTCAGGGCCCTGCGGCTCATCAAGGAACGGCTTGGTGTCCTGACGATTCTCGGAATCAGCAACATTTCTTTTGGTTTGCCGGACAGGCCACTTTTAAACAGGACCTTTTTGGCAGCTGCCCTGGGTGCAGGCCTAGACATCCCAATCATCGACCCTCTGGATCCTGAAATGATAAAAACGGTAGATGCCTTTAATGTGCTGTCAGGTAATGACAAAAATGCCGACTACTACATCAGCACTTATTCAAAAACTGTTGAAACAGAGATTGCCAGCACGGAAAGATCTAACGGATATGATTTAAAGTTTATAATAAGTGAAGGATTGACAGATGAAATAAAACCTGCTATAGATGAGCTGTTAGACGATAATTCACCCATGGAAATCGTTGAAGGCTTTTTAATTCCCGCCCTTGACGATGTCGGGAAAAAATTTGAAACCGGTGAAATCTTCCTGCCGCAACTGATAATGTCCGCCGAAGCCGCCAAGACCGCTTTTCAGATAATTAATTCCTACAATAAAAAAATAGGAAGCCAAAGTTCATTTACTAAGGGCAAGATACTGCTAGCTACGGTCAGGGGTGATATTCACGAGATAGGAAAAAATATCGTGAAAGCCATGCTGGAAAATTACGGATATGAAGTAATTGATCTGGGCATAGATGTGCCGAAAGAGGAAATTGTTGCCAGGATAAAACAGGCAAATATTCATCTTGTTGGCTTAAGTGCCCTCATGACCAATTCACTTAAAAGCATGGAGGAGACCATTAAAGCCATTAGACTAATTGATACCGACTGTAAAGTAATGGTGGGCGGTGCAGTCCTAAATCCTGAGTATGCAAATATGATTGGCGCTGACTATTATGGCAAGGATGCCCGTGAAGCCGTAATGATAGCGCAAAAGGTATTTTAAAAGTAAGACATCCTTCTCTTAGTAGCAATGTTAACCACCATGGGCATATATTATAGTGAAAAAAGTCTCATTGAAAAAAGAGGAGGATGTACTTTATGAGTTCTTTCAAGAAGCTAACCCCGACAAACGGGTTTGATAATAATAACCTCAATAATGCAAGACAAAACAACTACGCATGGTCCATGAGTGAATTAGGAGATTACATTTATGTGGGCACAAGTAGAAATATGCTGATAAATATCATTTCTGCTATTAGTCCCAATGTCAGGATTCCTTCCTTCACTGCTCATGGCAAACCCTGTAGAAAATCAGGGTGAAATATGGAGATATAGAAAAGATGGAAAATTGC
>LFSJ01000094.1:2686-8327 GCA_001512695.1 Tepidanaerobacter sp. DTU063 | reverse complement strand
AGGGCTTCAGATCCTCTCGCTCTCCTACTTTTACCGTAACGCCCCTGCGGGCGGCCAATCGGATGTTGTAGCGGGTCTTGTGATGAAAGCCCGCCATTATCTCATCTAGGGACTTATTATTTATATCTAATCGAAAAACGAATTTGGGTTGAATGCCGTCAAAGTCCTTGCCCGAATCCACATGGGTAAATCCCACAGAACGAAGGTTTTTGACCACCCTTTCATCAGGTGCTTTTATGTCAGGGTCGATTTTCAAAAAGACGGAACCATGTTTTTTGGCAATGGCTTTTACCTGGGTAAAGAGAAATTTTAGAGTTTTTTCATCCGAGTAATCGGCCACCGGGCCCCTCGGAGCATAGAAGATGCATTTATTAAATCCGGGAATTGGAAGTCTTCGCTTTAATATGGAAATCCCTGCCACGGGCTTGCCACCGTCCATTACAAGGAGCCTAATAGGTTCCCAGCCTGTGCGGCGCTTTACTTCACCCCACTCATAGGATTGAAGAATATGGCCCTTCGGTCCCCACGCCATGAACTCGTTGAACAGCTCTTTCTCCTCTTGTTTTATGATTTTTATTTCCATTATGATGTACAACCTCCGCCGTGTTTTTTGCTTTCTTCTTTATTATTATACATGATTTAGGCGTGGATTAAAGGAAATGTTATTGGATTTTTATGCCTTCCATCACCTGGGCCAGTCTACCAACATCCTCTTTTATTTTCTCCACGGAAATGGCGATTTCGCCCAGCAATACGTGCTGTATCTCCACATGTTCGGCTATTTCATGCACCCGGTTGGAAGCATCTATGCTGATGTCGGTCATCTGTTGGAAGTACTGGCTGGTATTTTCGGCTGATGCAGACATCTGCTGGGTTGCCGCGGAAATCTCCTGCATCTGGTGGGCAACATTTGTGACAGCGTCTAATATTTTTTCAAAAGCAGCGGATGCATCCTTTACAGCATTTATGCCCTGTTGAACGTTGGCCGAGCCTTCATCTTTAGCTTTTACGGCTTTTTCCACTTCATGTATTACCGAAGTGATTAGCTCGCCGATTTGCTTTGCAGCCTCGCCGGACTGCTCGGCTAGTTTCCTTATCTCATCGGCTACAACAGCAAAGCCCCGGCCCTGTTCACCTGCCCTGGCAGCCTCAATGGCAGCATTTAGCGCCAGAAGGTTTGTCTGGTCGGCTATGCCGGTAATGGTTTCGACAATTTGACCTATAGTCTCAGAACTTTCTCCCAATGATTTTATTACGGTTGATGTGTACCTATTGGATTCCTGTATTTTCTCCATCTGCTCCGCGACTTTGTCCATTAGAGTTTTTCCGGAATTGGCCATTTCGGACGTATCTGCGGCATTTATTGCGGCCTCCGAGGAGCTGGCAGCAATCTGCTCCACTCCCGCACTCATTTGAGATAGCATGTCCGAAATGTTGTCCACCAACTTTTGCATCTCGCTTAGGCTTTCGGAGCTCTTTTCTATGCTTTCCTTCATAGAGCCTTCGTATGAAGATGAGGCTTGGTGACTTTGCTTGGCCATACTGTCCATCAAGTCGGCAGAAGACAATATCTCATCAGTTATGTCCTTGGCGCTTTTTAAGATGCTTTTTATCCTTTCCAAGCTGTTATTATATAGATCTGCCAGTTTGCCTATCTCACCACCGGCAGTTTTCTTGATTTTGACGGTAAAATCACCTTTGGACATGGCTTCAAAGCTCTGGACAATCTTATCAACGGGAAGAGCAGTTTCTCTTGTTATGAGAAAAGATACGGTGCCTGAAATTAAAGCTGCTATCCCTATCGCCAGTAGATTCATGTAATTAGCAAAGTCTTCTCCGTGGAAATAGTATGTATACCCTCCTAAAGAGGCTGCTACTAGTATCATCGTGACAATTGCAACTCTAGCTCGTATGTTTTTCATAATTGCCCTCCTCTGGGTATTTTAAACAATTATAATATTATAATTAGACAAATGTTTATTTTTCCCTGCTTTTTTCTAAAATATTGTCGAAAAGTGGAAAAACAAAAAAAGAAAGGCCTAAATCTAATTGGCCTTCTTTTTGTAGCTTGATATATAATAAATGTATTTTTTCAGTCATCACTTATTTTCCTGCAGCATGCAGGGCTGCCTTGATAAAGTGAGTAAAGAGGGGATGGGGGTTATTGGGCCGGGATTTGAACTCCGGATGAAATACGGTCGCTACAAACCATGGATGGTCTTTGAGTTCTATGATTTCAACAAAGTTTTCCTCGGGGGATATTCCCGAAAGGACCATACCGCACTTACTAAGGCTGTCCCTGTAAGCATTGTTAAACTCATAGCGGTGGCGGTGGCGCTCCATTATTATTTCCGTGCCGTAGGCTACCCTTGCTATGGTGTTTTCCGACAGTTTGCAGGCAAAGCTCCCCAGGCGCATGGTCTTATCATCTATGCAGTTTGTCTTTGGAAAATCTATCACAGGATTTGGGGTATCAGGCATTACTTCAGTAGTATGGGCATCTTTTAAACCGCATACATTTTGTGCAAACTCGACTACGGCACACTGCATGCCTATCCCTATGCCGAAAAAGGGAATCTTGTTTTCCCGGGCGAACTTTATGGCCCTTATCATTCCCTCGATTCCACGCTGGCCGAAACCGCCGGGGACAATCATGCCATCTATATTATTAAAGGTGCTTGCTAAATCCACATCATTTTCCTCTAGCTTTTCCGAGTGAACCCATTTTATGTTTACCTTTACATCGTTGGCTATGCCGCCGTGGCAAAGGGCCTCGGCCACGCTCAGGTAGGCATCGTGGAGCTCCACGTACTTGCCCACCAGGGCTATGTTTAGCTCTTTTGTGGGGTTTTTGATTTTCCTCACTATCTCTTCCCACTCCGAAAGGTCGGTCTTCATGCCGTCTACGCCCAGTTTCTTGGCTACAATCTGGTCTAGGCCTTCGTTTTTGAGGATGAGGGGCACTTCATAAATGGTTTCGGCATCGTAGTTCTGAATGACACACTCCGGCTCCACATTGCAAAAGAGGGCGATCTTTTCCTTTACATCTTGCGATAAGGGACGTTCCGAGCGGCAGACTATGATATCGGGTTGTATACCGATGCTCCGCAGCTCCTTTACGCTGTGCTGGGTGGGCTTGGTTTTTAATTCCCCTGCTGTTGAAATATAGGGAACTAGGGTTACATGAATGTACAGGACATTATCCCGACCTACTTCGGTCTTCATCTGCCTTATGGCTTCCAGAAAGGGCAGGCTTTCGATATCTCCCACCGTGCCGCCGATTTCCGTTATTACTATATCGGCCTTAAATTCCTCTCCCACCTTCCTGATCCGCTCTTTGATTTCATTGGTAATATGGGGTATCACCTGCACCGTTTTGCCGTCATAGCCTCCCTGCCGTTCCCTGGTAATGACCGACAGGTACACAGCCCCCGTAGTTGTATCGCTGTTCCTGGTGAGGTTTATATCTACAAATCGCTCGTAATGTCCCAGGTCTAAATCCGCTTCTCCACCGTCATCCGTCACAAATACTTCCCCGTGCTGATAAGGGCTCATGGTGCCGGGGTCCACATTAATATAGGGGTCACATTTCTGCATGGTGACAGATAGACCCCTACTTTTTAAAAGCCTTCCCAGGGAGGCTGCAGTAATGCCCTTACCCAAGGATGACACAACTCCTCCAGTGACAAATATGTATTTGGTAGACATTTATAAAATCCCCCTTAATGTTCTCCGAGCACACAATCTCATTACACCTTATTTTATCCATGGGCGCATGTACTTGTCAATAGTCGCAAACTATTATTTTAGCATGTTGTCAACGGCTTTAAAGATGGGCTCAATAACGTATTGGGTCAGCTTAGTGGGATTTAATATCCCTAGCTTGAATATATGGATTATGCCGTAGGCAATGCCGATTATCAGCAGGCCGCAAAAAACCGCCAGTTCCCGCCACACCCGACTTTTTATAAGACCTGGTAGCTCCAACATCAAGATTATGACAACCGATATAATCAACAGCGCCAATCCGATCACCGCTTTAAGGTTTAAGTTTAATGGATTTTTGGTGTATCCGTAAGCATGCCGGTCCGGCGGATTTTGGCCTCCGCTTTCACCGTCACTTCAATATCCGGGTAGATTTCCCGCCAATCATCCTCCAGCCCTTTCCAGATCTGAGGATATCTTTTATGTAAGGTCCTCCCGAAACCGAAGATATCCGCTCCAAAGTCTTTTTTGGCCTTGTTTAAGGCCTTTTCAACCAAGGCTTTGATCTCCTGGGCCGCCTTTTCCTCAATGGCTTTTATGATTTCAGGGCTTGCTACGGGTTCTGTATCTTCATGCTGTTGCAGGTCTCCTTCCGCGTGTATATCTACAATAAAAGAAACCCCATCATCGTCTATTTTCGGTATTATCCTGCTGCTGGTCCTTGTCATGGCAAAGGCCACATCTTTTTTGGCATGTTCGTGTAAGCTAAGGGAAATTATCCCCTGCTTTGCCCTTCCGGTGACATATAAAAAGCCCTTGGTTTCCGAATCGTCCAGGAAGCCTACCAATTTGTCTTTTCTAAAGACTGCTGTGCCCACCACCCGAACCGCCTTTTGGGGATTTTCCTTGGATGAGCCGCCTTCCCCCTGGCCCCTGTCTCCTTCCTTGCGCTCAAAGATTTCTATGCAGGATGCCGCTGTATCCTGGCCGGGAGTAATCAGTTGATTTATAAAGCGCTTTATATCAATAGTAAAAGCCTTGCTTGACCCATGTTGATTTTGCACAAGGCCAATGATTTCCTGGGATAGCAATTCTTCCAATTCCGGCTCTATCTTTAGAACATCTAAGGCCGGTCCTTTTGAAACAAGTACCCAGGTGTTTAAGCGAATATCCTTTGAACGCAAGAGGACGTCTATGAGCTGGTCTACGCCTTCCCGGGCCAAATCCTCGCCGATTATTACGATGTTTGAATGGGCAATATATTCTCGGCGGGGAAGGCGCGTGGCCAGGTTCCTCCCTGCCTCCCACACTGTCGCTCCGATGCCCGATACCAGCATCGTAGGTTTGTCGCCCCCGCTGCCGTTTCCCCCTAGTGGGCCCTGGCTGGCCAAATCCCGGGGTTTTATGACAGTGGCGCTCACCAGCCACTTCTTCTGACCGTCTATGGTCACCTTGTCATGGCCTAGCACCGTAGTCATGGCCAATCTCTCGATTTCACTCCTGTTCCAGCAGCCGCTGAGAGCAAAAAGCAAAAATAATAGGATAATTAAAATTCCAATTAAGCGTCTACCCACTCCTCGGCCTACCTCCCTTTCTGCCGGATACCGCCATTATCAGTAAGACTAGCGGAATGCCCAATTCAAAAATGAACGAATAAAATGGGAACACTTCCGCTAGCCACTGGATGGATATGACCGAGTTTTCAAAGAGCTCCAGTGACCATACTCCCAGCATGAGCCCGATAGGCAGCACCACAGGGCGGTAGTCAGAAAGGCCAAAGAGCTGGCCCATCCCCAAGGATGCTATGTAAAAAAATACTGCAACTTTTATGGTGACTCCCGCTACCCACATCACTAGAATCAGGGCTTCCACCCGCTCGATAAAGCGCCCTATATTGATGCACCTGGCCAGTTCGAAAAAGGGAAAGGTCAGATAC
>LFSJ01000094.1:0-2585 GCA_001512695.1 Tepidanaerobacter sp. DTU063 | reverse complement strand
AAAATATTGGAAAAATCCGACTCCTGCAGGGCCAGGACAAACACCCCGGCAACTGACAAGGCAAAAAGGGGAAATATGAATTCGTTGGCGCGGCATATAACTTCCAGACCGCATTTCGTAGCCCAGCTTCCAAGCAAAAGGAGGATGACAATAAAGGCAATAAGGGGTGTCTCCGGCATGAAGGATGCCACGATAAAATCCCCAAATTCCCGGACAACGACGGAATTGACGTGGATAAACCACAGGATGTAAGCGGCGCCGATTAGCTTCCCAAAAGGACCGGCAATGGTTTGCGAGTATTCAATTATGGTCTTATCCGGAAATCTCTGCCACAATTTCATAATTACCAAGGATGTTAGCAGGCCGTAAGCCGTACCCAGCACGAGAATGCAGATCCAGCCATCTCGCCCTGCAGCCTTTGCCGTAATGGCGGGCGCTATCAGGACCGCCGTGGATACCACCACCGTAAAGGAAAGAAGCAGTATCCCCTGCCTGCTGCTAACTTTTCCCTTTTCAAGCACCGCTTTCCCCTCCTTCCAGCTCGGCTTTGTCTTCGGGGGGACCCTGTTTGTGATGTAACTTCTGACGCTTGGCGTCCTCAACTCCCATGAAACTGGGCCGCTTTGTCATCGTCCACCAGGGCATGCGGATAATATTATCTTTAAAATCGCTGAAGCTAAAGGGAGCAAAAGGCGATATATATGGAACTCCAAAAGATCTGAGGGTGCAAACATGAATCAGTATAGCCATCAAACCTACCATTATGCCAAAAAGGCCGAAGGATGCCGCCAACACCATCATGGGGAACCTTAAAATGCGGATGGCATAAGAACCGCTGATGGTAGGAATGGTAAAGGAGGCAATGGCGGTAAGGGACACCACCATGACCATGGCAGAAGACACCAGGCCCGCGCTGACTGCCGCCTGGCCTATGACCAGGGCCCCTACGATACTCACAGCCTGACCTATGGGCCTTGGCAGCCGAACACCTGCTTCCCTTAAAAACTCAAAAACCAATTCCATCATGACAGCTTCTAGAAAGGCAGGAAAGGGCACTCCCTCCCGCTGTCCTGCGATGGAAATTAAAAGGGGTGTGGGCAGCATTTCCTGGTGAAAGGTAAGCACCGCAATGTATGCCGACGGAAGTAAAAGGGCTATGTGCATGGTTATAAACCTTATAGTTCGGGTAAACGTAGCATATGGAGACCTGTTGTAGTAGTCCTCCGGCGACTGGAGGAACTGTGGAAATGTGGCAGGTACTATGAGGCATATGGGCGTGTTGTCAACCAATATGCCGACACGGCCTTCCAGAAGGCATGCGCACATGCGGTCGGGGCGTTCCGAACTACTGACCTGGGGAAAAATTGTATAGGGGCAATCCTCGATGAATTCTTCCAGGTATCCGCTTTCAAGCACTCCGTCTATTTCTATGCGTCCCAGTCTCTCCTTTACTTCATTCACCAGTTTGTCATTGGCGATACCATCGATGTAAAGTACTGCTACATCGGTTTGAGAAATGGTACCGATTTTTAAAAGCTCCATTTTGAGCCGGGGGCTTTTGATGCGGCGGCGAACAAGGGTTATATTAGTGCGAATGCTTTCAACAAAGCCATCCCTTGGCCCACGGACAAGGGGCTCCGTTTGTGGTTCGTCAACACTTCGGCTTTCCAATTGCCTGACACTTGAAATTATGGCCTTGTCCGTGCCATCAATTAAGAGGACGGCCTGGCCTGACAAGACCTTTTGGACTAGAGTATCCATATCCCCTGCTGTTGTCACTTCGCCGATGCTGAGCAGTTGGTCTTTTACTATATTAAATGCATTACTTTTGTTTATATTTTTATCATTGATAAAGGAAGGGTTAAACTGCAGCGAGCGAAGTATATTTGCGGCGGTTAGGTTCTTGTCAACCATGCCATCAATATAGAACAAAGCGGCATCAATGGGTTCTCTGGCAGGTATTTTAAACTCCCTCACCACCAGGTCGCTACAGCGGTCAAACACAGCCTTTATGTATTTAACGTTTTTGTCGAGATTCGGCGATATCAAAAGCTTTTCCGCAGGCTTTTCCTGTTTTATATCTTCAACGACTAAGCTCTTTTTGAACATATTTTTTATTTTATTTATAATGCTTCGCATCACTTCACCTAATTTTGCCTTGTTTTTTATGTTATTTTACCCATTAAAGGCGAAAAAAACCCGTACATAATAAAAAAGAGCCACTGCGAAGCTTAAGCTACGCAGCAGCCCTTTTCAATCGAATTCGATTCCAGAAATCAGAATGTTACCCTGTTATCAGGCCTTACCAGTCTCGTTACTATGGTTGCTACTTCTGCCCTGCTGATATTTGCATCGGGATTGAAGGTCAGATTCCGGTCCTGGCCGGTGAGTATGCCGGCATTGTAAAGCTTGAAAATTTCATGACTATAGTTCGTCTCGGAGTTTACATCGGGAAGCCTTGAAATGTTATTTTTTTGTTTATACTCACTGTCGGGTAAGGCATTTGCGAAGATATAGGCCAGTTCTGCCCTACTTGCAGGCCGCGTGAGCACCCTAAATTCATCGCCGTAGATGATTCGCCTGCT
>LFSJ01000225.1:2858-3916 GCA_001512695.1 Tepidanaerobacter sp. DTU063 | reverse complement strand
ATGCCGAGCACTGTGACTATTGTAACTCAAGCTGGCCATGAAAGGGAAAAATTAGAAAAACTTATCCCATTTGTGAAAGCAATGAAAAGAGTTGACAACAAAGCCACCATATACCTATGTCAAAACTTTGCCTGCAAATCACCCATAAGCAGCATGAAAGGCTTAGAAGAGATTCTTGAGAAAACATATTAAAATTGACAACTACAAACAGCTTAATTTATCCTACCTGCTTTGACATTCGTTGCCAAGCGTGTGATAGGCTCATGTATCGATTTAGCTCCCGCTTTGCTAATTAACGTTCATTGTTTTCACAAATCCAAACGGCTAAAACTCTCAAAATAAATAAGAACCCTAAAAGCGGGTTCTTGTCTTTTATTTCCTTATCAATACCACAGTAGCACTCCTGCAAAAGCGCAGCCGATTTTTCTTACCTTGTGCTCTGCTGACTTTACTTTTATCTCTGCCAGAGCCTTATTTCGCATTTTGAAAGCTTCAACTAGCATTTCTCTTACCTTTTCTTCAGCCACTTCCTTAGGAAATTTGCCGGAAACTTCCATGATCATGCCGAAAGTATCATCATCCGGGATTCCCACTCCTACTGCGGCTGAAATAACGGTTTCCGGCACATCACATTCAATAGCCCCATATGCCGTAGGGACTAGGTTTCCCGGTGGAATAACAAGACTCTCGTCATAAACGGCACCGGGCGGCAAAACACTGCTGACCCGCAAGAGATTTAAATTACCGGCTCCTGCGGCAAGCAATGCTCCATCAAAGGCATTCAATACTGTCGACCCTTCTGAACTTCCGGCTACCAGGCTATATTTAGTAGGCATCGGCAACATACCAAAACCCCTTTTCAGTTAATATCATGATGTATCATATGAAAAGAATACCATGTATGTGCAATATTTTCAATTAGTAATATTCAGGATTCCTCGTAGGGGAATCGCCGGAAAAATATCTAAGGATGCCACTCTTGATACTTTCCGCCATCATCTTCTGAAAAGCAGGGTCTTGGAGCCTCTCCCTGTCCTTAGGATTTGATAAAAAACCCA
>LFSJ01000225.1:0-2842 GCA_001512695.1 Tepidanaerobacter sp. DTU063 | reverse complement strand
TTTTTCAATTCTTCCTGGATCAGCAAAGCCAGCAACTTGCTTTCGGGCCTTTGGGGGTTGTAAAAACACTGGGCTCCGAAATACTGCGGGTCAGGAAATTTGTTTGCATGAATGCTAACCAGGATATCAGCCTTTGATTTGGCAGCCAGGTTGATTCTCCTTTCAAGTTCCTTGCGATTGGTGTCCATCTCGAGAGTTTCATTGTCCCGAGTCAAAACCACATTGATTTTTTCGGCTTCCAACAATTCCTTGAGCTTTAAGGCTACTTCCAGATTTATGGGGCTTTCTGCAACACCTGTTGCTTCATGGACTGCACCCTTATCAATGGTGCCATGGCCAGGATCAATTACTACCGTTTTACCAGGATTTAAAAACCTCAGTGCCTGTATAGACCGGGTTATAAAGACATTGTAGCTAATCCCTATGAGAATTATGACAAATACCAGCAGGGCTACTTTGATTTTTTGTTTTTCATACAAGTCAGTTCACCCACCTTTATTAGTTTTTTTGAGGATCACAATAGGTGTTTGTTGGTCGTCGTTCCCAAAGGGATTATGCTTGAGTATTTCTGTTAATTGTTTCTCTGAGACTTTGCCTGAAACGGCTAATATATCCACACATCCAATGTCATTTATGTCCGCGATCACGGTAGCTATACCTGTCTTTTTGTATATTTCATCGGTGATTTTTTGGGGATTTTTCGGCCCTAAAACAATATATCTATCAAAGGGCGGCAGGGTCCCTGCTATGTCATCGATTTTGGCCAGCTCCTTTCCTGCAACTCTGTAAAAGTCTCCGGAGCGGCCTAAGGCCTTTCCAAAGGCTGCAGCTACGGCTCCCATCAAAACTCTTAGCATGCCCACTTCATTAATGGCCAGCTGCATTGCCTGCGGTGTTGCGAGGCTACCGTCTTTATTCGGGAACTTGCATAAAAAACGGGCCAGTAAACCGCTTTTGACCGAACTGGAAAGAAAAGCTCGGCCCTGGGAAATGGCAACGGGGCTTTCCGCAATCACAATTATGTCTCCAGGTTCGGCAGCGGAAGATGTGTACCTCAGCACGACCTCAACGATATCATCTTCTTGTGTAATCAAATGGGTACGAATGGGTACTGGCACCCATATCAAGTTTTCGCCCATTATAAAAACCCCCCGCACTAAATCTTTATTTTTCCCGCCATACTTTTAGAAGTAACAAAACATGGTACAGATAAAAATAGTTGGAATAAGATAATGTAGAATTGAAGAAAGGAGCAACTTTATGAAGCAGGGCATCACAAATGTCTATATTGCAACAACGCCTCGATACTCTGCTTTAACAATTGAATCCTTAAAAACCCCTAACTGTTCTATAAACAAAATCCATGAAAAAAACTATGAAATCTCCTTAGACAGTCCCCTCATTATGGCGCCGGATGCAATAAATGTGTTTGATGGATTGGTAAATACCGCAGTAGTGACCGAAAAGAACGAGAAAGCCATAATTAAAGTTTCCCTTGAATATCCTTGTGCCTATCAGCTGAAAGTAGAAAGAAATCTTCCCGAAAGATTAATCATTTTCTTTGATAGGTCTGTGTTAACAATATTGCTGAAAGACAAAGTAATTGTCATCGACCCTGGCCATGGAGGTAAGGACTTTGGCCGTCGAGGCCATATAAACTTGTTAGAAAAAAACGTAGTAATGGATGTGGCAAATTACCTAAAAGAAGAATTGAATCTATACGGAGCCCGTGCCGTGATGACCCGAGAAAGGGATATATGTCTAAACACAAAGGACCGCATAAACACTGCCCTTTTACTTGAAGCTGAAATGTATATAAGCCTTCATACGAATTGGGACAGGAATAAGAAAATTCACGGAGCTAAAGGGACATATTATGAAGGGCAGGGGAAAATCCTTTGCGAATCAATCCTAAGGGAACTTGAGAAAAAACCCGGTATCAAAAACCTCGGCGCAAATCAAGCTGAAAAAGTGTTTGAAAAAATTCAAAGCAGACACATAAGCAAAATGCCCATTGTAACAATTGAGGTTTGCACGATTTCAAATCCGGTAGAGGAAGGTTGGTTGAGAAGTCCCGTATTTAAAAAGCGGTTGGCAAATGCCATAAAAAACGGCATATCGAATTACTTCTTCCTAAAAAAAAGGTATTGATCTGTGACATGAAAGGTTGTTATATCTTCCAGTATTGGGTAAAATATAGACAAAACTAAATTACGGAGGTAAACATGGTATTTGCTGAACATTTATTAGATTTTATGAGAGAAAAGGCCTACAAGCCGATGACTGAAGGTGAACTGATTTCGGCCTTAAATATTGATCCCAGGGAAACGGACCTGCTATTGAAAACACTAAATTACCTGGAAAAGCAGGGCTTGGTTGTAAAGAACCGTCGGGGCAAGTATGGTGTCCCGGAAAAAATGAACTTAATAGTGGGTAAACTGGAAGGCCATCCCGGAGGGTACGCCTTTTTATTGCCTGACGATCCTGAAATTGACGATATATACATCAGCAGGGAAGATATGAACGGGGCCATGCACGGCGATAGGGTGTTGGTCAGGCCAAAAATAGCTGCAAAGGCCAATTCCAAAGTGGAAGGTGAAGTAATCCGGATATTACAACGTGCCCTCAAAACCGTTGTCGGTACAGTGGAACGGGGAAAACATTTTTCCTTTGTCGTCCCTGATGATAAGCGGATATTTTACGATTTGTACGTACCAAAAGACAAGACTATCGGTGCAAAAAACGGCCAAAAGGTTGTGGCTAAGATCACCGAATGGCCGGAAAAGCGTCGGAATCCATCAGGTGAAATAGTAGAAATACTGGGCTACCCGGATGAACCCGG
>LFSJ01000097.1 GCA_001512695.1 Tepidanaerobacter sp. DTU063 | reverse complement strand
AATTTATTTGGAGGCGATAAGGTGGACAAGGAACAGTTAAAAGAGCAGGTATCACAAGCTATAGACCAGCATCGGGATGAGATTATACGGATAGGTGAACAGATTTTTAACAATCCCGAGCTCGGCTTTAAAGAGCACAAGACTTCCGCTTTAGTTAAAGAGGTATTTAAAAAGTTAGGTTTGCCTTATGAAGAAAACCTGGCCATAACCGGAGTGAAGGCCTTAGCCGAAGGCAAGAAGCACGATGTGAAAGTTGCTATTATGGGAGAGCTGGATGCGGTAGTAAGTCCTACACATCCCTGTGCCGATTCCGGTACCGGAGCCGCCCACGCCTGCGGCCACAATGCCCAAATAGCGTCAATGCTTGGGGCTGCCATGGGGCTGCTTTTAGGCGGCGCTTTGGACAAGCTCGATGGGGACGTGGCATTTATGGCGGTTCCCGCTGAGGAATATGTGGAATTGGAGTTCAGGGAAAGGCTCCGGGACGAGGGCAAGATCAAGTTTTTCGGCGGCAAACAGGAGTTCATAAGAATCGGTGCCTTTGATGATATCGATATGGCCATGATGGTTCACTCAGCCGCAGGAGTGGAAGATAGAAAGGCTTTCGTTTACGGCGGCAGTATTGGATTTATTGGGAAGACCGTAAGGTACAAGGGCAAGGAGGCTCACGCAGGCGCAGAGCCCCATGAGGGCATAAATGCCCTAAATGCTGCCATGCTTGGACTTATGGCCGTACACGTGCAGAGGGAA
>LFSJ01000161.1:10001-10847 GCA_001512695.1 Tepidanaerobacter sp. DTU063 | reverse complement strand
GACTCTTGGCAGGGTGGCAGCTTCAAGTTCGGTAATCTTTAGGTTTTTGGGGTTCTCTACGATGTCGTAAACTGTAGCAGTTATGCCCACGCCCTCTTTGATTTTTAAGAGTCCGGCCTGCTCCAGCAGAATGAGTGCCCTTCCGCCGTTTGTGGGGTCATTTGGTATTGCAATCTCCGCACCATCTTCGAGCTCGCTGATGTCATTAATCTTTTCAGAATATATGCCCATGGGCTCTATGTGCACCTTTGCGGTATAAGTCAGGTCTAAATTGTGGTCCTTAGAAAAGCTCTCTAAATAAGGAATGTGCTGGAAGTAGTTGGCATCCAAGTCCTTATCTGCAAGCCTTAAATTAGGCTGATTGTAGTCGGCAAATTCCACTATCTGCAGCTCAATTCCTTCTGCTTCCAAAAGGGGCTTTACAACATTTAAGATTTCTGCATGTGGGACAGGGGATGCCCCTACTTTCAGGACAATAGGCTGACCGTCTTCGGAATTTTCAGCTTGAGGTTGTGAATTCTGAGCAGAACCGCAGCTCACAACAAGCAAGGCAACTAATATCAATGAAACAATGGAAATTATTTTTCTTGTCATCTGATTTCCTCCTTAAGTTTTCAAAGTGATTTTTAATTAGCGGTTTTTGGATAGATGCTTAACAACAGCATCTCCAGCCATCTGTATGAGCTGGACCATTACCACGAGGATGGCCACGGTGTAAAGCATGATGTCGGGGCGGAACCGGTTGTATCCAAATCTCACGGCCACATCCCCGAGACCACCCCCTCCGATTACACCCGCCATGGCGGAGTAGCCAATTAAATTTATGGTAGTTATGGTAATTCCTGA
>LFSJ01000161.1:7268-9947 GCA_001512695.1 Tepidanaerobacter sp. DTU063 | reverse complement strand
GGTACCTCCCTCAAAGCCGTCTCCGTCAGCCTGCCTACTAGGGGTATTGCTGCAATTGATAGGGGCACGATGGCTGCGGTGGTTCCTATGGCCTTACCTACTATTAGTTTAGTAAAGGGCAGCAGGAGAATCAGCAGTATGACAAAGGGAATGGACCTGATAATGTTTACTATCCAGGACAAAACTTGATTTATAAGGTCATTTTTCAAAATCTGCTGCTTATCGGTTACAAACAGCAAAACTCCCAGCGGTATGCCGAAGAAAGTGGCTATGGCCACGGAACTAAATACCATATATAGAGATTCCCATGTAGAAACGAGCAGTAATCTCAGTATGTCAGACATTTTCAATCACCTCTACTTTAAGCCCAAGACCTTTAAGATAATCTAATGCTTCATTTGCCCTGCCGTTTTGCCCGTTTAGCTCCACTATCAGGACACCGTATGGGTCATCCTGTATATAATCGATGTTTCCAAAGAGGATGTTGGCATTGATGCCAAATTTCTTGACCATCGTGGCAATTATGGGCTGTGTAGTTATTTCACCGAAAAAGCCGATTTTTACGATTTTGCCATCCAAGTTAGTCTGTTCCAGATGCCTGATTCGCTCCTTTAGCTCATCGGGCAGTTCCGACAAGGTTATATCCTTTAAGAAATTCTTGGCCGTTTCCGTTTTTGGATTTGAAAAGACTTCCAGCACCGGGCCCTGTTCAACAACTCTGCTCTTCTCTATGACGGCTACCGAATGACAAATCTGTTTGATGACATTCATTTCGTGAGTTATTAGGACGATGGTAAGGCCAAACTTTGCGTTTATGTCTTTTAACAGATTGAGGATAGAAAGGGTAGTTTGAGGGTCTAAAGCAGAGGTAGCCTCATCGCAAAGGAGAACCTTGGGGTCGTTGGCCAAAGCCCTGGCTATACCCACACGCTGTTTTTGACCTCCCGAAAGTTGGGATGGATAGCTGTTGGCCTTGTCGGTTAAGCCTACCAGTTCCAAAAGATTATCCACTTTGTCTTTTATCTTTTGTTTATTGATACCCGCGATTTCCAGAGGAAATGCTACATTTTCCCAAACCGTCCTTGAAGAAAGCAAATTAAAGTGCTGAAAGATCATGCCGATTTTCTTCCTGTATTCCTTCAGGGCGTAAGGAGACAGTCTTGTCATTTCAACACCATCGATTTCTATAGTCCCGGCGGTGGGTGTTTCCAGCATGTTGATGCAGCGAAGGAGGGTGCTTTTGCCGGCACCGCTCAAGCCTATAACGCCGTATATTTCCCCCTGTTTAATGTGAAGGTTTACATCTTCAAGAGCTTTAACATCTCCCGTGTCGGAATGATAAATTTTTGTAAGGTCCTTGATGTATATCATTGTTTAACAACCTCTCCTATATAACAAGTTAACTACAAAGCAATGAAAACACTTTTATTGACCGAGAAAACAGGCCATTTACAACAAAAAACCCCTTCTGACACCATGAAGAAGAGGTTTTAATCACTCTCTCATCTGTCAGAACTAACTGTTCTGCTGGAATTAGCACCGCTGCAGTGTTGAACACTGCCGGTTGCCGGGTGTCATCGGGCCAGTCCCTCAACCTGCTCTCGATAAGAGTTTTCCGCTATTCATTTTATTGCTCTTAATAATAACATGCTTTTATTCTTTTGTCAATAAAGTTTGATGCAAGAATATTATTCCGCATTTGAATAAATTTGCGGATATAGGGGAAAATATATAGCAGCAATGACAAGTCTATACAACAAAAGAGTATTTAGAAAATATATGACATTTCAAACAGTCCACACTTGAAAGAAAGTTTATTATATGATATAATACTTGTGAAAGAAATAACACTCTCAATAACATTTTCAATACACGTCTTCATACATACAATTATGCATAATACATAAAAGGAGGGATAGCAAGTGACGAGGGAAGAATACCTAGATCGCGAAAGGGATATGTTGTTGAAAGCATATGCCACCGCTTCTGATGAAGAAAAGCGGGACATCATGTTAAAAATAATGAACATTGATACCCAATCTCGAGATGGGGACACCTACGGCACTAGATCAAGAGGATATTTTACCCGCCGCAGGAACAAAATCATTTACATCAACTAACCAGGCAAAAGGGCCTGGTTTTTCATTTTATAGGCAGTTATCCGAACTGATTTTCGGTTTTTATCTTTTCACTGTATACTCTATATGGTATAATTGACACTGATAAATAATAAGGAAGTCAGATCACAAATTTTTCCGATATATTTACTAGGAAGGAGAAAACATGGGGAAGTTCAAGGTTGTATCCGAATACGTTCCGCGGGGAGACCAGCCTAAGGCCATACGGCAGTTGGCCGAGGGAGTAAATAAAGGCTATAAGTTTCAGACACTGCTTGGGGCTACAGGCACGGGCAAGACCTTTACCATAGCCCATCTCATCCAGGAGGTGCAGCGGCCTACCCTGGTAATAGCCCACAATAAGACCTTGGCAGGACAGCTCTGCAGCGAGCTGAAAGAGTTTTTCCCTGGCAATGCCGTAGAATATTTTGTAAGTTACTACGACTATTATCAGCCCGAGGCGTACATTCCTCACACGGACACCTATATAGAAAAGGATGCTTCGATTAATGATGAGATTGACAAACTCAGGCACTCGGCTACTGCGGCCCTTTTTGAGCGC
>LFSJ01000161.1:0-7172 GCA_001512695.1 Tepidanaerobacter sp. DTU063 | reverse complement strand
GAAGTAATTCGAAAGCTGGTTGATATCCAATTTACCCGCAACGAAATTGACTTTCACAGGGGGACCTTCAGGGTCCGGGGCGATATCTTGGAGATATTCCCGGCTTCATTTACGGAAAAAGCCATTAGGGTGGAGTTTTTCGGAGATGAAATCGACCGCATCTTGGAAGTTGACACCTTAACCGGAGAGATCTTGGGGGAACGCAGTCACGTGTCAATTTTCCCTGCGTCCCACTATTCTACTCCGAAGGATAAATTGGAAAAGGCGATAAAGTCAATAGAAGAGGAACTTGAAAGAAGGCTTGAAGAACTCAAGCGGCAGGACAAGGTCCTGGAGGCGGCAAGACTGGAGCAGCGGACTAAGTACGACATAGAAATGCTTCGGGAAATGGGATACTGTAAGGGCATCGAAAACTATTCCTTACATCTTTCAGGGCGAAGGCCAGGAGATCCGCCCTTTACGCTGCTTGATTATTTTCCGGAAGATTACCTGATCATCATAGACGAGTCCCATGTTACCCTGCCCCAGATTCACGCCATGTGGGGCGGCGACCGCTCCAGAAAGGAATCCCTGGTGGAGCACGGATTCAGGCTGCCGTCCGCTTTTGACAACCGGCCTCTCAAATTTGAGGAATTTGAAGAGCGCATTAATCAAATAGTATTTATGTCTGCAACTCCCGGCCCCTATGAATTGGAAAAGAGTTCACAGGTAGTAGAACAGATCATCCGACCCACCGGCCTGGTAGACCCGGAAGTAGAAGTCCGGCCGGTCAAAGGACAAATTGATGATCTGATATGGGAAATCAAACTCAGGGCTCAAAAAGATGAACGGGTGCTTGTTACAACCCTCACCAAGCGCATGGCGGAAGACCTTACCGATTATCTCAGGGAGGCAGGGATCAGGACACGGTACCTGCACTCTGAAATACTGACCCTTGAGAGGCTCCAGATACTTCGGGATTTAAGACTGGGCAAGTTTGACTGCTTAGTGGGCATTAATCTCCTAAGGGAAGGCCTGGACCTGCCTGAAGTGTCATTGGTGGCTATTCTCGATGCTGACAAAGAAGGCTTTCTGCGTTCGGAAACCTCTCTCATTCAGACCATCGGCAGGGCAGCAAGGAACGTGGAGGGCAAGGTCATCATGTACGCAGATACCATAACCGAATCCATGGCCCGAGCAATCAATGAGACCAACCGCCGGCGCAAGATACAGCTGGAATACAACAAAAAACACGGCATAGTGCCCAAGACGGTCAAGAAAGCTGTCAGAGATGTAATTGAAGCTACCAAAGTAGCGGAAGAGTCGGCAGATTACCTGCCTGACAAAGACATAAGAAAGATGAGCAAGAAAGAGCTGAAAGCCCTACTTGAAGACCTTGAAAAGCAGATGAAGGAAGCGGCAAAGAACCTGGAATTCGAGAAGGCTGCGGAACTCAGGGACATGATCTTCGAGATAAGGGCTGAAGCTTTCAGCGTAATTAAGGCTAAATAATATAGATTTGCGAGAGTGATTGTGGTATATGGACAAGATAATAGTTAAAGGTGCCAGGGAGCACAATCTTAAAAACATAGATGTGGAAATTCCGAGAGACAAGCTGGTGGTGATTACCGGCATTTCGGGGTCCGGAAAATCTACACTGGCTTTTGACACCATATATGCTGAAGGGCAGAGGCGCTACGTTGAATCCCTTTCCGCTTATGCCCGGCAGTTTTTAGGCCAGATGGATAAGCCCGATGTGGATTACATTGAAGGCCTTTCACCGGCCATATCGATAGACCAGAAGACTACGAGTAAAAATCCCCGCTCAACGGTGGGGACCGTAACCGAGATCTATGACTATTTAAGACTCCTCTTTGCCCGCATAGGCAAGCCCCACTGTCCCAACTGCGGCAAAGAGGTATCCAGGCAAACCGTCGACCAGATGGTGGATACGATCATGAAGCTGCCCGAAAGGACCAGGATTCAAATACTGGCTCCTGTGGTGAGGGGCAGGAAGGGCGAGTTTGTCAAGCTCTTTGAAAGTATCAAAAAGAACGGCTTTATGCGGGTAAGAGTTGATGGAGAATTAATAGAAATCGGTGACGAGATTAAGCTGGAGAAGAACAAAAAGCATCACATCGAAATAATAGTAGACAGGATCATAATAAGGCCAGGGGTAGAATCGCGGCTTGCCGATTCCATCGAAACTGCCCTGGCCCAGGCAGAGGGCTTGGTTATCGTAGATGTGATTGGCGAGCAGGAATTGCTCTTTTCACAGAACCTGTCATGTCCCGATTGCAACATCAGCCTGGAGGAACTGAGCCCCAGGATGTTTTCCTTTAATAGCCCATACGGGGCCTGTCCGACCTGCAGCGGCCTTGGTATAAATATGGAAGTCGACCCTGATCTGGTCATTCCCGATTGGGAAAAATCCGTAGCCGAGGGAGCCGTGGCCCCCTGGAGCGCGACACCCGGCGGTTACTATTTTCAGATGCTCAGCGCCGTGATGAATCACTACGGATATAGCGTAGACACTCCCATTAAAGACCTGCCCGATGAAATTGTAGATGTCCTCCTTTACGGTTCAAAGGAAGATATAGAGTTTAACTACGTGAGCAAATTTAGCAAGAGGACAAGACGCCATACGGGGAAATTTGAAGGTGTAATAAACAATCTCAGGCGCCGTTACGAGGAAGCTCCTGAATTTGCGCGGGATGAAATCGAAAAATACATGAGCACGAAGCCCTGTCCTACCTGTAAGGGTGCCAGGCTCAAGCCCGAAGTTCTGGCAGTTACGGTTGGGGACAAGTCCATAGCCCAGGTTACTGCCCTTTCCATTCGTGAGGCCTTAAAGTTTTTCAATGAGCTTTCCCTGAGCGAATTGGAGAAAATGATAGCACACCAGGTCCTAAAGGAGATAAAAAACCGCTTGCAGTTTTTAGTAGATGTGGGTCTTGACTATCTGACCCTTGACAGGGCGGCGGGAACATTGTCAGGCGGTGAGTCTCAAAGGATCAGGCTTGCCACTCAAATCGGTTCCCGATTAGTCGGCGTTCTGTACATTCTCGATGAGCCCAGCATAGGTCTGCACCAGCGGGACAACGACAAGTTGCTGAAGACCTTAAAGGACCTTAGGGATTTGGGCAATACCGTGCTGGTGGTGGAACACGATGAAGACACCATGAGGGCTGCCGACTACATCATTGACATTGGTCCCGGAGCGGGGGAACATGGCGGCAAAATTGTTGCCTGCGGGCCCATAGAAGACATAGAGAAAAGCGAAGAGTCCATCACGGGCCAGTATCTGAGCGGGAAAAAACAGATTCCGATTCCCAAAAAAAGGCGAAAGCCAAATGAGGCATGGCTGGAACTCAAGGGCTGCAGGGAGCACAATTTGAAGAACATAGATGTAAGATTTCCCTTAGGGCTATTTACCTGCGTAACCGGCGTTTCCGGTTCGGGCAAGAGCACCTTGGTTAATGAAATCTTATACAAGGTCTTAAGAGAAAAACTCTACAAAGCCCGGACTTTTCCGGGGGATTTCGATGAAATACTGGGTATCGAGCATGTGGGCAAGGTCATAAATATCGACCAATCGCCCATAGGGAGGACGCCCCGCTCGAACCCCGCCACATATACAAATGTGTTCAATGATATCAGGGAGGTCTTCTCCCTGACTCCCGAAGCCCGCATGCGCGGCTACAAGCCCGGGAGGTTTAGCTTCAATGTAAAGGGCGGCAGGTGCGAGGCCTGCAAGGGTGATGGCATTATAAAAATCGAGATGCACTTTTTGGCGGACATCTATGTCCCCTGCGAAGTCTGCAAAGGGAAGCGCTACAACAGGGAGACCCTGGAAGTGAAATACAAGGGCAAAAGCATAGCCGACATACTGGATATGACCGTCGATGAGGCCTTGGAATTCTTTGAAAACATACCCAAGATAAAGCGCAAGCTTGAGACGCTGCGGGATGTGGGTCTTGGCTATATCAGGCTGGGACAGCCTTCAACCACCTTGTCCGGTGGTGAAGCTCAAAGGGTCAAGCTGTCTACGGAACTCTCAAAGCTGAGCAACGGCAATACCGTCTACATCCTGGACGAGCCCACAACCGGCCTGCACCCTGCCGATATTCACAAACTCCTTGATGTACTTCAAAGGCTGGTGGAGGGTGGAGGCACGGTCATAGTCATTGAACACAACCTGGATGTGATAAAAACTGCAGATTATATAATCGATTTGGGTCCGGAAGGAGGAGACAAAGGAGGTCAAATTGTTGCCACGGGCACGCCGGAAGAGGTGGCCCAAAACCCCAACTCCTATACCGGTCAATTTCTGAAAAAAGTGCTTAACAGGCAGTGAGATTAAAAAATGTGCAAACTGATTTCCCGGCCTATACGCCTGCTTACCATGCACAATCTTTCTCTTGTAAATAGCTTTTTGCTGTGCTATAATATGTGTAAACCTTAGCGGAAAGGGCGTGGCCAATGCTGACCGCCGACTTTTTTTGGAACATTTTTGAGGTAACCGGATCCATTACGGCCTATCTTATTTATAGACAAATGTTGCCATCGTAAATGCCATGAAGGAGAGAGTAAGCGGGGGAGCCTTGCAGGGAGAGAGGGTCGCGGACTGCAAGCCCTCTTAAGGCAGAAGCCGCCGAAGTTCACTCTGGAGCAGGGGGGCTGAATTCAGTAGGTCTCCACGGTTTCACCGTTATAGCACAAAGAGAGTTTGGTTATCAAACTGAACAAGGGTGGTACCACGGAAGAAAAGCTTTCGTCCCTAGCTGGACGAAAGCTTTTTACTTTACTTAAATATTCGCAGGAGGTATCTGAGTTGAGGGAAGATTTGATTCAATTAAAAGAAAGGACTTTGGAAGCCCTATCTAATTTACAAAATATGGATGAACTTAACGATTTAAGAGTAAAGATTCTTGGGAAAAAAGGTGAACTTACCCAAGTGCTTCGGGGGATGGCCAAACTGACTGCTGAGGAAAGACCGGTCATCGGGAAACTGGCCAATGAGATAAAGGACGAGCTGGAAAGCAAATTTAGCGAAAAGATGCGGTTAATAAAGAAGGCTGTGCAGGAACAAAAGATGCAGCAGGAGTTCATAGACGTAACGATTCCCACTAAAATTTCAGTAGGCAGCAAGCATCCCCTTACTTTGGTCCTGGATGAAATTAAAGAGATCTTTATAGGTCTCGGATATGAAGTGGCAGAGGGACCGGAAGTGGAACTCGATTACTACAATTTCGAGGCCTTAAATACACCGGCGGACCATCCGGCCAGGGACGTCCAGGACACCTTTTACATCACTGAAAAAATACTCTTGAGGACCCAGACATCCCCGGTCCAGGTGAGGACCATGGAAAAACAAAGTCCCCCCTTGAAGATAATAGCCCCGGGCAGGGTATACCGCTCCGATTCGGTAGATGCTACACATTCCCCCATGTTCCATCAGGTGGAAGGCCTTACCGTGGGGGAAGGTTTTACAATGGGTGATCTCAAGGGGACCCTGGTTAAATTCGTGCATGAAATGTTTGGCCGCAATCGAAAGGCCCGCTTCAGACCCCACTTTTTCCCCTTTACGGAGCCCAGTGCTGAAATGGACATTTCCTGTATAGCCTGTGAAGGCAAAGGCTGCCGCGTGTGCTCCTATACCGGCTGGCTGGAAATCCTGGGATGTGGCATGGTCCATCCCAACGTGTTCAGAAACGTGGGCCTTGACCCGGAAAAGGTAAACGGCTTTGCCTTCGGGATGGGAGTCGAAAGGATCGCAATGCTCAAGTACGGAATAAATGACATGAGATTATTTTTCGAAAATGACTTAAGATTTCTAAGGCAGTTTTAAAGGAGGATTTTGCAAAAATGCTGGTGCCAATTAATTGGTTAAAGGATTTTGTGGATATTCCTGAAGATATTGATGAACTATCAAAGAGGCTAACCATGACCGGCTCAAATGTGGAAGGCATTGAACACTGGGGCAGGGATATAAAAAATGTAGTCGTCGGCCTCATCACCAAAGTGGAAAAACATCCCAATGCCGATAAATTGCTTGTCGTCCAGGTGGATGTAGGCAATGAAATGCTCCAAGTTGTGACGGGGGCAACAAATATAAAAGAAGGAGATAAGGTGCCCGTCGCGCTTCACGGTTCGACGATTGCGGGCGGAAAAAAAATACGGGCATCTAAACTAAGGGACGTAGAATCGGCAGGCATGCTCTGTTCGGCGGAAGAGTTAAATTTTGACGACCATGGTCTGCCCAAAGAGGTCCAGGAAGGGATTTTCATATTGCCCGAGGATGCTCCCCTGGGGGCAGACATCAAGGAATACTTAAACCTGGAAGATACGGTCATTGACTTTGAAATAACGCCAAATCGCCCCGACTGCTTGAGTATCCTGGGAATGGCCAGGGAAGTTGCGGCATCCTTTAAGCTGGATCTCCATATACCCGAGATTCGGCTAAGGGAAGAAGGGGAGAAAAAAGCGGAAGATGTTGCAGAGATTCGAATAGAAGCCGAGGACCTGTGCAATCGGTACGTAGCCCGGGTAGTGGAAGATGTGGTAATAAGACCCTCGCCCCTCTGGATGCAGCGGCGGCTGCAGACTGCCGGAGTGAGGCCGATCAACAATATCGTCGATATTACCAATTACGTGATGTTGGAACTCGGGCAACCCTTGCACGCTTTTGACTATGACAGAATAGGCGGCGGCTCGATCATAGTGCGCCGCGGAAGGCCAGGGGAGAAAATGGAAACCCTTGATGGCATCACGAGGGAGCTCACAGAAAACATGCTGGTAATCGCAGACGCGAATAAAGCCTTGGCTGTAGCAGGAGTCATGGGAGGAGCAGACTCTGAAATCACTCCCAGCACTACTCGCATTCTCCTGGAATCCGCCAATTTCCTGGGTTCCAGTATAAGGCAGACCTCGAGGCAGCTGGGCCTTCGTTCCGAGTCTTCAATGAGATTTGAAAAGGGCATCGACCCCAACCTGTGCCTGAAAGCTGCCGATAGGGCGTGCGAACTCATCGAAGAGCTGGGTGCAGGAAAAGTCTTAAAGGGCTATGTAGACGTATTTCCGGGCACATGCTATCCAAAGGCTGTCAGGTTTAGCCCGGATAAGATAAACAAGGTGCTGGGCACCGATATTAGCTCCGATGAAATGGTGGACATACTCGAGCGTTTGGAGAT
>LFSJ01000048.1 GCA_001512695.1 Tepidanaerobacter sp. DTU063 | reverse complement strand
CTCACATCTAACTGGGTGATGCCTTTAAACTCTATATCCTCTTTATACACTGCAGTTTGGACCGTCTCGGCATCTTCGCCGCCGATTAGTTTGAATGTAATGTATTCAATGTCTTCATTGAAGTTATATCCCTTTATGGTAAAAGCCGCCGTGCCTTTATAGATGTCCTTTAGCTCAAAGGTGTCCGGCTCTATTTTGTGAATTCCCGCAGCCTTTGCAGGATCCACACCTACTGTAAAATACAGGTCAAGTCTTGGCAGGAACTGGCCGCTGCGGTCTTGAATCACTTCCGGAAGGGTCAGCACATAGTACTTCCCTGCATCCAGTATATTTTCGGGATATATGAACAATTTCGTATTTTTGACATCGCCCTCATTATAATATTCGAAGCGAACCCTAGAAATCTTTACCGTGCTGTTTGGCTCATAACCTTCAACTAAGGTTATTCTTTTAAGGGAGGATACATCTCCGGCCTTGGGAATTGCCTCACCCCCTATTATAAAAACAAGGGGGATGTCGGGACCGTAGGCAGGAGTTCCGACGACAGTGCAAGATTTTCCACCTGTAGAAGGATCGTCTTGTATGCTGCCGGGCAGCGTCCCTTCAATATGTTCCCAAAAAAACTCTGGCTTTTCGGGAGCAGGTGCAGTCCAAAAGTAAAAATCCACATCCTCTTCCAGGGCATATCCGTTTAGATCTTCTATCAGTTCCTTTTCAATTGTCATGTGATACTGGTTGAGATTTAGCAGGGGCCACTTGGGCTTTATGCGCAGGATGTTGTTGATTATCTCCACGTCTTCTACTACTATTTCCTGCCGGTTGGCTTCTCCCCTCAAATCAGCTTCCGTGATGCCCGGCTCGAATTCAAAGGCCTTGTCATTACCTGATTCGTCCGTTTCTTGGGGCTTGGGTATGCGATAAAGTTTTATCCCTTCAAGGAACTTATCTTTGTCAGTATTTTTCTCAAGCTTAATATTGCGGTCAAAAATTATATGTATGAAAGCTTCACGGGAAAGCCTGGTCCCCGAAAGGGACCTAATGTCATCAGCACCCGTTGCTAAAGAAGAGTAAGCTGTGACTTTGGGGCTTTGGCCCTCGGTCCGGGTGACAAAGCTTATGGAGATATCTTCATTTGCGATTTCATGTTCTTTAAGTTTAACCGCACCACTTGACAAAGTGAGATGGTACAGTGTGCCGCGCCTTAAGGGGGGCCTTCCGATTCTCCCCACATCTATGCAAAGGGTCCTTTCGTCGTCCAGGAGGTATATTTCACTTGGGCCCAACGGATACCTTTCTCCACCGGAATCCAAGACGATTTTATCCGTGTCCTTTATTTCAACGGGGAATTTAAATATAATTTTTATTGTCGGTTTTACTTCCACATCCGTTTGGTTGTTTTGGGGGTAAGTTGTTTCGATAATTTCCCGAGCCGAACCATTTTGAGGAGCTTCTGACGAGCCTAATAGGACTCCCTTCGTTTCACTGTAAGCAGCAGATGTGGACAGTGGAACCTGTGAAAAAACGAGGGCAACAATCATTATTAAGGCAAACTTTTTTCTTAAATGAATCACGGCCTTTACCTCCATGCATAAGCTTTCCCTGGGTTTTTCTTATTTTTCCCTATTATACCATAAATTTGGACAAATTTTTTAGCTGTTTTATCTGTAACAAAAAAGTAATGTTTGCTTAAAAGCTACATAAAAAACACTGCCGCTTGTATACGCGGCAGTGTAAATTTGCCAGTAAAACAATGGTGGCATATTAGGTTTTAAATTGGTCTACTTTTACACCTAGTTCTTCAGCCAGATCGTTTAGGGTTCTGGAGTGCTCTTTGAGTTGATTTACTGAAAACAGTATCTCCTGGGAAGAAGCTGAAGTCTCCTGGGATACCGCCGAAATTTCTTCCACAGATTCCTGAACTGCCCTTATCATTGTTACGATGGCATCTTTTTTATGGTTCATGTCAGAATTTAGCACTTCTATAGTTTCTATGTTCTCAGCTAATTTTTTAATGGCATTTGAAAGCTCTCTGAAAACCTTGCCAGTTTCTTCTACAATGCTGTTTTGTTCCTCTGCGATTTTTTTGCTGATTTCCATGGATTTTACAGCTCTACTAGACCTGTCCTGGATTGCAGTAATCAGCTTTTTAATCTCTTCCGTTGATTTTGCCGACTCGTCGGCCAATTTTCGTATCTCTTCAGCAACCACGGCAAAACCACGGCCGTGTTCACCAGAGCGTGCTGCTTCGATGCTGGCATTTAACGCCAGAAGGTTTGTTTGATCGGATATTTGTTCCACCGTGTCCAGAATGACACTTATTTTCTGGGAACTCTCATCCATGTCCTTAATATTCGTTTCCGCTTCAAGTACGGCCTCTTCCTCTTCCTTTGACTTCTGAATCAACGAGTCGATGGCTTGGGAACCCCTGTCGTTTAAATTGTACACTTGGCTGAAAATATCAGTAATGTCGTTAATTGAACTGGCCACCTTTTCTATGCTTTCAGCCAGCTCATCCGTCTGTTTTGAGCCCCTATCAATGTCATGGGCCTGCTCCGTTATGGATTCAGCGACGTGATGAATTGCTTCAGATATTTCATTGACTTGCGAGTTTACATTGTCGGCAATTGTGTACAAGGAATGGGACATATCCAGGACTGTGTTAGTTGAGTACTTGGTGTCTTTTGTAATTTCCTTTATGCTATTTATCATTAAGTTAAAGGCTTTGCTTAGATTGCCTATCTCATCCCTTGAGTTTATATCAATTGTTTCGACACTTAAATCAAAATTCGATACTTTGTTGGTTACAGCAGCCAAAAGTTCCAGAGGACGGGAAATCTTTTTGGAAAAGAAGAATCCAATTATTAGGGCAACAGCTGCTAACACTATAGCCAAAACTACAATATTGTTAATCATCTCTTTTAAAACCAGGTAGCCCTGCTCTACATCATAGCCAACGCCTACAATGCCGATTATTTCACCGTTATGAATTATGGGATGAAAAGCAGTTGCTAATACGCCGTGCTCCTGACTAATTTGGAGTTTATTGTTGATGAAGGAATCCCCTGCATAGGCCCTGTCAAATTCTTCATAGGCCTTTTCCACATCTCCAAACTCAGCCGGTTTTACAGATCCGTCCACCACATAAATATATTCACCCGCGTCATTTTTCCTGATGGTGAATAGGTATTTTGAGCCGGACTTCTCCCTTATGTAACTTAATTTTTCCTGCATGGCTTTGTAAATATCGGTTTTTGTGTCATCTACAGTCTTTATTTTGGTAAATTCAGAAGGGTTTATTGTGGCAGAAGTTACTGCAGCTACTTCCATTGCAGTAGTCCCGAGGGTTTGGGTGAGCAAATCATAGCTGTTTCGAATTACTAAAACTGAAAGGATAAAAACTACCGAAATGATAAGTGAAAGAATTAACATATTGATTTTGAAACTAAGCTTATTTGTCAGTTTATATGCGCCCCCTTTTTTCGACCAATATTTACCACCATTATAGCATTTAAATATTTTTAAGTAAAGAATAATGATTACTATTTGTGGCACTTTAAGGCCTCGCCGGCTACAATCTACTCCTGGATCATGACTTGTCTAAAAAAGCTTGTCGCTTAAATATAAAAATGAGCTGCTACACCTGAATCAGTGTTGCAGCTCATTTACATTACTCTTTCATTCCAAGATGCACCGCAGCAAGTTT
>LFSJ01000036.1 GCA_001512695.1 Tepidanaerobacter sp. DTU063 | reverse complement strand
ATAGTTGGGTTCATTCCACTCGTTAATCGGCATGAATTGGATTATATCCAAACCTCCAAGCTCACGCTTGTAATACTCAAAGATATACTTCTTCTTAGCAATCCGTTGATCTAACACTTTTAGCTGTCCCCGGCCAATACCGGCTACAATGTTGCTCATTCTATAATTATAGCCCAACTCACTGTGCTGATAATGCCTTGCCTTATCTCTCGCTGGTGTTGCCCAGAAACGTACCTTGGCAACTCTTTCCTCATTGTTTGAAACCAGCATTCCACCACCAGATGTGGTTATAATCTTATTGCCGTTAAAAGAAAAGATCCCGTAATCACCTATGGTTCCGGTATATTTCCCTTTATATGTAGTACCTAGACTTTCAGCGGCATCTTCAATCAATACGACATTATACTTCTTGCAAAGTTCTACAATCGGATCCATGTCCGCAGCCAAACCATAGAGGTGTACCACGATCACCGCTTTTACATTGGGATACTTCTCAAAAGCCTGCTCCAAGGCAACAGGATCCATGTTCCAAGTTTCTAGAGCACTGTCAATAAAAACAGGAGTCGCGTTTTGATAAATGATTGGATTAGCTGTTGCCGCAAATGTCAAGTCCTGACAAAACACAATGTCACCTGGCCCCACACCGGCTGCTCTTAGCGCCATATGAATGGCAGCTGTGCCGGAGCATAAAGCTGCGGCATACCCA
>LFSJ01000157.1:587-1132 GCA_001512695.1 Tepidanaerobacter sp. DTU063 | reverse complement strand
ATGGAAAAGCTTGTTCTTGTAACTGACTTGGCCATTATGGTGCTGAAATGTTATATTGATAAGTTCTACAAATACGAAAAAGCAAAGTGGGAGGAAAGGTTCCTAGAATACCAGGAATTGAGTGACAGCGATGGTAACTTTGTTGCTGAATATAAACTTTCGTATTATGATGCCTATGATGGTGATCCAACCGCCGGGACAGTGGAGCAGTTTGTTGAGGATTTGAAGGCTCTGCTTAATCAGCATAGCGGTATACCAACTTATGAAAAAGGTATACTTAGCAATTCACTGATAGCTTTTGATTTCCGGCATCACCTCTACACACCGCTCATCTGTCTGAGAGCGGGTGGTTTGAAACTGACTGTATCACCGGTCAGTCTGAATGAAGACGAGAAACGGTTTGTTGATAAACTTAAGGCATATGTAGATGCAAATGCTGCAATTTTCGAGGGTAAAAAACTATACTTGCTCCGCAACAAGAGCAAGGTAGGAATGGGGTTCTTCGAAGCAGGCAATTTTTATCCGGACTATGTGTTATGGATTGA
>LFSJ01000157.1:0-451 GCA_001512695.1 Tepidanaerobacter sp. DTU063 | reverse complement strand
GGAAAAGGCAAGCCGGAACGTAGAGCGAAGAATGTGTTTTGCCTTGATGAAGACGACTGCATTGATGGTATGATAGCGAAAATATTGAAATCGGAATAGCTTATTGTTGAATATTAAGCTAATAATTACGTAATCCGATGGCACTAATTGGAAAAATTAGTTTATCAAGTACAGAAAATAAGAAATAAATTTCTGTTAGTAGCATAATTGTAAAATTAAAATTAATGACAGTATTGACATACTTTATCAAGAACACCCAAATGGGTGTTTTTATTTTATAATGTTTAATTTATTGACTCCTAACAAGGAGGTAAGGAGGTGATGCCTATGCTTGAACTAATATAGGTATTATGACTTCAATAACACACAAACCAAAGGAGGAAACCAATAATGATTGGAATCGAGCAATACCGAAAAATCCAGGAGTACAAAGCACTTGGACTTGCTCAGA
>LFSJ01000082.1 GCA_001512695.1 Tepidanaerobacter sp. DTU063 | reverse complement strand
ATAGTGTCATCACGTACGTATAATGCACTACGATGACGGAATCAACTTATGCATGCCACAGGCTAAGTAGAAATCTAGTATATACTGGGGCTCACAATTTCTTGGTTTGACCTCCAATCATTATAGTAGTCGGTGGAAAAGCGAAGCGGGAGGAGTTGAGTAGACATTAATAGAATCGCTATAGTAACGCTAAACGGATATCACAATTATGGTAATAGGCTTCAAAACTACGCACTGCAAGAAGTGCTGAAATCGCAAGGCTTTACTGTAGAAACCTTAGTCGTCGATAATCTTCCAAGTAATAGTGAAGGACGGGCACGTAAACTTATAGAAAAGGTGAAAACGCTAAAAGGTAAATCGATCAGTGAAGTCTCTAGAGTCGTGTATGCAAAAGTATCAGATACGATTTACAAAAGTGAGTATAAGAACTCGCGGATGATTAGAACTGAAAAATTTAAAGAGTTCACAGAGCTGTATATTAATGAAACGGAATATAGTATATCCGACAATAATATACCTGAAGATATTGCTGATCGTTATGATTACTTTGTGGTCGGCAGTGACCAAGTTTGGAATCCTTACTATACTAAGGGCTCTCCCATATACTTTCTTGGCTTTGCTCCAAGAGATAGGCGATTCTCCTATGCGGCCAGCTTTGGTATTTCTCAAATCCCCCATGAATATCGTGAACTGTATCAAAGGGGTCTGCTCGATATGGAATACCTGTCGGTACGAGAAAATGATGGTTCAAGAATTATAAGAGAACTAACGGGAATTGATGTGCCGGTGCATGTTGATCCTACTCTACTGCTAACCAAAGAACAGTGGTTGGCCATTTCGAAACAAGCATCTAATAAACCTAAGGGCACATATGTTTTAACGTACTTTCTCGGCGGAATACCTGAGAACCATAGAAATCAAATTAAGAACATGGCTAAAGCTAATAGCCTTGAAGTAATTAATTTAGGCGATATTAGAGAAAAAGAAACCTATCGAACAGGTCCAGGGGAATTTATTGATTATATCAACGACTGTGCATTGTTTTGCACTGACTCATTCCACGGTGCAGTGTTTTCAATTTTGTTGAGAAAACCGTTTATAGTATATGAAAGAACAGATTACGCAATGTTTTCAAGATTAAGCACGCTACTAGAGAAGTTCAATTTACAGTCTCGGAAAATAGAAAAAATTGATAACATCGAAGATGCGTTCAAAATTGACTTCTCACATATCCTCACTATTCTTGAAGCGGAACGCAACAAGTCCGTGGATTATCTACGGAATTGTTTGGCTTAAAATGTACATGGAATATACAACCGCGAACCGCTTTTCTTGGAGCTACTCTTCCATATGAATGCGAGAAGTCATTATTGTAAGAAAGCTGGTAGGGTCTGCCGTAAACATCCATCGTAATGGATAAGAGCAGTAGGAGACTATAAAGAACAAAACGAATTGAAGGTTGAACCCAATTCGGTATGCGGAGAAATCCTAGTGGACAGCTTTCTAATTACCTTGGATGCATTACCTCTGGATGGTTAAAATAGAACGTTTTTAAGCTTTTCAAATATAATCTAATAGTATGGTCACCATTGTTACGGTGCCCAACTTCGAATTGATAAAATGCTTTACTATGGAGAATGTTCATGAAAGTTAATCAGTTAAAAGCGGGGGTTATACTATCGTATAGCTCAATGATTCTTGGATACATCATAGCAATAGTTTATACACCAATCATGCTTCGCCTTTTAGGGCAAAGTGAATACGGTTTATACAA
>LFSJ01000196.1:193-10666 GCA_001512695.1 Tepidanaerobacter sp. DTU063 | reverse complement strand
TGTGGCATGAAGCTATTGGCCATTTTCGGGTGCTATTCTTTCATGTTAACTTTACAAAGCCTAATTTCTTTCTTGTAATTATTCCTTTAAAATAAATTTTGAACACTTTGCAGCGAATAATGATATGAATTGTTCCCAAAAATACAACTAGATAGTAGCTTTGTTTTCTTGAGATAACTTTAAGTACTTATTGTGTTTAATAAAATAAATAATTTTGTGATGCTGTTTTGCAATTAAAGTACCACCCCCCGAGAGATAATATATTTAACAGCAAAAATTATATTAAAATATGGAAAACGTTTTCTATTAGGTCATATTTTTACACAACGCTTAATTCACAATTCAATATTTTTAACCGAATCTCTTATCCTTAATTCAGGAACCATTATAAATTCTTTAAAATCATGTTTTTTTACGCCTCGTTTAATTCTATAAAGTGCCATTTCACCAGCTTTTTGCCCTATCGCAAAGGCATTTTGCGAAATTACGGTCAATTTTGGATCAATTAGGTCAGGGATACTTATGTCGCCAAAAGAAACAAGTGAAATATCGTCGGGAATCTTTATATTAAACTCCCGTAAAGCTGCCATCGCACCTTCCGCCATCAGGTTGTTCGTTGCAAAAATTGCTGTAGGCAAATCGTTTTGATGATTTAAAATCATCTTCTTTACAGCACCATATGCATCACATCGCATGAAATTGCCTTCAAGTACGTATTCTTTTTTCAAATCTATACCGTTATCTTCTAAAGCTTTTCTGAATCCTTCGAATCTCTCGGATGCAGAACTTACTTTTAACGGACCGTTTATGACACATATTTTTCTATGACCGTTTTGTATCAAATGCTGTGCGAGCATGTAGGCTGAACTAAAATTGTCTTCTACTATGACGTCCGCATTGCAATTGGGTACTTTTCTATCTATTAGTATTATTGGAAAACTATTTTGTGCTAATTGATTTAAATATGAAGAATCTGTGTCACAAGATGCAAGGATGATTGCATCCACACGCCTTTCATATAACAATCGAAGTAAAGTATGTTCTTTGGTGGGATTCTCATCGGTACTGCAAAATATGAGTTGATATCCTTGTGGACTCACAATACTTTCAATGCCTTTTGCTATCTGCATGAAGAAAGGATTTGATATATCTGCAACTACGACACCAATAGTATTTGTAGTTTGTTTTTTTAAACTTCTGGCTACGGCATTCGGTTGATAGTTTAATTCACTAACAGCCTGAAGTACCTTTTGCCTCAACTCATCACTGACAGGATAATTCTTGTTTAATACTCTTGAAACCGTAGAAATTGAAACATTCGCCCTTTTGGCAACGTCGGTAATAGTTGCTCTCCGCAAGATAAAGCACTCCTTGCAGTCTATTTCTATAGAAAACCTTTTCTATATATACTTTAATCTACGCCTTTTTCAAAAGTCCTTCTTTATAAAATAAATTTTTTTAAAAATTTATATTGGTGCCCACTATCGAATATAACGAGAAAAGAAATACAATGATTAACTGATAAAAAATACAATAATTGAATTATTAGAAGACCAAGATGAAATATGAAAAATGCTCTACGCTATAATCAGACAAAGGCTACTACGATCATCATTTTGTAGTAGCCTTCGTTAGCAAAAAATAACTAATACTCTTGAAAGTTAAAATGTACCAGTAAAAATGCTAGACGTCTGCTCAACTTCAATGACTTAAAATCGCTCTATTTTATCTTACCTTCCAGTTCTTCCTGCCAGTGGTCAACTATGCTTTTAGGTGCATAGCAAAACATCATTATCATGTTTTCCTTTGACTTGTTTTCAAGCAGATGATTGGAGTTGGGTGTTATATACACATAGTCTCCCGGTTTTACATCGGCTATTTCTCCTTCGATGTGCATTTTCCCATGTCCGCTGAGGATTATATACACTTCTTCCTGCTCGTGGGAGTGCAAGGGTACCGAACCTCCGGGATAGATTGTCACATGGCCCAAGACGAATCCCTCGGCTTCTGCCGGAGCGCCTGGCCCTACAAGCACCCTTGTGTGCCTACCGGCAGGAAATTCGGTGCCTTTTACGTCAAATATGTTGTTAGCCTTCATCGGCATTTCTCCTCCCAAAAATATTAATTCAGTATGGCATTCGGCCAGTATCGAGTTGATGCAAAAACAATGGAATAGAACGGCATTTTTTGTTGTAGTGCCTCCATTATCATTCTCCCTTTTTGATTTTATGATTTAGTATATGTTGCCGTTTTCCCTGTAGCTTCTCCAAACGTTTTCAAAGAAGTCGTCTTCTACCGGAATCTCTCGGACTTTACGCCACATGAATTCACACCGGCCGTTTTTGTATATGACTTCCTGCACCATATCGCTTCTTGAACCATCATCGAGAGTGTATTTGAACATATCCGGTAGGTTATCGTAGGGCAAATAGCCGTTTTTGTCGGTATATAGAGCTGAACCTCTGCTCTTGCCGCCCTTTTCCACGTAATCCACCATCGCATTTAAATACACGTATTGGCATATGAGAATATCGTAAAGGCGATATACTTTGTGAAGCTTGTTTGCGGAAGCAGTCTTGACGATACTGCCGAAATTTGCGAGCTCCTCCTTTATTTCTTCCGTCACCTTGCGTATATCCTCTATGCTGCGGATGGCAGCGCCAAAACGGCTCATGCGTTTTGCGGAATTTTGCCAGATTTTTTCTACGGTATCATCATCTGAAAGGACTGCCTCACCCATGGCGATGGCATCGCTGATTGGAGCAAATGCCACATCTTTAAATGTATCTATATCAGCAGGTTCCCCTTTGCGTTTTGCGGAAATGAATTGGGCTGCCCTTGTTGAGCCGACCTGGCCGGAATTGAGTGCGGTGCCCCCCGGACGATACACGCCATGACTGCCGCTAACCTCCCCTGCTGCAAAGAAACCTTCAATATTTGTCTGCCACCATTTGTCAATGGCAAGGCCACCATTGTTGTGCTGGGCGCAAAGGGCGATTTCTAAGGGCTCCTTGTGAAGGTCCACACCTTTGTCCTTGTAAAAGCTCACAGCCGGAGCGTTCATGTGCATTAGCCTTTCAATGGGTGTGCCAAAGGTGGCTCCTGCCCTTTCGAGGTACTCCCGTGCTTCAGGTGCCAGAATCGAAAAGTCTATCTCCTCGCCGCCCGGATTGTCGCGAAAATCAAGGAATACCCGACGGCCCTTGACGCATGTCTCAATGTACACCAGTATATCGATGATGGATGAGCCATTGTCTATTTTGCGAACGTCAAAGGGCCATTGGTAACCCTTTAAAAACACCTTGCTTAGCATATCTCCTTTATCGGTGAAAAAGTCAAAGAGGAATTCCCGCTCATCATTGCCATTTTCATCAGTGGAAATAAACTTCGGCAGTACCTGCATGTAAGTGCCGGAAACATTCCAGCGGGGATTTATGGATGATAAGCCGTACTGCCATTCGGTGAGATTCTTGCCCATAACCCCTGCTTCGAAGGCTATGCCAGTGGCTCCGTAATGGCCCAGGGGATAGACCGAATCCGCATACATGCCTGCCGGACCACCCGTAGCATATATTACGTTTTTGCAATTAAAGGCGACATACCGCATGTCTGGATCGTCAAGGTTTTCTAAGTCAATGCACAAAAGGCCAAATAGCCTGTTGTCCTTAGTCACTACTTTAATAACCTGCAGCTTATCAAAAATCCTTACATTCTTTTCCCGCACCGCTTTTTCCAAGCATTCAGTCATAAATTTGGAGGTGTAGGGACCGGCTGAAGTTGCCCGCCGCCGTGGATCATGGTCTGTCTTGTAGCCTATATATTCACCGTACCTGTTGCGTGGGAAGGGAACTCCCAGTTCCACAAGTTTTAAAAAGCATTGCGCCGACAGTGCCGCCTCGCAGAGGGCAATGTCACCGTCCATGCACTGGCCTTCAAATAAAGTGTTGGCAAGCTCCCTAATGGAGTCAGGTTCTTCTCCGGACAGTGTTAATTTATAATAGGTCTGTTTGTCAGAACCGGTGTTGCGCGATGTGCCGGCATTAATGCCTTCAGTTACAATTGCTACGTCCTTTTGTCCGTAACTTACGAGCCGGTCAGCCGCATTAAAACCCGCTGCACCGGTTCCCACTACAACCGTATTTAGAGAATAAACCCTAATGTTGTAGTCCTTTACCTTCATTGTTGTTTCAATCATATCCCTCATCCTCCAGCTTTTAGTATTTCCCGGCAAATGACGGGATTCTGTTACAGTCTTTGTATGTGGAATCCTCCGTCCACATTTATATAGATGCCCGTAGTGTATAGGAATTTGTCAGAACAAAGTGCAGAAACCACATTTGCTACATCTTCCGGCTTGCCCCAACGCTTTATCGGGAATAATCCTTGCTCTATAAGCTCATCATATCTTTCTTTAACTCCTGCAGTCATATCCGTAGCGATAACTCCGGGTCTGACCTCATATACGTATATACCTTCGCCGGCCAGCCTGTCTGCATATAGTTTTGTCAGCATGGAAATGCCGGCCTTGGAAACGCAGTATTCGCCTCTGTTGGTAGAAGTCACTTCAGCTGAAATCGAAGAAACATTTACTATGGTGCCTCTCTTGGAACCCAACAATTCCTGTTTTAACATCTGTTTGGCAACCAGCTGGGTCATAAACATGGTGCCTTTCGTATTTATACCTACGACTCTGTCAAAGCTCTCTTCCGTCATTTCAAGTAGATCGGCTCTCACTTTTGGTGCAACACCTGCATTGTTTACCAAGACATCTATCCTTTGAAACTTTTTAATGGCTTCATCAACACATCTTTGCCTGTCTTCCGCTTTATCTATTCCACCCTGAACGTAAAGGTACTCAATACCTTCTCTCGCTAGCAAATCAAGGTTTTCCTTGTAGCTTTCTTCGGAGCTTCTGCCCATAATAACTATATTGTAGCCATCCTTACCCAACTGGTAAGCTGTTGCAAAACCTATACCTCGGCCTCCGCCGGTAACGATAGCAGTTTTCCTCATATGCATACTCCTTTTTTGCCAAATTATTATGGATGAATAATAACCTTTAGTGCACCTGAATCCCTGTCAAGGCAAGTTTCAAGTGCCTGCTGCAAATCCTCTAATTTAAATGTATGTGTGATTAATTTCTCAAGGTCGATTTCTTTTGACATTTCCAGGGCGATGGGGAAATCCCAGCAGTAGCCCTGTGAACCCTGAACCCTAATCTCATGGGTAATGAAGCGCGTGGCCGGGATAGTTATGTTTGGATTTTCAAAGATGCCGACTATTGTAGCTAAACCGTTTTTCCTCAGGGCCATCATAGCTTGGTTAAAAGTTGCCTCTAGGCCTACGCATTCGAAAGTCTTATCCATTCCAACTCCATCTGTAATTTTAGAGACAACATCATATACATTCTGCTTCGATGGATTTATAGCCATAGTTGCCCCAAGTTCCAGGGCAATATTTAAACGCTTTTGAGAAAAATCTGCGATGGCAACTTCTGCAGCACCCCTCCTTCTGCAGAGGGCTGCTACTAAAATGCCTATTGCTCCGGCGCCTATTACAAGCACCTTTTCCCCCAGCTTTATATCAGCTCTCCTTACTGCATGAACGGCAACTGCTAGAGGCTCAATTAGGGCACCTGCACTGTAAGACAGGTGCTCGGGCAATTTGTACACATAGGGCTCTTCCACTGTTATATAATCGGCCATAGCTCCGTCTCCTACCCGGTAGGTGAAGCTGATATTTTCGCAGTATCCGTAGTTGCCCGTCCTGCAAGCCCGGCATTTCCCGCAAACAATGACCGGTTCTACCGTTACCCTATCCCCTATTTTCACTTTACTGACCTTGCTTCCGACAGCAACTACTTCACCTGCAAACTCATGGCCGATAGTTACCGGTAAGGGTGCTGAAGGGTGCTTGCCCTTAAAAATATGCAGGTCACTGCCGCAGATGGCACTAGATGCGATTTTTATTACAACCTGCTGCTCCTTTGGCTCATCAACTGTACGCAATAGAAAATCTACCTTACCCGGCTCTATTACTCTACCGACTCTATTTTTTAAAATTCTCATATTTTCCTCCAAAGTCTATTTCTTGGTAGCATTACTTCTTGCTTCATTGTAAAGGGGAAGATAAACCTCGCTGTCCCTTATGACACAGCCCGTGCGGCCGTGGTCACGCATGATTTGAGTGCATTTGCTGCAGGAAATGCAAGTCTTTTTCGGGTCCATGGCACCTTTTTCAAGTATATCTCTCGGTGCATCAGGATAAGCAAATGCCTGACGGCCAATTCCAACTATGGCACAGGAACCGTCTGAGATATTGGCTGCACCTGCATTTGCCAGGAATTGCCTAAGCCAGCTATAGCCATTGCCTACCACCGGGATATTCCCAGCAGACTTTTGAACTTGACGGGTTAACCCAAAAAGACGTGCAACTGTTTCCAAGGGGTGCTCTTCAGGAAGCTCACCACCTATAGTTGGTTGGTCAAAGGGTCTGGTTACGTACGGCTGCTTATAGTATGGATTTCCTGCAGAACTGCTGAGAAGGTCTACGCCGTTTTCAACCATCAGCTTTACAAGGGCCAATGGCTCGGTTAAATCCGGCTTCCAAAAATCTTCCTTATCAACGCCAAAGCCATAAGGATATGGATGAGCATCAAATGCATTAAAGCGGCTTGCGATTATAAAATCATTGCCCACTTCCCTGCGAACTGCCTTAATTGTTTCTATGAGAAAGCGAACGCGATTTTCGAAACTTCCACCATATCTGCCTTCTCTTGTGTGACTTGCAAGGAGTTCAGATAGCAGGTACCTGTGGCAAGCCTTTATATCGACACCGTCAAAACCTGCTTCCCTTGCGAGAATCGCAGATTTCACGTATTTTTCAATCAACACGTCCAAATATTCGTCAGTCACAACCGGATCATCGGGGGAAAGGCCCACTCTCGGGTCCAGCAAGGGATCGTGCTGTGCTATAATAGGTGCCGGAAGGTCATCGGGCCTTGAATACCTGCCGGAATGTGTGAGTTGAAGGACTTTCACCGGCCTGTGGTCGCTGCCGTTATATTTTGCCGCTTCCCGGTCCACCTCTTTTAGAAGCTCTTGAAAAGCTCCTACATTCTTTTCCGTCAGATACATCTGAAGGGGGTTAGCCCGCCCTTCGTGCACCACCGCACAGGCTTCAAACCACAAAAGGCCTGCTCCGCCTGCAGCAAACCGACGATAGCGTCTCCTCACGAGATCCGAGGGACTGCCATCACGTTCACTGTCACAGCCTTCCATGGGCAAAACCGCTATAGAGTTGGGGCTTTCAACATGCCCTATTTTAACGGGATTTGCAAGGGGTGAAAGGTCATCTGAAAAGTTTATGTTTACACCCAGTTCCTTAACCTTTTCCCTTATCTCATCTACGCTTTTAAACTTAAAACGTTCGAAAGTCGCCACTTGAATACACTCCTTTAAATTGCCGTTTTTCAATGCAATACTTTCTAATCCCAATAAACCGTTGCACCTTTGTGGGCTGATGTTGTGTTTTTTCTGTATAATTTTAGCCAACCTGCAGCCGGCTTTTCTACAGGTTTCCAGGCTTTTTTCCGCTCCTTAAATTCTTCATCGCTGACATCTGCCATTAAAATGCGCTTTTCTATATCAATGTGAATTATATCTCCATTTTTAATTAAGGCTATATTTCCGCCTTCATAAGCTTCAGGTGATACGTGACCAATGGCAAGACCGCCTGTGGCCCCGGAAAATCTCCCATCCGAAACGAGGGCAATCTTAGTTCCCAGCCCCTTGCCCAGGACCGCTGCCATGAAGGTCTCCATGTGGGGCATGCCAGGTGAACCTTTCGGACCCTCATAGCGGATGACCACCACATCCCCCGGGACGATTTCATCTCTCAGTATGGCATTCCAGGCATCGTCCTGGGAGTCATATACCTTTGCGGGACCGGTAAATTGCCATGCTTCTCTTTCAACAGCTGAAAATTTCACGATGGCACTTTCAGTTGCAATATTACCTGAAAGCACGGCAAGTCCCCCTTGTTCATAAATGGGTTCCGATACGGGTCGAATTACATCCCGGTTTAGGTTTTGTGAGAGGGCAATTTTATCGGCTATTGTGCCGAACATTCCCCTCGCATCGGTATTAATTAAGCCTTCCTCGGCAAGCTCAGCCAAGACTGCGCCAAGGCCTCCCGCATTAGAAAAGTCTACCATCGTGTATGTGGGGTGGTTTGGGTATATGGTGCTAATTACCGGAACTTCACGGCTTATCCTGTCAAAAAGTTCGGGTGTTATGTCAATTCCCGCTTGACGCGCCATCGCAGGTATATGCAGAATAGAGTTTGTAGAACCACCTGTTGCCATCATGTATCTCACGGCATTTTCAAAGTTTTCATATCTAATCACGTCAAGGGGGCGAACTTCTTCTGTTACAAGCTCGACGATTTTTCTTGCGGCCTCTATCGCCATTTGCCTCCAAGATGCTGTCTGGCTTTTCACGCTTGCATTGCCGTGGGGTGTAAGGCCAAGGATTTCCGCTGTAGCACACATGGTATTTGCGGTCCCCATAAATGGACACGCGCCTGGTGTGGGACAGGCATTTTTCACTATCGATTTATAATCTTCTTTGCTTATATCTCCAGCTACATAAGCAGCATATGCTTGCTTGGTATGTGTGAGGGTTATCATCTTACCTTTGTACTCACCCGGAGCCATGTATCCGCCGGTGAACATCACCGTCGGAATGTTTACCCTGAGAGCTCCCATTATCATGCCCGGCACTACCTTGTCACAGGTAGCGAGCATTATCATGCCCTCTAGCATGTTGAGTTCTGCCGCCGTTTCCACTTCAGAAGAGACCATGTCTCTGGCAGGGAGGGTATAACGGTCACCGGGGGTGTTAGAACATATGCCATCACATACGCCGGTGACGGGGAGTTCTAGGGCTAGGCCTCCGGAGTCATAAACAGCCTTTTTTATGTCTTTGATTACATTCCTAAAGGGAAAATGGCCCGGATTCATCTCATTCCATGAATTAATGATTCCTATAACCGGTCGCTGAGCATCTTCCTCAGATACCCCCATCGCATACAGCAGTGCATTTCTATGATCGAGGGATTCTTCGTTCCATTTGCGTATCATGTTTTACCTCCAATTGCATTATCCGCCAAGATATGCTTTCTTCACTTCATCAGATTCTAAAAGGTCACAACCTGCTCCGCACAGGGTGATCCTTCCGTTCTCAAGGACGTAGGCCTTATCACATATGCCGAGGGCCTTGCGCGCATTTTGCTCAACCAAAAGAACGGTTACCCCGCTGTCACGTATTTGCTCAATAAGCTCAAATACCTGGTTTACGATGATCGGTGCAAGACCGAGGGATGGTTCGTCTAGCAGGATAAGCTTTGGTTTTGACATTAGCCCCCTAGCAATTGCCAGCATTTGCTGTTCACCACCTGAAAGGGTTCCTGCATATTGCGACTTGCGCTCTCGTAAAATCGGAAATAGGTTGTAGTTTTTTTCTAGATTCTCATATAGCTCATTGCCCTTTAAAAGGTAGCCACCTACTAATAGATTGTCTTCAACAGTCAGGCCCGAAAAAGTCCGACGGCCTTCAGGAACGTGCACTATACCTGCTTCTACTACCTTATGTGGCTGATCGGGTATAGGCTTACCTAAAAACTCAATGGTGCCGGATGTGGGCTTTACCTGGCTTGAAATACAGCGGAGGAGTGTAGTCTTGCCTGCTCCATTGGAGCCTATAATACTGACAATTTGGCCCTGTTCAGCTTCAAGGGAAACATCCCTTAATGCCTCAATATGGCCGTATGATGCACTTAAATTTTTCACCTTCAGCATTTGATTTCCCCCTCTCCCAGGTAAGCTTTTATAACATCCGGATTCTCTTTTATCTCATCAGGTGTTCCCTCTGCAATCTGCTTTCCAAAGTTTAATACGTGTATTCTGTGGGAAATGCCCATTACGAGTTCCAACCTGTGCTCTATCAATAGAATGGCAAAGCCAATATCCTCACACAACCTGCCAATGAGCTCGGTCAACTCTTTAACTTCAGTAGGATTTAAGCCAGCAGCAGGTTCGTCCAGCAAAAGTACCTTTGGATGACATGTCAGGGCCCTGGCGATTTCCAGTTTGCGCTGCAGACCGTACGGTAGGTTTTCCGGCCGTTCATTTTTATGCTGGAGCATTCCGACTACATTAAGGTAATGCTCGCAAATTTCTCTGCCACGCTTTTCTTCAGCTAAGCGGCGGGGTGTTGGAATTAGCCCATCAAAAATAGAATATTTGGACAAGGGGTCAAAAGCGCACATGGCATTTTCTAAGACCGTCAAGCCTTTAAAGAGACGGATGTTTTGAAAGGTGCGGCCAATTCCTTCCCGGGTGATCATGTGCTGTTCCATTTTTGTAATCTCTTTGCCGTCAAGAATGACATTGCCATTATCAGCCTTGTATAC
>LFSJ01000196.1:0-187 GCA_001512695.1 Tepidanaerobacter sp. DTU063 | reverse complement strand
CCGGTTATTACGTTAAACAATGTTGTCTTTCCGGCACCGTTGGGGCCTATGATTCCGATGATATCACCTTTATTAGCAGTGAGAGAGACATCCTGTATCGCTTTGACTCCGCCGAAACTCTTGCTTACATTCTTGACTTCAAGCATTGGCCCTCTCCTCCTTTTTCCCGCTTAGCCTCTTGAGCAAA
>LFSJ01000015.1:198-3877 GCA_001512695.1 Tepidanaerobacter sp. DTU063 | reverse complement strand
ATGTAGGAAAAGTTGTCCTCTCCGGAGGATGTTTTCAAAACCGGTATCTCCTGGAAGGGTTAAATAGGGAGCTTCAAGGGGAAGGATTTGCGGTATACATCCCCAGTAAAATACCCGTTAATGACGGAGGTATTTCACTGGGCCAGGCTGCCATCGCTTCGACATACTTTTCGTAAAAAGAGGTGAAGTCCAATGTGCCTTGCAGTTCCCATGAAGGTCAAAAATATTAGGTGGCCGAACGCAGAAGTTTTAGCTGAAGGTCTACGCCGGGAAGTCAATATACAGCTTGTCCCAAGAGTTAACATAGGTGATTATGTCCTGGTTCATGCAGGCTTTGCGATACAGGTAATTGACGGTAAATGGGCAAAGGAGAATTTAGAGCTATGGGAACAAATCAAGTCTTGAGAAGTGTAAATACCGAGCTCAAAATCATGGAAGTCTGCGGGACCCATTCGGAAGTTGTTTCAAAATATGCCCTAAGGCAGTTTTACACAGGCAGGGTTAAACTCGTTTCGGGACCGGGCTGTCCCGTTTGCGTAATAGCTTCCGAAGACATCGATTTAATCATTGAATACGCAAGATGCGGTTTTACCATTGTTACATTTGGGGACTTGATAAGGATTCCAGGAACCGTGTCCAGCTTAGCTGTAGAGCTTGCCCATGGTAAAAGCATTAAAGTCGTTTATTCGCCCTTAGATGCCCTTGCCATGGCAAAGGACAATCCTTCAAATCAGGTGATTTTTGTAGCTGTAGGCTTTGAAACAACCGCCCCCCTTGTTGCACTGACAATCATGAAGGCTAAGAAGGAAGGCATAAAAAACTTTAGTGTCCTAAGCCTTCACAGGACCATGCCGCAAATACTTAGAACTCTTTTTCAAACCGGTGTAAATTTGGATGGTTTGATACTGCCTGGCCATGTGTGCACCATTACCGGCTCAAAGCCCTTTGAATTTTTAGCCCGGGACTTTGGCATTACTGCTGTTATTTCCGGGTTTGCTCCTGAAGATATAATGGAAAGTATCGAGATAATTAGAGAGAATTTACATCGGCCTTCAATATATATTCAGTACAAAAGGGCCGTTTCAACTTCCGGAAATATGGTTGCCCAGGAAGCAATAAAAAAGGTTTTTAAGCCCTGTGACGCCTTGTGGAGGGCTTTTGGCCTTATTAAAGATTCCGGTCTTGCAATAAAAGAAGCTTGGAGCTTTTTCGATGCCCGCAAGAGATGGCCCATAAAGCCAATTCACCATAAGCAGGCTTTAAATAAAAAATGCAGCTGTGAAGATATCATGAAAGGGATCCTGACGCCTTTAGAGTGTCCCCTGTTCAGGACATTTTGCAGACCGGAAAGCCCCATCGGGCCATGTATGGTGTCTTCCGAGGGAAGCTGTGCCATCTACTACAAGTACGGAGGGTAATGTATGGACATAGTTTTAAGCGCTCACGGCGGGGGTGGTAAACTCACCGAAGAGCTGATACAGGAAGTTTTTTTAAATGAATTTGACAGTGACATATTAAATGAAATGGAAGATTCTGCCGTTTTAGACATCGATTTTAATAAACTTGCCTTTACTACTGACAGCTACACCGTAAAACCTCTATTTTTCCCCGGAGGCGACATTGGCAGGCTTGCCGTATGCGGGACGATCAACGACCTTTTGACGAGGGGTGCTGTGCCTTTATTTTTAAGCGCCTCTTTTATTATTGAAGAAGGCTTTAGACTCTATGATTTAAAGAGAATCGCAAGTTCCATGGCCAGGACCTGCCGTGAGGCCGGGGTGAAAATCGTTGCGGGCGACACAAAGGTTGTGGCAAGGGGAGATGCCGACGGGATTTTTATCAATACTTCAGGGGCAGGCTACGTGCCTTTTGGCGTCAATATATCCGTAAAAAATGCCAAGCCTGGTGACAAGGTCATCATTTCCGGCACTATAGGAGACCATGGAATGGCGGTTTTATCAAGCAGAGAGGATTTTACTTTTGACCCCCCTTTGGAAAGTGACTGTGCACCCCTAGTAGACATAGTAAATACATTGCGAAGTTTTGGTGAATCAGTAAGAGTCCTCCGCGATCCTACCCGGGCCGGAGTGGCGGAAGTCCTCTACAACATATCACGGGCCAGCGGTGTGGGTATAGAAATCTATGAAGAAAAGCTGCCCGTAAAACCCCAGGTGGCATCTGCCTGCAACATGCTGGGCCTAGACTTTCTGCAGCTGGCCAATGAGGGGAAGCTCGTGGCAGTAGTAGAAAGCAGTGCGGCAGCAAAGATACTGGAAGCCATAAAAAAATGTAAAAATGGCCGTGAAGCGGCCATAATCGGAACAGTCAACGATTCCGGCCAGATAACGGCCAGGACGGCACTGGGCACTTCAAGGATTTTAAGCCGCCCTGTAGGTGAGCTCGTACCTCGAATATGCTAAAAGCAGTTGACAAAATTATGTAGTAGTAATACAATTAAAACAGAGATACCCCCATGGGGTATATAAAGTGCGGAGGAGGCGAAACAATGGCGGAAAATATAGAAAAAGCCAGTGTTAAAATAAAGGGAATGACCTGTGCTGCCTGTGCGGCACGAATTCAAAAGGTCGTAGGGAAAATGCCCGGTGTTCAAGATGCCAGTGTAAACTTTGCTACGGAAAAATTGAACGTGACATTTGAACCTGAAAAGGTTTCCGTCGAGGATTTTATAAAAAAGGTAAGAGACGCGGGCTATGATGTGGTTATGGACAAGGCTGAGCTCGGCTTAAAAGGCATGAGCTGTGCGGCCTGTGCAGCCCGAATTGAAAAAGCCCTTTCAAAAGCACCCGGGGTCTATAAAGCAACAGTTAATTTTGCAACGGAAACAGCAACGGTTGAGTTTAACAGCAGCGAGACCAGCTTGAAAAACCTTATTAAAGTCGTAAGGGATGCAGGCTATGATGCCTTTGAAAAGACCGATGTAAATATAGACAGGGAAAAGGAAGAGCGTGAAAGGGAAATAAAAAATCTCGGCAGCCTTGCGGTGATTTCTGCTATACTTTCAGCTCCGCTGCTGTTTGGTATGTTTTTACACATGATGGGAATGTCAGGAGGAATACTGTTCAATCCCTGGTTTCAGCTGGCAGTATCTGCACCCGTGCAGTTCATAATCGGTTTTAGGTACTACAAGGGTGCCTATCATGCCTTAAAGGGCGGCGGCGCCAACATGGACGTATTGGTGGCCATGGGAACCTCCGCAGCCTTTTTCTACAGCTTATACAATGCCTTTACTGTACCCGCTGAACAGATTCACCATTATTTATATTTTGAAGCTTCAGCAGTTGTCATAACTCTGATTACCTTTGGCAAATATTTGGAAGCAGTCGCAAAAGGCAGGACTTCCGAAGCTATAAAGAAGCTTATGGGCTTGGCCCCTAAAACCGCAAGGGTAATTCGTGGCAGCGAGGAAATAGACATCCCAATAGAAGAAGTGGAAGTGGGAGACATAGTTGTCGTGCGACCGGGAGAAAAGATACCCGTAGATGGAGTTATCACCGAGGGTTATTCCTCCGTAGATGAGTCCATGCTGACCGGTGAAAGCATACCTGTTGAAAAACACGTGGGGGATGAGGTAGTAGGTGCTACCATCAATAAGACCGGGACCTTTAAATTTAAGGCGACCAAGGTTGGCAAGGATACCGTCCTTTCACAAATCATTAAA
>LFSJ01000015.1:0-145 GCA_001512695.1 Tepidanaerobacter sp. DTU063 | reverse complement strand
TGGCAGACCAAATATCGGGCGTCTTCGTCCCCGTTGTAGTAGTTGTTGCGGCCATTACCTTTGCCGTGTGGTACCTTGTCTTTGACAACTTTACGGCAGGCTTGATTAATGCAGTATCGGTTCTCGTCATAGCATGCCCCTGTGC
>LFSJ01000191.1:9240-10565 GCA_001512695.1 Tepidanaerobacter sp. DTU063 | reverse complement strand
TGACTTAAATTGAAAATTACTGGAGCTGAAGCTTTAGTTAAATCCCTTGAACTCGAAAATGTGGAAATTATCTTTGGATATCCCGGGGGTGCTATACTTCCAGTATACGATGCCCTCAACAATTCGAAAATAAAACACGTTTTGACCCGCTTTGAACAGGGAGCTGCCCATGCGGCCAGCGGCTACGCCAGAGTTTCAGGCAAGGTTGGCGTGTGCATGGCCACATCAGGCCCAGGTGCTACAAACTTAGTGACGGGAATTGCCACGGCATACATGGACTCCATTCCCATCGTTGCAATAACCGGCCAGGTATCTACAAGCGTTATAGGCAGAGACGTCTTTCAGGAAGTGGATATTACCGGTGCCACGGCACCCTTTACCAAGCACAACTACCTCGTGAAAAATGCCAAAGACATTCCCCGCATAGTCAAGGAAGCATTTTATATCGCTTCAACGGGCAGGCCGGGCCCCGTGTTAATAGACCTGCCGAAAGATGTTGCCCAAACGGTAATAGATTTCAAGTATCCTAAAAATATCGTGTTAAGGGGATACAAACCCAATGTGATAGGCCATCCGCTACAGGTAATCCGGGCAGCCGAGATGATAAACGAGGCGGAAAGGCCCCTGATTTGTGCAGGTGGGGGCATTAATTCTGCAAGAGCTGAAAAAGAGCTGAAAAAGCTTGCCGAAAAGGCAAATATCCCCGTTGTGACAACGCTGATGGGGACGGGAACCTTTCCGGCAGATCATTCCCTCTATGTGGGCATGATTGGCATGCACGGAGTAGCTCCGGCCAACAAAACTGTAGCCGAATCCGATTTAATAATTGCAGCTGGAGCTCGATTTGCGGATCGAACCATCGGCCTGATGGAGGGCTTTGCTCCGAAGGCCAAAATAATCCACATTGACATCGATCCCGCAGAGATTGGGAAAAATATACCGGTAGATACGCCGATTGTGGGAGATGTAAAACAGGTTTTATCGGAAATAGAAAAACATGTTGCCTCAAAAGACAAAGGGGACTGGAACAACTATGTGGATAGCTTGAAACAGAATGCGACATATAGTGCAGATAGCAAGGGCTTAAACCCTGTTGAAGTAATCCGCCATCTTTCGGACAAAACCAAAGGTAAGGCCATTATTACAACGGAAGTTGGCTGCCATCAGATGTGGACTGCACAACACTATAAGTTTATTGAGCCCCGCAGCTTCATTTCATCAGGCGGCCTCGGCACCATGGGCTACGGCCTTCCGGCAGCAATCGGAGCTCAATTTGCAAACGGGGAAAAGATGGTAATCAATATTTGCGGCGATGGAAGTTTTCA
>LFSJ01000191.1:3721-9119 GCA_001512695.1 Tepidanaerobacter sp. DTU063 | reverse complement strand
TTAGGGCTGGTTCGTCAACTGCAGGAGTTTTACTGCGATAAACGCTACAACCAGGTGCACTTTAGATTTGCGCCTGACTTCATAAAGCTTGCAGCAAGTTATGGGATCGAAGGTTTGAGGATTCAAAAGCAGGAGGAAATATCGGCTGCTATAGATAAGCTGATAGAGCATAAGGGTCCCTTCCTGCTTGAATGTGTAATAGACATCAATGAAAATGTATATCCCATGGTATTAAACGGTTCTCCCATCAATGAGATGATAGGAGGGTAAGGCATGAAAACGACACTTTCAGTACTTGTAGAGAATCATCCAGGTGTACTATCTAGAATAGCAGGGCTTTTTAGCCGAAGGGGCTATAACATCGACAGCCTGGCTGTTGGAACCACCGAGAATCCGGAAGTCTCCAGGATGACCATAGTGGTTGAAGGCGACGAATATGTAGTTGAACAGGTAAAAAAACAGCTGAACAAGCTGGTGGATGTCATCAAAGTGAGTAAGATCATTCCCGAAGATTCGGTTACGAGGGAACTGGTCTTGGTCAAGGTGGATGCCGAACCTCAAATGAGGGCAGGAATTATCCAAATTGCCGAGATCTTCAGGGCCAATATCGTAGATGTGAGCCGCAAGACAATGACGATAGAGCTCACGGGAGATAAAGATAAGGTCCAAGCCTTTGAAGAACTCTTAAAGCCCTTTGGCATAAAAGAACTGGTCAGAACTGGCATTATTGCCATAAATAGAGGAACAAATTGTATAAAAGTTGAGGAGGAATGATGACATGGCAAAGATGTATTATGACAACGATGCTGATTTACAGTTACTTGAGGGAAAGAAGGTTGCAATTATCGGCTACGGCAGCCAGGGCCACGGCCACGCCCTTAACTTGAAAGAGAGCGGCATTGATGTGGTTGTAGGCCTCTATGAAGGCAGCAAATCCTGGGAAGTTGCCGAAAATGATGGCCTCCAGGTAAAGACCGTCAGCGAGGCAGCAGAGGAAGCAGATATTATAATGATCCTAATTCCGGACCACCTGCAGGGCAAGGTTTATGAAAAAGAAATAAAGCCCCATCTCAAGGAGGGGGATGCACTGGCCTTTGCACACGGCTTTGCAATTGTCTACAGCCAAATCGTGCCGCCGGAATATGTTGATGTCTTCATGATAGCACCGAAGGGGCCCGGCCACCTTGTCAGGCGGACATACGTAGAGGGCGGCGGCGTTCCATGCCTCCTAGCGGTTGAACAGGACTATTCGGGCAGAGCCAAGGATATTGCCCTGGCTTACGCAAAGGGCATAGGAGGCACAAGAGCAGGAGTAATAGAGACTAGCTTTACCGAGGAAACCCAGACGGATCTATTCGGAGAGCAGTGCGTCCTCTGCGGCGGCGTATCGGAGCTCATAAAGGCAGGGTTTGAAACTTTAGTTGAAGCGGGTTTTCAGCCCGAGATAGCGTATTTTGAATGCCTCCATGAAATGAAGTTAATCGTTGACCTGATATATGAAGGCGGTCTCAGCCTTATGAGATACTCTGTTAGCGACACTGCCAAGTACGGAGACTTTACCGTAGGCAAGCGGATCATTACCGAAGAGACCCGCAAGGAAATGAAGAAAGTCCTTGATGAAATTGTCAGCGGAAAATTCGCCAAGGACTGGATTTTAGAGAACCAGGCCGGCAGGCCGGTGTTCAGGGCCATCTATGCGAGTGAAGCAGAACACCAGATAGAAAAGGTAGGCAAGGAACTCAGAAGCATGATGCCCTGGCTCAAAAAGAAGAAATAAGTTAATAACATAGGTGCCAGGCATCGGAAAAGAGGTGAGGATAGTGTCTAGAAGGATTGAAATTTTCGATACGACACTTCGCGATGGGGAACAGACCCCCGGCATTTCATTAAATGTAAAGGAAAAGCTGGAAGTGGCCAGGCAACTTGAAAAACTTTCGGTGGATGTAATAGAAGCAGGCTTTCCCATAGCTTCCAAGGGCGACTTCAATGCAGTAAAAACCATTGCTGAAAACGTAAGAGGGCCCGTAATAGCGGGCCTGGCCAGGGCCAACTTCAAAGATATAGATTGCGCCGCCGAGGCTTTAAAGGCAGCGGCAAGGCCAAGGATTCATACATTTATAGCTTCATCTCCCATCCATATGAAATATAAACTGAAAATGACTGAAGAAGAGGTTCTTGAAGCGGCGGTAGCCGCCGTAAAGAGGGCCAAATCCTATGTGGAAGATGTGGAGTTTTCTGCAGAGGACGCATCAAGGTCAGATGTGGAGTTTCTCTGCAGGCTCTACGAGGCTGCCATAAAAGCCGGAGCTACGGTCATAAACGTTCCTGATACGGTGGGATACACAACGCCCAGGGAGTTCGGTAAGCTGATCAGGGCTTTAATGGAAAGGGTGCCCGGGATTGAAAATGTAAAGCTTAGTGTTCACTGTCACAATGATTTGGGCATGGCCGTTGCCAATTCCCTGGAAGCCGTAGCTTGCGGTGCAACCCAGATAGAATGTGCAGTAAACGGCCTCGGGGAACGGGCCGGCAATGCCGCCCTGGAGGAAGTGGTAATGGCACTGGATACCCGCAAGGACTTTTTTGGATTCACCCACAACATAAATACAAAGCAGATATACCGTACCAGCAAACTGGTAAGCACTTTGACGGGTGTAGCTATCCAGCCGAATAAAGCGATCGTGGGGGCGAATGCCTTTGCCCATGAATCGGGGATTCATCAGCACGGCGTGTTGGCTGAAAAATCCACCTATGAAATCATGACACCGGAATCCGTAGGTCTTACCACCAACAGGCTTGTTCTGGGCAAGCATTCCGGCAGGCATGCCTTTGCCCAGAGATTAAAAGAGCTGGGCTATGAGTTGGCCCAGGATGAATTAAATAAGGCCTTTGAGCGCTTTAAGGATCTTGCGGACAAGAAGAAAGAAATCACTGACATGGATATTGAAGCTATAGTCGAGGATCAGGTGTTGAAATGGCCCGAGCATATAGAACTTGAGTACTTCCAAGTTTCTACGGGAAATCAATCCATTGCCACAGCAACGGTTAAAGTTAAGATAGATGAAGAAGTAGTGGAAGAGGCGTCAACGGGCGATGGCCCAATAGATGCTGCATACAAGGCCTTAGAGCGGGCCTGCAATATAAACTGCAAGCTGGTTGACTATTCCATCCGGTCCGTATCAAGCGGCAAAGATGCCCTGGGAGAGGTCACGGTCAAGGTGGAAAAGGACGGCAGGACCTTTTTAGGTCGTGGTCTTAGCACCGATATCATAGAGGCAAGTGTAATTGCATACACCAATGCGTTAAACAAGACAATGTTCAGTAACGGCAATGGCAAAGCACGGGAGGTGATTTAGATGGGGATGACCATTACCCAAAAAATCCTGGCAAAGCACACGGGCAGGAGCTTCGTGGAACCGGGGGAACTCATAATGGTGGATGTAGACCTGGCCCTGGCCAATGACATAACCGGTCCAGTGTCCATAGAAGAGTTTAAAAAAGCCGGTGCAGACAAAGTCTTCGACAGGAGTAAAATCGCACTCATTCCCGACCACTTTGCACCGAATAAGGATATAAAGTCGGCCGAGCTTTGCAAAAACTTAAGGGAGTTTGCAAAGGAGCAGCAGATAGAGCACTACTACGAGGTCGGCCGCATGGGGATAGAACACGCCCTTTTGCCCGAGCAGGGCATAGTGCTCCCGGGAGATGTAGTGATCGGTGCAGATTCCCATACCTGCACGTACGGGGCTTTGGGCGCTTTTTCCACCGGAGTCGGTTCCACCGACTTGGCATTTGCCATGATGACGGGCAAGTGCTGGTTTAAAGTGCCTGAAAGCATGAAATTTATCTTTCACGGCAAATTAAATCCCTGGGTTACCGGAAAGGACTTGATATTGCATACTATCGGCGACATCGGTGTGGACGGTGCCCTTTATAAAGCCATGGAATTTACCGGCGAGGCCCTTTCCCAACTGACTATGGATGAGCGGCTTACCATGACCAATATGGCCATAGAAGCTGGCGGCAAAAATGGAATCATGGAACCCGATGAGGTGACCCTGGAGTACGTCAAAAATAGAGCAAAGCGGCCTTATGAAGTTTTTAAGAGCGACGAAGATGCCAGCTACTCGGAAATAATTGATTATGATGCGACGAAAATCGGGCCTAAGATAGCACTTCCCCACCTTCCGGAAAATGTCGTGGATGTCAAGGAGGCGCAGGGCATTGCGATAGATCAGGTTGTTATTGGCTCCTGTACCAACGGCAGGCTGGAGGACATGAGGATGGCTGCAAAGGTGATAAAAGGCCACAAGGTCCACCCCTATATGAGATTGATAGTTATCCCTGCTACCCAGCAGGTTTACAGGGACATGATAAAAGAAGGAATTACAGAAATCTTTATCGAGGCAGGTGCCGTGGTGAGCACACCCACCTGCGGGCCATGTCTTGGAGGTTACATGGGCATCCTAGCCAAAGGCGAGAGGGCCCTGTCCACCACCAACAGGAATTTTGTAGGCAGGATGGGGCATCCTGAAAGCGAAATATACCTGTCAAATCCTGCGGTGGCAGCAGCTTCAGCTGTAACGGGAAAGATAACCCATCCCGAGGAGGTGGCCAGAGATGATATTTAAGGGCAAAGCCTGGACATTCAAAGATAATATCGACACCGATGTGATCATTCCTGCCCGCTATTTGAATACAACGGATCCAAAGGAGCTGGCAGCTCATTGTATGGAGGATGTGGAACCAGAATTTTCGAAAAAAGTGGCTGAAGGCGATATCATAGTGGCAGGCAAAAACTTTGGCTGCGGCAGCTCCAGGGAGCATGCACCTTTGGCCATAAAATCCTCTGGCGTAAGCTGTGTAGTAGCAAAGTCCTTTGCGAGGATATTTTACAGAAATTCCATCAACATAGGCTTGCCGATACTTGAATGTGAAGAATGCGTAGATGAGGTATCAGCCGGGGACGAACTTGAAATTGACACGGACAAAGGTGTTATATCTAACCTGACAACGGGTAAGACATATAAGGCTAAGGCCTTTCCCGAATTCATAAGTGAAATAATCAACGCCGGAGGCCTTTTAGGTTACGCAAAGAAGGTGGGTAAATAATGAACAAAGTAGCCCTTCTGCCGGGAGACGGCATTGGCCCTGAAATAATCGACGAAGCGGTTAAGGTATTAAAGGCGGTTGAAAAGCGCTTCGGTATCGAATTTGAATTTGTGGAAGGCTTGGTGGGCGGTGCCTCTTTGGATGCCTGCGGCCTTCCCATCAGTGAAGAGGTGCTGGAGCTTTGCATAAGCAGTGATGCCGTTTTATTCGGAGCCGTGGGTGGTCCAAAATGGGATGATATGCCCAAGGAAAAGCGGCCGGAGCAGGCAATTTTAAAGCTGAGAAA
>LFSJ01000191.1:351-3680 GCA_001512695.1 Tepidanaerobacter sp. DTU063 | reverse complement strand
GCCTTGATATAATGATTGTTCGGGAATTGACAGGCGGCCTATATTTTGGAAAAAAAGGGACGCTAAAGACTCAAGAAACCATACGGGCATTTGACACTATGGAATATACCGAAGAGCAGATTAAGAGGGTAGCCAAAATTGCCTTTGAAATTGCCAGAAACAGGAAGGGGAATCTCGTCTCTGTAGATAAGGCAAATGTCTTGGAGACTTCCAGGCTCTGGAGAAGCATAGTTTCCGAAATGGCAAAAGACTTCCCTGACCTGAAGGTCAGTCACATGTATGTAGACAATTGTGCCATGCAGCTGGTCTTGAACCCAAAGCAGTTCGATGTCATATTGACGGAAAACACCTTTGGGGATATATTGAGCGATGAGGCGTCGGTGCTGACAGGTTCTATAGGCATTTTGCCATCGGCAAGCCTAGGTGAGTCAAAACCGTTTTTGTATGAACCCATACACGGTTCGGCGCCGGACATTGCCGGCACCGGCAAGGCAAATCCGATAGCTTGCATACTGTCAGCTGCGATGATGCTGGAGTATTCTTTCGGTGAAAGAGCAGCCGCGGAAGCCATAAAAAATGCAGTAAAAAGAGCTCTCGATGAGGGGTACAGGACTGCCGATATACAGCTCGGTGCGAAATATACAGTGTCTACATCTGAGATGGGCGACGTTATTGCAGGATACCTTTGACAAAAAATCAAAATAAACTCTTGTAAGTTTATGCAATAAATGATATAATCAACTCTAAATAAATTTAAAAAGGCTGTTAAGAAAAGCTGTGAAGAGAAGAGTAGTGACATTTTTTAAACCACAGAGAGTCGGGTCAGGTGAAAGCCGACGTTTAAAAAGGTCAACGAAAATCGTCTCGGAGCTGCCAGGGTGAAATCGTAGTAATCCTGGCCGGAATCCCAATGTGGAAATTGGCCTCCGTTAAAAAGGCCGGGTATCGGGTGAATGCCCTGTACCTACTGAGGTTTATACCGCGAGGTATAAACGAAATAGGGTGGTAACGCGAGATTCTTCGCCCCTTTATATAAGGTTAGGTGAAGAATCTTTTTTTATACCTAAAATTAATTTTGTAAAAAAGAGGTGAAATGATGACTGGAGCAGAATTACTACTAAAAACATTGACTGAATTGGGTGTTGACACTATTTTCGGATATCCCGGTGGTTCAGCCTTACCTATATATGATGCTTTGTACAGCAACAAGAAAATAAGGCATATCAGAACGGTGCACGAGCAGGGAGCAGCCCATGCAGCCGACGGTTATGCGAGGACTTCAGGAAAAGTAGGGGTTGTGTTAAGCACTTCCGGACCTGGAGCTACAAACTTGGTTACTGGAATAGCCAATGCCTACATGGATTCGATACCCATGGTGGCATTTACCGGCCAAGTCTCCCTGGACTTGCTGGGCAGGGACTCCTTTCAGGAGGTAGACATAACAGGCGTAACCCTCCCAATTACAAAGCACAATTTTCTTATTCGGGACAAAAGAGATATCGTAAAAAAAGTAAAGGAAGCTTTTTTCATAGCCAAAAACGGTAGGCCGGGGCCGGTCCTTGTGGATTTGCCTAAAGACGTGATGATGCAGGAAATAATTGAGGATGAGATCAGAAAGGATTTTAACGGCTTTATCGATACATTCTCTTCCAAGCTGAACGCAAACAAAAAGTTCGGAAATCTGACCGAGAAAGCCGCAGAAATGATCATGCAGGCAAAAAGGCCGGTTATTTATGTAGGTGGCGGGATAATAAGTTCAGATGCTTGTGATGAGTTATTGCAGCTTGCAGAGAGGATAAACGCACCGGTAACGACGACGCTTATGGGTATTACCGGCTTTCCGTCAGATAGTCCACTAAGCCTTGGAATGCTCGGGATGCATGGGACCGCCTATGCAAATATGGCGGTGACCCACTGCGATTTGCTGCTGGCATTGGGCGCCAGGTTTGATGACAGGGTTACGGGAAATGTAGCCAGATTTGCGCCGAAAGCCAAAATCATCCATGTTGATATAGATCCTGCAGAACTTGGGAAAAATGTTAATATAGATTTAGGCATAAAAGGTGATGTAAAGCATTTCTTAAAGGAATTGTTAAGCATACTGCCATCAAAACAGCATGATGAGTGGTTAAAAACCGTAATAGACTGGAAAAAGTCTTATCCCCTGAAGTATTGCGATAAGGGTTTAAAACCACAATATGTAGTAGAAGAAATCTGCCGTCAAACAGGTGGCAATGCCGTAATTGCAACGGAAGTTGGCCAGCATCAAATGTGGGCGGCACAGTATTACAAATTCAAAGAAAAGAGGACCTTTGTATCCTCGGGAGGCTTGGGCACAATGGGTTTTGGTCTGCCTGCAGCCTTAGGAGCCAAATTGGGCCGACCGGAAAAACCCGTGTTCAACATTGCCGGAGATGGCAGCTTCGAGATGAACTGCCATGAGCTGATAACTGCCGCCAGGTACAACATCCCGGTCATAACAGTAATATTTAACAATCGGAGTCTCGGAATGGTCAGGCAGTGGCAGGAACTTTTCTTTAGCGAAAGGTACTCCCATTCGCTGATGGATGGGGTAGATGCGGACTACGTAAAGCTGGCCGAGGCTTGCGGAGTAAAGGGATACTGCGTTTCAGAAAAGAGCCAACTGTCAAAAGCAATAGAAGAAGCCATGGCCATTCATGCACCTGCAGTAATTGATGTAAAAATAGATCCCAAAGAAAATGTAATGCCCATGGTCCCGGCGGGTAAAGCCATTGATGAGATGCTGGGCATATAAAGCATATTATCTGCTAACATATATATTTATTTCTAAAGGAGGAGGATTAAAGGATGAGTATCCAGGTATATGTTAACGGTGAATTTTTCCCAAAAGAAGAGGCTAAAATTTCAGTTTTCGACCACGGTTTTTTGTACGGGGATGGAGTATTTGAGGGGATAAGGGCATACGGTGGCAGAGTTTTTAAGCTAAAGGAACACATAGACAGGCTATACGACGGAGCGAGGGGAATTATGCTCGACATCCCTCTTACAAAAGAAGAAATGACAGAAGTGGTACTAGAAACCCTTAGAAGAAATCAGCTCAAAGATGCCTATATAAGGTTGGTTGTATCGCGAGGAAAAGGAGACTTGGGTCTTGACCCGAGAAAGTGTCAAAAACCAACTATTATATGTATCGCGGATAAAATCGTGCTGTACCCGGAAGAACTCTACACAGAAGGAATGGAAATCATAACGGCAGCTACCAGAAGGAACAGGCCAGAAGGTGTAAATGCCCAGATGAAGTCCCTAAATTACCTCAACAACATTATGGCTAAGATAGAGGCAAACCT
>LFSJ01000191.1:0-321 GCA_001512695.1 Tepidanaerobacter sp. DTU063 | reverse complement strand
ATTACCCCTCCGCCCTTTGTGGGAATATTAGTGGGTATAACTAGAAATACCATCATAGAACTGGCAAAACAAATGGGAATAAAAGTGGAAGAAAAGGTCTTTACAAGGTATGAAGTCTTTACAGCAGACGAGTGCTTCCTGTCCGGCACTGCTGCCGAGGCAATACCTGTGGTGAAAGTAGATGGCCGGCCTATAGCCGATGGCAAGCCCGGGCCAGTGACGAAGAAAATCATTGAAGCCTTTAAGGAATTGATTAAGACCGAAGGAACTGAAATATACAAAAACTAAAGGGTCTTTGACAAAAGTTTAGAAGCAAAAAAG
>LFSJ01000006.1 GCA_001512695.1 Tepidanaerobacter sp. DTU063 | reverse complement strand
CTCCACATGGATCGAGTTGATAGAATTGATGTCTGCTGGCTATTTTTTATAGCATCTGTATGTGGGAACATGTCAATGGGTTTTTGGCCGTTTTTTCAGAAACCACCGTTCGCGGGAACATATCCACAAAACTGGAATTTGTCAGTTGTTATCGTGTTATTGTTAAGCAATAGAACGATGGCCTTTCTGGATACATTTTATCGGGAGTATTCCAGATTACAGCATTATCAATCTCTTTGATATGCTCTGTGGTCAGTTCGTCAATGGAGATTGCTTTTCTGTGAATGAAAGGTCTGTCCTCAAATTCATAATAGTCCATCAACCAGACATGCCAGAATTCAATAACATCTGATTTTTGTAGAGCAGTTTTTATGTACTCAATGAATTGTTTTGCTCTGCCATCAGTATAGTCCCATTCAAGATAAACACCATATTTTTTATCGGTATAGTCCGCGACATTCAAAAAGGGAATTAGAAAATAGTTATCATCAGCACCGCCATCGTATATTGTGCCGTTGTCAACATTAATCTCAATGGGATAATCCTGTGATGATGCAAATTCTGTCAAAGGAAAATCGGATGCGATAAATCTGCAAACACTCATACAATCACCCTCTTTCACAAATTCAAATTGCCTTATCGTTACCATTCTCCGATGCTAAAATAATCGTCGGAGTATTTACTCATTACCTGTTCAAAAAACAATATGTCCTTGTCAGAGTAAATTGTTATATACATCTCTGTTCCGTAGTGAGCACTGCAAATATCACAAAGTTCATTTTTTACATTTATGGTAAAATACTTTGTCATTTTATTATAGATATCTTTATCTGATGGATTATCCGTCATTAGTTCCAATAGCAATTTATCCGTAAGCACGCCTTTTATAGATATTTCGTTACCTTCATCTGTTGCTGTGCCGTATTGTTGTGCTTGCAAAATTTCTTCAGTTTCCTCTTTCCAACACCGTATTTCAAAGTTGTCGCCGACTTTGAAAAAATGCTTGATAATTGATTTCCACCAGTCCGATGAAACGGAGTGGTCTATCATTTGAATTCCAAATCTTCTCATAGCATTACCACCTCCATCAAATTCAACTTTCAGAGCATCTTCTATGTTTGAATGCCACTCTTTCTTACCATCCCCGATTGTGCATATTAGTGCAATACCATTTTCTTTAAATTGATAAAATGATTTTCTGTCTTTATCTAAAACCAACATATGCAATACTGCTATGGCATAAATAAATCAAATTTGTCAGATAACTCTTGTGTCAAGCAATCAAAAACTTCAAAGGATTGAGAAAAGCTGAACTTGTTTATATCTATCATCGTATGCTTCGTAATATTCTCTATAATGCTCCCCATTGTCAAGACAGTTTTTTAGCTTTTCTAAGTTAGCTCTCCTTTCTTATTTTTGTATAATCTTTACAACTGTGCACTCTGTTGGAGGATGTCAAGGGCGAGCGTAAGCGAGTTCATCTTGACCCTTGACATCCTTTGGACATATATCCTTTTGCTTTCCGGTCTGTTATGACAGACCGGCTGCCTTCCGGTGAGGACGGGGTTTGGGGCGGAGCCCCATAATTCTATACAACTGCCAGTAGCTGGTCATATCCTCCAAAGTAATACTCTGCCGGTGTTTTGTAATCCAATGACTGGTGCGGTCTCCTATGGTTATAGTGCTCCACATATTCCTTTGTGATTTGTCTAAGTTGTTGTACCGTTTCGCACTCTTCAAGATAAAGTTTCTCCCACTTGTAGGAACGGAAAAATCGTTCTATCCTTTGGTTGTCTAATGCTCTTCCTTTTCCATCCATAGATATTTTGATACCGTTATTTTTTAATAGATTTATGTAATCATCACTGGTAAACTGTGAGCCTTGATCACTGTTCATGATTTCAGGCTTGCC
>LFSJ01000069.1:2104-5366 GCA_001512695.1 Tepidanaerobacter sp. DTU063 | reverse complement strand
TGCAAGAGGAACTTTTCAACAAGATAGTGGACATGGACGAAGAAGGTGCAATATCGCTTGCCAAGGAATACTTGGACGGTGGAGGAGACCCACAAAAGCTGCTTGAAGTATGTCGCAACGCCATGGGCGTAATAGGCGACAGATTTGAAAAAGGCGAATACTTCCTGTCAGAACTCATACTAGGCGGAGAAATATTCTCTAGCATAATGGAATTCACCCTGCCCCACATAAAAGAAGGCGAAACAGAAAAACTAGGCAAAATTGTCTTAGGCACCGTAAAGGATGACATACATAACATAGGGAAAGACATCTTCAAAGCATTTGCGGAAGCAGCAGGCTTTGAAGTAATAGACATAGGAGTAGACGTACCCGAGGAAGAATTTGTAAACAAGGTAAAGGAACACAATCCTGACATAATAGGCATGTCCTGTCTGATAACAGCCGGCATAAGCTCCATGAAGAAGACGGTAGAGGCCATAAAGGCAGCGGGGATAACGGATGCCAAGATAATCATAGGCGGCGGCAGAGTAGACGAAGAAGTAAAACAGCTGGCAGGAGCAGATGCCTGGGCTGATGACGCGGCTAAGGGAGTAAGGTTGTGCAAAGAATTAGTTGGGGTAAAGGAGTGATATAGATGGCTAAGACTGCACAGGAACTGGCCAAGGAACGCCTTGCCCGTATAGAGGCTGCCATAAATTTTGAGGAACCCGACAGGGTACCTGTATGGGGATTTGGCGGTGACATAGTCCCGGCATATTCGGGTTATACTAACTATGATATGTGCTATGATGAAGAAAAAACTTTAAAGGCCAGCGAAAAGTTCATGAGGGACTTTCCCTTTGACAGCAGTATGGCAGGAATAACCGGCCTGGATGGACGCGTGTTTTGCATGGCTTTTGCAGAGTACGATGATTTGTCCCCCCTAATGACATTCATAACAGGGCCCATACATGATATTCTAGGTGACAAGTACACCAGATTTCCCGGACGTGAAATCGACAAAACAGCACCCGCTCAGTTTATAGGCGGCACCTTTATGGAACCGGATGAATATGACCAGTTAATCGAAGATCCCGTAAAGTTTATTGCCGAAACAGTACTGCCCAGGGCATGCAGGAATCTGGAAACTCCCCGTCAAGCCATGGCTACCTGGGTAAGGCTGGGAATGGAGATAGCGAGAAGCGGAGCGTTTATGGCTGAATTTGGAAAGATGAATGCGGAACTTGGATATCCTCCATTTCCCATGGGTTGGGGATATGCGCCACTAGATATAATAGGTGACTTTTTAAGGGGAGTCAGCAATGTCGTGCTGGATATCCGCAGATATCCGGACAAAGTTAAAAAGGCAACGGAAGCCATAACTGAATGGATGATAAAGTACGCATTAGCTTATACAAAGATGGGAACAAAATATGCCATGTTTCCATTGCACCTGAACGAGTACTTATCGCCTAAACTCTATAATGAATTTTATTGGCCGTACTTAAAGAAAGTAATACTCGCACTTCATGAAGTTGGTGTAAAATCATTAGTATTCTTTGAAGGACGCCATGATGCACACCTGGAAACCATCCTTGAACTGCCAAAGGGCTGGGGTATAGCATATTTCGAAAAGACGGATGTGGTAAAGGCTAAAGAGCTATTGAAAGGCCATACCTGCGTCATGGGTGGTATACCGATTACCTTAATTGCCAGCGGCACTCCTGAAGAGATAGATAAATATGTAAAAGACTTACTAGAAAAGGTAAAACCGGGCGGCGGATTCATACTTGCACCTGGAGTTGCAGCTGCACCATCGGATACACCGCTGGAAAATATAACCGCATTAATCGAAGCCGTGGAAAAATACGGATAATGCGCTTACAGGGCACAGATGAAAAACTCTGTGCCCTGCTCTAATAATAGCAAAATAATTTAAATTAGCTATATTGACAACGGTCAGAAAAAAATGGTAAAGTAAGATATACATGTATATACATAATATATTTAATATTATATAATAGTCTTGGGTATTCTTACATAAAAAATTATAAGGATAGGGGTGTTATAGAAAATATGATTATCATTGGAGAAAAAATAAACGGCACCATTCCCAGCGTCGAAAAGGCTATTAAAGAAAAAAATGAGCAATTTATTGCAGACCTTGCTGTCAGGCAGGTAGAAGCCGGTGCAGATTACATTGACGTATGTGCAGGCACTACACCGGAAATCGAAGTCGAGACTTTGAAATGGCTAATGGACATAGTTCAGGATGCAGTGGATAAGCCTTTGTGTATCGACAGTCCCAATCCAAGAACTATTGAGGCAGTTTTCAAGTACGCCAAACAGCCGGGCATAATAAACTCAGTGTCGGAAGAATCCGAGGATAAGTGCGATATCATTTATCCTTTGATCCAGGGAACCGATTGGCAGGTAATTGCATTGACCTGTGATAGTAGAGGAATCCCTTCAGATGTGCAGACAAGGATCGATATAACCAAAATCATGGTTGAAAAGGCTGCCAAATACGGAATCACTCCTGACAGGATATACATCGATCCCCTGGTCATAGCCGTGAGCACCGATAACCAATCTTTGCTCAAATTCGTTGAAGCTACCAAGAAAATTAAAGAAATGTATCCCACAATTCATATCACTTCAGGTTTGAGCAACATTTCTTTCGGCATGCCCTTTAGGAGAATAATAAATCAAAGCTTTTTGACCCTGGCCATGTATGCTGGCATGGACTCCGCCATTATGGATCCCACCAATCGTGAAATGCTGGCAACGCTGCTTGCGACCCAAGTGTTGATGGGTCAGGACAGGCATTGCAGAAAGTTTATCACTGCTTACCGCAAGGGGAACATAGGTCCTAAAAAAGAATAGCCGAAACTCGGGCGCTGTCAATCCATGATATTTAATATATATAATTTAATAATGAGGAGGCAATGATTATGACCTTCAAATCTGACATTGAAATTGCTCAATCGGTGAAGCTTACCGACATCAGGGAAATTGCAGCGAAACTGGGTCTTAGCGAAGATGATATTGACTTATACGGCAAATACAAGGCAAAAGTTGACTACAATTTGCTGAAAGAAAAACCGCAAAAAAAGGCCAAGTTGATTTTAACAACTGCCATTACACCGACTCCCGCTGGTGAAGGTAAGACAACTACAACTATCGGCGCTGCAGATGCCCTTAGCCGCTTAGGCAAAAAAACCATGGTAGCCTTAAGAGAGCCGTCCCTGGGCCCGGTGTTTGGTATTAAGGGCGGTGCTGC
>LFSJ01000069.1:0-2086 GCA_001512695.1 Tepidanaerobacter sp. DTU063 | reverse complement strand
AACCTGCTGGCAGCAATGGTGGACAATCACATTTTCCAAGGCAATGAATTAAACATAGACACAAGGCGCGTGGTCTGGAGAAGGGCACTTGATATAAATGACAGGCATCTGAGATTTGTCGTTGACGGCCTTGGAGGAAGGACCAACGGTGTGCCCAGGGAAGACGGCTTTGATATTACGGTTGCATCGGAAGTCATGGCCATATTCTGCCTTGCCAACGATATCATGGATTTGAAAGAAAGACTCGCAAGGATCATCGTCGCCTATGACCGGGAAGGCAACCCTGTCACAGCAGGTGACTTAAAGGCTCAAGGCGCTATGGCAGCTTTACTCAAAGATGCCTTAAAGCCAAACCTGGTGCAAACCCTTGAAGGAACCCCAGCTTTTGTCCATGGAGGTCCTTTTGCCAATATTGCCCACGGATGTAATTCGGTGATAGCTACGAGATTGGCAATGCAGTTGGCTGATTACGTGGTAACGGAGGCCGGCTTCGGAGCAGACCTGGGTGCAGAAAAGTTCATTGACATCAAATGCAGGCTGGCGGGGTTAAAGCCTGATGCGGTAATCATCGTGGCAACGGTAAGAGCCCTCAAGTACAACGGCGGTTTACCTAAATCCGAGCTTGACAAGGAAGACCTGGATGCCCTGGCCAAAGGCATACCCAATTTGTTAAAGCATGTTGAAAATATCACGCAAGTGTTTAAGTTGCCTGCCGTAGTTGCCATCAACAGGTTCCCCCAGGATACAGAGGCCGAATTGAAACTCATTGAAGAAAAGTGCAACGAGCTAGGTGTAAATGTGGCACTGTCCGAAGTATGGGCCAAAGGCGGTGAAGGCGGCATAGCCTTGGCAGAAGAATTAATTAGACTCACGGAAAACAGCGACGGCAGTCAAGAACTGACTTATGCTTACGATTTAGATATGCCTATAAAAGAAAAGATAAGGGCAATTTCGCAGAAGATATACGGTGCCGACGATGTGGTATTTACGGATAAGGCGCTTAGAGAAATAGCCAACTTTGAAAAACTAGGATTCGGAAATCTGCCCATTTGTATGGCAAAGACCCAATATTCACTGACGGATGATCCCAAAAAATTAGGCCGGCCGACAGGATTTAACATCACCGTAAGGGATATCACCATATCGGCGGGAGCAGGATTCTTAGTTGCCCTCACAGGCGAAATCATGAAGATGCCGGGTCTACCAAAGGTGCCTGCTGCCGAAAAAATCGACGTGAATGAAAAAGGCGTAATCTCCGGCCTGTTCTAGTTGAGGAGAGTGATACAGTGAAGTTTGCAGATATGTCCTGTAACGAATTTGTGGACAGATTAGCGTCAAAAAGCCCGGTGCCTGGCGGCGGCGGAGTGTCCGCCCTGGTAGGGGCCATAGGCACGGCACTGGCCAGCATGGTATGTAACCTGACAACCGGGAAAAAGAAGTACGCCCAATTTGAAGATGACATACAGAGAATCTTAAAAAGAGCTGCAGAGTTGCAAGATGACCTGATGAAGATGATCGATGAGGACGCAGAAAACTTTCTCCCCCTTTCAAAAGCCTACGGCATGCCAAAAGATACGGAAGAAGAGCGGCGATTAAAAGAGGAAACTCTGGAAAAGGCTCTAAAACAGGCCTGCGAAGTGCCCGTAAAAATCGTAAAGGCATGTTATGAGGCGATCAAGTTACATGCTGAATTGGTAGACAAAGGTTCGAGACTTGCCATAAGCGATGTGGGTGTTGGAGTTCAGTGCCTAAGAGCTGCCATAATCAGTGGTTGGCTAAATATCGTAATAAATATCAACTCAATCAAAGACCAGGATTATGTAAATAAGGTCAGGGAAGAAACCGAGAACCTGGTAAGACAAGGTGCAATGCTTGCTGACAAAGTATACGAGCAAGTGGAAGGCATTTTAAACAAATAAGCTTCAGGGGACCTGACAGGGGGACGTTTCGCTTGCCAGGTGACCTGACGGGGGGACGTTTCGTTTGCCAGGTTTGTAAGGCAGCTTGTCGCATGCAGAATGGCAAGCCAAAAAGTCCCCTTGTCTTCCTGCCGTCCCCGGGTCTTTAGCTTGCTAGAAATTGAAAT
>LFSJ01000075.1:11219-11495 GCA_001512695.1 Tepidanaerobacter sp. DTU063 | reverse complement strand
TATGAAGCTGTGGCCCAAGCTGTATTAAATGCTGTAAACATAAATTTTTAAATATTTCAGACGATGCAATTATGTCTGTAAGGATTATGGAGGTAATGCAACAATGGATAAGAAGTATAAGATCCTAATTCCGCTGATGATAGCAGGAGCAATGAACACCGTAGATACGAGTGCTATGAATGTAACAATGCCTACATTTGCAGAATATTTTAATTTGCCCTTGCAAACGGTAAGTTGGATTTCTTCTACTTACTTATTGGTACTTGCAGGTTTGCT
>LFSJ01000075.1:960-11100 GCA_001512695.1 Tepidanaerobacter sp. DTU063 | reverse complement strand
GCCCGTGTGATTCAAGCTTCGGGTGTAAGTCTTCTCATGTCAACTATACCTGCTTTAATCACAACTTCCTTCCCCCCGGAAGAGCGCGGAAAGGCCATGGGATTTTACATAATCTCAGTGTCCATAGGCCTTCTCACAGGTCCATCCTTAGGTGGCCTGATTTTGTCAAAGTTTTCATGGCGATTTATATTTCTAGTAAATGTCCCCTTAGGGATTACCGCATTTATAACATCAAATTGGTTAACTTCCAAGCAAAAGGAGAAAACGAGCAATAGTTTTGACTATGCCGGAACCTTTTTGACATTAACATTCCTAATCAGCCTACTTTATTACTTAAACCAAGGTTCCAACATAGGCTGGCTGTCGAAAACAGGCCTGGCTTTGATAATAACCAGCATTGTATCCCTTGTGACCTTTATATATGTTGAGAAAAGGAACTCGGAACCCATGCTTGATTTAAGGCTTTTCAGCAATAAAATCTTTGTAAGCGGCCTTCTGAGCACCTTTCTGTACTTTGCCTCCCAAATGGTCATGGTATTTCTCGCACCGGTTTTGCTCAATGCTGCCAATTACTCTTCCAAAGTAACTGGTTTTACCGTAATAGCATTCCCTGTTTCGATGTTGATATTTGCCTCTGTAGGGGGCCATCTCTCTGACAGGATAAATCCAGACATAGTAAGTACAATAGGCGCTGCCATCGCCGGCCTGTCTATTTTCTTAATAGGTACCCTCCCACCCCTTTCCTTTTCCAATGTAGACCTGATCTGGAGAATGTTCATTTTCGGAATAGGTGGAGGCCTGTTCGAAACATCTGTTTCGGTAACGCTCCTAAGCAGTGCGCCGGAACACATGCGGGGTGTTGCTTCAGGCATATGGGCAATGGTTAAAAACATGGGCATGGTGTTTGGCGTTACCATAAGCAGTACCCTATCAAGCCTGCGCAGTGAGTATCACAGGCAGTCTTTGATTTCCGCAGTCAATGAGCTAATCGACATAGCCACGATACAAGGGGTAAAAGATGTACACATGCTAGCTTTTGTATTGATAGCCCTTTGCGCTTTGCTTTCTCTTCTTAGAATTAAGGCTAGCAGTGAAAAGAAGACATTCTCAATTGAAAAAAGCGGCACGAGGTGATACAATTAAATAGTGGCTTAGCTTGATATAAGGAACCATCATGGTTCCTTATTATTATAAGCTTGGCTGAACGTGCGTTTAGATAAATGAGGTGATAGCATGCTTGGCATATTAAAGAAGATCCTGGGGGACAGCAATGAAAAGGAAGTAAAAAAGCTTCAGAAGACCGTTGACATAGTAAACTCCTTGGAGCCCGAAATGGAGAGGTTAAGCGATAGCGAGCTTCGCAACAAGACCGAAGAATTTAAAGCGCGACTTTCCGGGGGCGAGACACTCGATGATATATTACCCGAAGCTTTTGCAGTGGTCAGGGAGGCTGCCAGAAGGACGGTAAAAATGAGGCCCTTTGATGTCCAGGTGATGGGCGGCATAGTGCTGCACCAGGGCCGGATAGCCGAGATGAAGACTGGTGAAGGCAAGACCCTGGTTGCCACAATGCCCGTATACTTAAATGCCCTAACCGGCGAAGGCGTTCACGTGGTCACCGTCAACGACTATCTGGCAAGAAGAGACAGCGAGTGGATGGGGGAAATATATAAATTCTTAGGCCTTGAAGTTGGCCTTATCGTCCACGGCCTGGATTTTGAAGAGCGCAAAAAGGCCTACAATGCCGATATCACTTACGGTACAAACAATGAATTCGGCTTTGACTATCTGAGGGATAACATGGTCCTCTACAAGGAGCACATGGTCCAGCGGCCTTTAAACTTTGCCATTGTAGACGAAGTTGACAGCATTCTCATTGACGAGGCAAGGACTCCCCTTATTATTTCAGGCCAGGCTGAAGAGTCTACCGACATATATTACAAATTCGCTAGATTCGTCACCCGCCTAGTTCCCGAGGAAGATTACACTGTGGATGAAAAGGCCCACAGCGTCATGCCCACGGAGAAGGGCATCAAAAAATGCGAGAACTTCTTAGGGATAGAAAACCTCTACGACGAAGAAAACATGGAGCTCTTACATCACTTCCAACAAGCCTTAAAGGCCCATGCCCTGATGAAGCGGGACAGGGATTACGTCGTAAAAGACGACCAGGTGATAATCGTTGACGAGTTTACCGGCAGGCTTATGTTCGGCCGAAGGTACAGCGACGGTTTACATCAAGCCATTGAAGCCAAGGAAGGGGTCAAGGTAGAAAAGGAGAGCAAGACCCTTGCGACGATTACCTTCCAAAATTACTTCCGCATGTACAAAAAACTTGCGGGCATGACGGGCACCGCCGCCACCGAGGAGGAAGAGTTTCGCAGCATTTATGGCCTCGATGTGGTGGTTATCCCTACAAATAAGCCCATGATCAGGGTTGACCATCCCGATGTAATATACAAGACCGAAAAAGGGAAATTCAATGCGGTTGTGAAGGAAATCGAAGAGTGCTACCGGAGAGGTCAGCCGGTACTCGTGGGTACCATTTCCATTGAAAAATCCGAGCATTTAAGCAGCATGTTAAAGCGTAAGGGCATACCTCACAACGTGCTGAATGCCAAGTACCATGAAAAAGAGGCGGAAATAGTGGCCCTTGCGGGCCAAAGGGGCGCCGTCACGATTGCCACGAACATGGCAGGCCGAGGCACCGACATAGTGTTGGGTGAAGGTGTGGCAAAGCTAGGCGGCCTGCATATCATAGGTACGGAAAGGCACGAATCCCGCCGCATAGACAACCAGCTCCGTGGCCGGGCCGGTCGTCAGGGAGATCCGGGCTCATCCAGGTTTTACATTTCACTGGAAGATGACCTGATGCGACTCTTTGGCGGTGAAAACATAAAGGGCTTAATGGATAGGTTGGGTGTGAATGAGGATGAGCCCATCGAGCATTCCATGATAACAAAATCCATTGAAAATGCTCAGAAGAAAGTGGAAGCTCACAACTTTAACATCAGGAAGCACGTTTTGGAATACGATGATGTTATGAACACCCAGCGTGAGGTCATTTATTCGCAGCGACGCCGGGTATTGGAAAATGAAAACTTAAAAGACAGTATCCTGGAGATGATCGGTGAAGTCATTGACAGTTTGCTTGACATATATGCGGCCAAGGAAATTCATCCCGAGGAATGGAATTTAAAAGGCCTTTCCGATTACCTGATGGATATCTTCCAGATACGATATGAAGTTGAAGCCGAAAGGCTGGAGGACATATCTAGGGATGATTTGCGTCGCGAACTAATAAGCAGGGCTCAAGCTGCCTATGAGAAGAAAGAAGAGGAGCTGGGCAGCGAGACCATGCGAGAACTGGAACGGTACATTATGCTGAAGACCGTTGACCAAAAGTGGATGGACCACATCGATGCCATGGACCAACTGCGTGAAGGAATAGGCCTAAGGGCATACGGTCAGCGGGATCCCTTAATTGAGTACAAATTTGAAGGTTACGAGATGTTCCAGGAGATGATAAGGAGCATCCAGGAAGATACCCTTCGCTATCTTTTCAGGGTTCAGATTACCAGAGCTCCTGAAAGACGGCAGACAACCTACAACTTGTCCTATTCTCACAGCGACGGCGCAGAGAAAGCTCAGCCGGTACGCAAGCAAAAGAAGATTGGCCGCAACGACCCATGTCCCTGTGGCAGCGGCAAGAAATACAAAAAGTGCTGCGGCAGGGCAGTTTAACAACTGATTATAAATAGAGCGAGGGATGAACATGCTAGATGAATATAGATCCCGGATAGAAGGGGCAAAGTCTGTTTTAACCGAATTGAGGGATTCACTTTGAAATCGACAAAATAAAATCCGAAATAGAGTCATTGGAGCAAAAGACCATGGCCTCCGACTTTTGGGACGACCAGGAAGCAGCCCAAAAAATCCTGCAGGAACTGAACCAGCTAAAAGGCAAATTGGAAAACTATGATTTCCTCGTCAGAAAATACGAAGACTTGGAAACACTGCTTGAGCTTTGTATGGAAACGGAAGATGCAGATCTTCAGCAGGAACTGGTCCAGGATACCAAGGCCTTCATGAAGCTCCTTGAAAAGACCAAGCTGGAGACCCTGCTTTCGGGCAAGCACGATGCCAAAAATGCCATACTTTCCCTTCATGCTGGGGCAGGTGGCACCGAAGCCCAGGACTGGGTAAGCATGCTGCTGCGCATGTACACCCGCTGGGCCGAAGACAAGGGATATAAGGTGACCACCCTCGATATACTGCCCGGAGATGAGGCGGGCGTAAAGAGCGTCACCATTCTGGTGGAAGGCCTGAATGCATACGGTTACCTGAAGGCAGAAAAAGGAGTCCACCGCCTGGTTAGGATTTCCCCCTTTGATGCCGCCGGCAGGCGCCATACCTCCTTTGCTTCTGCAGATGTCATGCCCGAGATTGACGATGACATTGAAGTGGAAATTAAGCCTGAGGACCTTAAAATCGACACCTTCCGTGCAGGAGGAGCAGGGGGCCAGCACGTGAACAAAACCGAATCGGCAGTCCGCATAACCCATATTCCTACCGGAATCGTGGTATCCTGCCAAAATGAGCGCTCACAGCAGAGCAACCGAAATACGGCCATGAAGATTTTAAAGGCCAGGCTATTTGACCATTATCAGCAAAAGCAGCAGCAGGAGCTGGAAAAAATACGGGGCGATCAGAAGGAAATAGCCTGGGGAAGCCAGATAAGGTCTTACATTTTCCATCCCTACAGCTTGGTTAAAGACCACAGGACCAATGTAGAAGTTGGCAATGTCCAGGCAGTTATGGATGGGGAGCTGGATGAGTTTATAAATGCATATTTAAAGCTCATTGCGAATAAGACATCCGCCTGAGCAGATTGCAGTTGATTAAAACGAGAGCTGTCAAAAACGAGTATGACGGCTCTTTTTTTGTACTGTGATTTAAGTCATATTCTTTTTGGCGATTTTAGGGTATTATAAAAACGGATGATATTATGGAAGCGGGAATCAAGGAATATAAAAAGAAAGCGAGGAGTTATCATGACAGCTTTTAACGAGGTAAAAGCTAGACATCTTGAAAAATTACAGCAATTTGTGCCTATCGTGGCCAGGGTCCACGGCGGGAGCCATCCGGAATTCCATCAGGTTCACAAGTTGTTTGCTGAAATCGATGCAAAGATCAGAGAAGCAGGTTCTGAAAAGCCGAATCTGGACAAGGAGTTCAAAGAACTGCGCCAAGTTACTGGAAACTATTCAGTGCCGGAGGACGTGTGCGAAACCTACGAAGCCGTGTACAATATGTTGGCTGAACTTGATAAAGCATATCATGGATAAAAATATCTTAGGAGTAGAAAACAGTGCAGTACTATATTTTAAGAAATAAAAATCCAATAACTCTAATAAGCGGTATTTTAATAGCCGCTGCTTTCATCAGCAAATTGGCCATTGGAAGGGAAACTGTCTTCCACTGGTCATTGATTGCTGCCTCTATCATTGGTGCAGCGCCAATAGCCATTCAGGCATACCAGGCCATGCGGGTAAAAGTTGTTAGTATAGATGTTTTAGTTACAATAGCAGTTATAGGTGCCTTTTTTATTCGGAATTATGAAGAATCGGCCATAGTCACATTTTTATTTCTGTTCGGCGCTTACTTGGAGCAGCGCACATTAAACAAGACCCGTTCGGCCATAAAGGAATTGACGGAAATGGCCCCGGAAAGCGCATTAAAACAGATGGAAAATGGCGAATTTGAAGAAGTTGAAGTGGATGATGTAGATGTAGGAGATATACTGCTGGTTAAAACGGGTGCGAAAGTTCCCGTCGATGGCACGGTTTTATCCGGTGAGGGCAGTGTCAATGAAGCCAGCATTACGGGAGAGTCCATTCCCGTCAGCAAGGAAAAAGGCTCAAAGGTATTTGCAGGCACAATTTTAGATAACGGGACCCTTCAAATTGTGGCTGACCGGGTGGGGGAAGATACCACCTTCGGTAAGATCATCGAACTGGTGGAAGAAGCCCAGGACTCAAAATCGGAAGTGGAGCGCTTCATAGACCGCTTTTCGAAAAACTATACGCCGGCTGTGCTTGTCCTGTCTTTTGTCGTTTGGATATTTACGAGAGATGTGGAGCTGGCCATTACCATCCTGGTCCTGGGCTGCCCGGGCGCCTTGGTTATAGGAGTGCCGGTATCCAATGTGGCAGGCATAGGGAATGGTGCGCGCCATGGAGTGCTGCTAAAGGGCAGTGAAGTAATCAGCGATTTCAGCAGAGTGGATACGATGGTATTCGACAAGACCGGTACCCTGACAGTCGGAAACCCATCCGTTGCAGAAAAGGAGTTCTACGGAGACAGTATCGAAGAAGCATTAGGATATCTCGCCAGCATTGAGCGGGAATCCGATCACCCCTTGGCAAAGGCGGTTTTGGAGGAAATCGGTGACACCACATTCTACCCCGTTGAAAACACGGAAGTTGTAAAGGGCGAAGGGATTGTAGCAAATGTCAACGGACATAGGGTGGTAGTCGGCAATGTGGCATTGATGGAGAAGGAAAAGGTAAGGCTTGATGAGAAGGCCAAAGCTGATATGGATCGCCTTGAAAAAAACGGAAACTCCCTGGTCTTAACTGCCGTGGATGGGGAATTAAAAATATTAATGGGCGTCCGCGACCGGATACGACCGGGTGTGAAGGAAGACCTGCAAAAGTTAAAGAGATTGGGTGTAAAAAACCTGATTATGCTTTCGGGCGACAACCAGGGCACGGTAGATGTGGTGAGCCGTGAGTTGGGCCTAAGCGAAGCTCATGGGAACATGTTGCCCGAAGACAAGGCAGACTACATTAAGAAACTTTTAGAAGCGGGTCGAATCGTGGCATTTGTTGGCGATGGAGTCAATGACAGCCCTTCGCTGGCCCTGGCAAATATCGGCATAGCCATGGGNNTGGCCATCGACACATCCGATGTGGTACTTATGAATTCGGATTTCAGTCGTCTCCCCCACGCCCTGGGGCTCGCAAAGGCCACTGCCGGGAACATGAGACAAAATATTGTTATTGCTCTTGGAGTAGTAATAGTACTGCTAACGGGCCTGGTATTCGGAGACTGGGTAAACATGTCAATTGGCATGTTAGTACACGAAGGCAGCATCTTGGCAGTGATTCTAAACGGCATGAGGCTTTTGCACTATCGCTTCAGATAAACACGATTAAAGTGTATAATTAGGATACAACAGTCGCCAAGAGAAAATTTATGAGAGGAGATGATGATCTTGAAATCGGCAACGATACAACTGGAAGCTTTGGCATGTCCTTCCTGCATGCAAAAAATCGAATCTGCCCTTAAAGCCTTAGGGGGCGTAGAGCAGGATACGGTAAAAATACTCTTTAACGCAAGCAAAGTTAAGCTTGACTTTGATGAAGAGAAAGTGTCGATTGAAGAAATCGAAGATTCAATTAAGAAGCTCGGTTACGAAGTCATAAAATCAAAGGTAAAGTGAGAAAAGCTATAAACCCTGTAGTCACCGGATTACAGGGTTTGTTCTATATTTTCAGACATACTTCATAAGTAGTGAATAAAAGAACTCCTCAAAAGGAGGAATTTGGAAAAGCCTGTAGAAATATAAACATAGGTTTTAAATGTTGTAATAAAATGTCGTGAGTCAATATGATTAAAAGCATTCGTATATCAGATTTCTTCTTAGATCTCCTATTTCCACGAAAGCCTTACTGCATTATATGCAGCGGCAAGCTTACACCTGCATCCCAGATTATATGTGAAAGCTGCCGAGACAAGATAATACCATTGAGCGAACCCATGTGCGGGAAATGCGGCAAACCGCGACATGGCCAAAGCAAAGGCACGCTGTGCCGTGACTGTCAGGAAGATTACCATGCTTTTGTGCAGGCTCGCTCATGCGGCCATTATGAAGGCGTACTTAAACAGCTGATTCACGAATTCAAATACTATGGGAAGCAGGAGCTTGCAAAAGTTTTGGGCGGTATGATGTTTGACCTGTTAAAAGCCCTTCCCTGGCCGAGCTTTGACTATATCGTGCCACTGCCCCTTCACCCAAGGCGACAAAGGGAGAGGGGATACAACCAGGCGTATCTGTTGGCAAGAGTCGTAGCAAGTCAGAGCGGTATCCCCATTTACCCTGTTTTAATCAGGGTTAAAGCAACGGAGCACCAGACCCTACTTGATAAAACTTTGCGAAAGCAGAACCTTAAAGGAGCTTTTAAAGTAGTCAACGGTGACAAAATCCGCGACAAAACATTGCTTTTAATCGATGACGTTTACACTACGGGCGCAACATCGGGAGAGTGCTCCAAAAATCTCCTTGAAGCTGGAGCCAGGGCGGTCTACGTATTGACCTGCGCTAGAGGATAGTTGCGAACAACTTAATATATATTTAGGGAAAGGTGGAGTGAAATGGACCTTAGAAATTGTCCGGAATGCGGCAAACTATTTGTTTATGTCCATCGGAACCTATGCCCCGACTGTTTAAAAAAAGACGAAAATGATTTTGAGCGGGTTAGAGAATTTATCAACAGTAATCCCAAGGCAACCATTGATGAAGTTTCGGAAGGCACGGAAGTTCCCGTTAAAAAAATCTTGGAATACCTGAAAGAAGGCCGTTTAATTTTGCAAAGCAACAATGTCAACATCATTCTGAAGTGCGAGATCTGCGGAGAATCCATATTGACCGGCAGAATTTGCGAAAGCTGTGGCAAAAAGCTCAAAAGAAATTTTTTAGGCAGTGATAAAAGATCTATGTTCGTAGATGAAGATATGAAGGGGAAAATTCACCTGTCAAAATATTCAAGGGATGAAAGAAGAAGGTAAGTACCGTTATAATGTAGAGCAATTGAGAGATAAATCAACTTGAATTAAGTACAAAAGCATATTAGCTATTTATAAACATAAAGGGATAGTCCGATATAGTATATAGAAGCTAATTGCGAGGGGGCACTTTGTATGAATATCTCCAGAACTCAACTCGATGGAATCATGAGAGCCTATCAGAAAAACATGGAGTCTAAGGATAAACTGGGCAAAAAAACACCGAAAGCACAGGCTGATGAAGTTAGTATTTCTGATGACGTGCGCGAATTTGCCAATGCCATCAAGTTGGTTTCCAAAGTCGAAGATGTCAGGACTGAAAAAGTAGAAGAATTGAAAGCAAAGATAAAAGCCGGAACCTATAATGTTGACGGCAAATTGGTTGCAGACAAAATTATCGAAGAGATTTTTACCGATAAGCTTATTTAAGCAATTAGGGGGCTATAAAAGTGGGGTATAGGGAAATTGCATCAGTTTTAATAGAGGTCATGCAAGAACAGCTTGATGCATATAAAGAATTATATGATATGGGCAACAAAAAAACTGATGTGCTGGTCAACGGTGATATCAAGACCCTTAGCGAAATAACCGAACAAGAACAAAAGCTCATTATTAAATTGGGTAAGTTTGAAGACGAAAGATTTGAATTAGTAAAAGAGATTGCCAAGCTGTGCAACAAAGATGCCTCCGAGTTAAAAGGAGATTTTATTATATCCATATTAGATGAGAAAGAGGCCAAAACTTTTACTGCTATTTATGACGAATTAAAAATACTTTTACATGATATTCAAGAACAGAATGACAGAAATGAAAGACTGATTAAAAATGCCTTGGATTATATAAATTTTTCAATTAAGCTCATAACCGATGCCGGAACGAGTAAAGCAAACTACGGTGCCGATGGCGCCAGTTCTCAGAAATCGGTTCATTTTATTGACAAACAAGCTTGAGGCGGTGAAGTATATTGTCCAGTTTTTTTGGAATAGAGATTGCAAAAAAGGCACTTTTTGCCAACCAGCGTGCCCAACAGACAGTGTCACATAACATATCCAATGCCAATACGCCGGGCTACTCGCGGCAGAGGGTGATGCTCGAGTCCACCTATACTTCCTATGGTTTTGGTGCCGCCTACCAATTGGGCACGGGCGTAAAATTATCTGATATAAGTCGAATTCGGGATGATTTCACCGATAGGCAATACCGGAATGAAAATTCTTCCCTAGGCCAGTGGGACATTCAGAGCGATATCTTAAAACAGGTGGAAGCTGTCTTCAATGAGCCTTCTGATAT
>LFSJ01000075.1:640-855 GCA_001512695.1 Tepidanaerobacter sp. DTU063 | reverse complement strand
AAAGAGAGGGGTATCACCTTAACCAACACTATAAATCACGCCTTTATCCAGCTAAATGACATAATAAATGACATCAATTACAGGATATCAGTCAAGGTTAACGAAATAAACAGCATAGCAAATCAGATAGCACAGCTGAACCTGCAGATACAGCAGACCCAAATTGGCGGAGCTTCTGCGGCAGACCTTATGGACAAAAGAGACCTTCTGCTTGA
>LFSJ01000075.1:0-551 GCA_001512695.1 Tepidanaerobacter sp. DTU063 | reverse complement strand
CTTTTAGTCAAAGGGACCGACACTGCCACTATTGAATTCGACACATCAGTTGCAGATGGTAAAATCACATGGAAGGAATACAATTCAGAAGTACGAATATTAAAAGGCGAACTGAAAGGCCTGCTGGATTTAAGAGATGATAAGATTAAAAGTTACATAGAGCAATTGAGCACCTTCATTCAAACCTTTGCAACAGAATTTAACAATATCCATAAAACTGCGTTCGACTTAGAAGGCAATCCGGGCGAAGATTTCTTTATTTACGATGAGATCCAGGAAAGATGGTCGGTAAATCCTGAAATAGTGAAAAATCCATCTAAAATAGCTGCTGCAGAAGATGAAAACGGCGTTCCCGGTGATAATAGAAAAGCATTGGAACTGGCGGATTTGAGAAACAAGATTATTGATATAGGTGGCAGAAAGAGCACCATTGACGAATACTACGGTTCCCTAATATCCAAATTAGGCGTGGACTCCCAGGAGGCCACTCGAGCAGCCGATAGCCAAGCTTTTATGGTGAGCCAGCTTGACGAAAGGCGGCAGATGACCTC
>LFSJ01000026.1 GCA_001512695.1 Tepidanaerobacter sp. DTU063 | reverse complement strand
GAACCTTTCCATTCTTCCAATTTGGGGTTTGTATTTTTCAAGGCCATTTAACACCGTTTCAGAACTGTTTCCCAATAAAGCCGCACAGGATACGGCTGCCAGCGTGTTGTATAGGCTGTACGTGTCAGTAATATGAAAATCTATTTGGACGCTAAAGCTGTCATCCCCATCTGCCACGGTAAGCAACCTTTTTGTTCCGTCGTCCTTTACATGGGCCTTATAATGGGGTGCGGGCCGTTTAAAACCGCAATTATCGCAGGCAAAATGCCCTAGTTGACCGTAATAATAGTGCTTGTAGTGCAACCTCTNNCAAAAAACACTGTCCCGGGCCAGGTCCTGGCTTCCCATATCCACAGGGTTTTCGATTCCGTAATAGTATTTTTCATTGGGCAGTTCTTCAGCAAGTGCCACAAGGGCTGGGTCATCTGAGTTTATTAAAAGTACAGTCCTTTGAGATGTCCTTATAGCAGCATTTATTTTATTTAAGAGGGCATCAATCTCACTGTAGCGGTCCAGTTGGTCTCTGAATATGTTTGTAAACACGATCATATGCGGCTTGATGTGTTTCATCACTTTGAAAAGAGAAGCTTCATCAACTTCCAGGGCAGCATAATCCGCATCAACACGGCCGATTAAGTCGCAGTGGCCAATGAAAGCGGAGATTAACCCCGAATCCAGATTAGCGCCCAGCCTGTTGCAAACACATGAATGGCCCGATTCCCTAATGATGGAATATATCATGTTATTGGTAGAGGTCTTGCCGTTAGTGCCGGTAACAAAGATTATTTTATCCTTAATTTGCGAGCCAAACCAGGCAAGGATATCGGGACATATTCTGAGGGCCAGCTCCCCTCCGAAATTGGATCCTCCGTGCCCCAAGAGCTTTGCAAGAGCGATGGTGATTTTAGCGATAATTATAGCTAGGATTCTCCTCACGCGTTTCCTCTCCCGTCGGTTTCACTTCACAACAAACTTAATCCAAACCGTATTAATTATAGCACTTGCAAGGCCAGCTGGCAATTTGGATATTTATAGTGAATTTATCTCTTCATTGGTATAAAGCTTAACACCGGCGGCTTGTAAAACCTCAGTGGCTTCGCTGGGATTTTCTACCCTAAACAGTATGAGAGCTTTATCGCCGTTTCGCTTTATAAAGGAGTACAGGTATTCAACACTTATGTTAGCATCATTTAGCACTTTAAGGGCATAGTTTAAGCCTCCAGGCTTATCGGACACCTCCACAGCTAAAACGTCGGTGGTGCTAACGGGAAATTTCGCTTCTTTGATAGCAGCTACCGCCAGATCCGGTTTATCAACTATCATGCGAACAATGCCAAATTCCGTAGTATCTGCCACTGATATGGCACTAATATCAATGTTGTGTTTTTTGAGCACTTCCGTAACCTGGTACAGCTTGCCGGGCTTGTTTTCCAAGAACACCGATATCTGTTTTACAAACATATTATCCCTCCCGTTTATATTTTCCGCTTGTCAATAACCCGTTTTGCCTTACCTTCACTTCGCTCAATGGTATGGGGTTCTACCAGTTTTACCTTGACATTAATTCCAAGTGTCGTGTAGATTTCCGATTCGATTTGTTTCCTGATCTGTTCAAGTTTTCTAATCTCGTCGGCGAACAGTTTTTCGGATACTTCTATCCACACTTCCATTGTGTCAAGATTGTTAACCCGGTCTACTATGATTAAATAGTGGGGCTCTGCCTCGCCAACAGCCATTAAAGCACTTTCGATTTGTGATGGGAATACGTTGACACCGCGAATAATCA
>LFSJ01000111.1 GCA_001512695.1 Tepidanaerobacter sp. DTU063 | reverse complement strand
GGCGTCTTCTAAAGGGCGATGAGGCCACATCTTGGCATGGGTCAAGCTATGCCGGTGTGGCCTTTTTATATAAAGAATTTTGGCACAAAGCAGGAAAAGTCAAAAAAGGTATAGAAGTTAACAATAATGACTATTTTAGGAAATAAAACAAAATAGCAATTCAAGTAATAATATAGCATGGCCAACATATAATTAAACAACAGCTTCTTTGCAGAAGGTGGTTGGTGATGTGACTAGTCCAGAAGCAAAACAGAGGATCATACAGGAATACGTTCCGGGAAAACAAATCACCCTGGCCCATCTCATTGCAAGCCCGGATGCCTCCTTGTACCAGAAGTTGGGCCTTGAACCTGCAGGGGCAATAGGCATCATGACCATTACCCCCAGCGAAGGGGCCATCATCGCAGCAGATATTGCGACCAAGGCAGCTGGAGTCGAGATAGGCTTCCTGGACAGGTTCAGCGGTTCCCTGGTGATAACGGGAGATGTGGCATCTGTAGAAGCTTCATTAAAGCAGGTCATAAGCGTCCTCGAGGAGGTCCTGCAGTTCACCCCCGCTCCCATAACAAGGTCATGAGGTGGAGGTTGTATGACTATCGTGTCAAAAAGTGTGGCCGAAATCTGCCGGCAGTATGCAGACCTTAGAAATGAAGATATCAAGATAATAGAAAAAATGGCGGAAATGCTCCAGATAGTGGCCGATCTCACCCAGGCCGACATCTTTATCGACTGCGTGACAAAAGACCCCGATGCTGCCATCGTAGCAGCGGAAGCCAAACCCCGGACCGCCAGGTCCCTCTACCGGTTTTCCGTTGCAGGCCAGCTAGCCCTTAGAAAGAATGAGCCGGCAGTTATACGGACCATGCAGACGGGCTTTCCCACTATAGGCATGAGGGGTATCAGCCAGGAAGGGGTTCCCATCAAGCAAAACGTTGTTCCCATCACCAACAAAAGCGGCAGGACCATAGGTGTCCTCATCATGGAGCAGGACATAACAGAACAGGTTTCCCAGGAACAGAAAGTGAAGGATTTGATGGAAACCGCCGAACATCTTTCGGAGACTCTTTTTAAAGTAGCATTTTCGGAAGGCAAGATCTCCAACATTCTTCCCGACGGCTTGCTCATCCTGGACAAGAACGGGGAAATAACCTACTACAACATAGCTGCCAGAGATGTCTTCGACAGGATTGGCTTTCGGGGGAAGGAAATCAAGGGGAAAAAGATAGTGGATGTACTTCCGGAAATGGACTTCAGGTACGATGTTTTAGCCGAGCAGATGTACATAGAAGCCCAGATCAGGGGCCTTAACTTGGCCTTTACCTCCGTTCCCCTCAAGAGCTTTGACGAAACAGCCGCCGGAGCATTGATGCTGATTCGGGATATTACGGAAATACGCGTGAAAGAAAAGGAACTGATGCTGCAGTCGGTTGTCATTAAGGAGATTCACCACAGGATAAAAAACAATTTGCAGACCGTCGCTAGTCTCCTCCGCATGCAGGCTCGAAGAGTAGACTCCGAACAAACCAAAAAAGCCCTTCACGACAGCATAAGCCGGATTTTGAGCATTGCCGTTGTCCACGAAGTGCTGTCGAAGGAGGGCATGGACCTGGTGGATGTCAGAAGCGTCCTGACCCACCTGATTGACATGATTATCCACAACATGGTGGACCACGACAGGCACATCACCATAAACTTGAGTTGTGATTCTTTTACACTTTTTTCCCGGCAGGCCACTTCACTTATCATGATAGTGAATGAACTCATACATAATGCCTTAGAGCACGCTTTTGTCAACAAAAGCACCGGAATCATAAATATAGAAATCAAACAAAAGGACAACCAGGTACATCTCATTGTTGCCGACAACGGCGTAGGTTTTAGCAAGAAAGATGTAAACCAATCAAAAAGCCTGGGTCTTAATATCATCAGAACATTGGTGGAAGAAGATCTGAAAGGAAGCATTGATATTATCAGGCAGAACGGCACCACGGTACAGATTCGCTTTCCCCATTTCATAGTAGAGGAGGTATGCCATGCGGATTTTAGTGGTGGATGATGAGCCTATAATCAGAATGGACTTGAAGGAAATCCTGCAGGAAAACAACTGTATCGTAGTTGCGGAAGCATCCGATGGCGAAACTGCAATCAACCTAGCGCGCTCCACCATGCCTGATGCCATCTTGATGGATATTAAGATGCCCGGCCACATGGACGGCCTGGAAGCTGCAAGAATCATCATTGAAGAGGAGATTTGCCCGGTAGTCATGCTGACGGCTTACAATCAAAAGGAGCTGATAGAGCAATCCACCGCCGTAGGTGTATACGGCTATCTCGTCAAACCCATAAAGGAATCCGAGGTCTATCCGGCACTAAAAGTAGCCGTGGCCAAGTGGATGGGCTTAAAGCAGCTGAAGGTAGAGAATGCGGAACTTAAAGATAAGCTGGAAAAGCGAAAGGTCATCGATATAGCTAAAGGAATACTCATGGACAAGTACAATATGAAGGAAAGGGATGCATACCGAAAAATCCAGAGGCTCAGCATGGAAAAGCGCCTTGACATGAGTGAAATTGCCAAGAGCATCATATTAAGCCATGAATTTGCAAGCTTATAACTTTGGAAAGACAAGGGAGTCTTTCTTCGGGCAACGAAGCCTTGCCGTGTGCAGTCTTGCTGCACGCGAGCAAGGCTTTTTGTGTATATAACTGCAAATAAAGAAGGTGAAGCATTTGAGCAAGACTGAAGAAATTTTCAGCGTAGGCATTGATATAGGCACTACCACCACATCCCTGGTGCTGAGCAAGCTTACCATAAAAAATGTTGCTTCCGGCTTTGTCGTGCCCAAGATCGAGATAGTGGACAAAACCGTCATCTACCGAAGCGATGTGCATTTTACACCCCTTGTAGACGATACCACTATCGACTTTGGCGGCATAGAGCAGATAGTGCGCGGCGAGTATGAAAGGGCAAGGGTAAACCCGGAAGAGATTAAAACCGGTGCCGTCATAATCACAGGCGACACGGCCAGGAAGGAAAATGCCGAGAGCGTCTTGAGCGCCATTTCCCGCATGGCTGGATCCTTTGTAGTTGCAACGGCAGGACCCCACCTTGAAGCATATATCGCAGGCCTTGGCTCGGGGGCCGCGGCCTTTTCGGCCAAAAACCACGCCCTAGTTGCAAATGCTGATATCGGCGGCGGCACCACAAATATCTCGGTCTTTGATGACGGGAAGCTTGTTGCAACCATGTGTGCTGATATCGGCGGCAGGCTCATCCGCTTTGAAAGCCGGACTGGCAGGGTGACCGGCTACATTTCGGGCGGCGAAGTTACAGCAGGGCACTGCAACATTAATCTTGCGAGAGGCCAAAGCCTGTCCCTCCCCGAGATACGGCAAATCAGCGATGCGCTGGCAGGCAGCCTGGTCTCGATTCTCAAGGGCAGACCGGATGCCCTGGCAAGAAAGCTGGCCATTGGCCCCCTGCCGGAAAACATCCAGCCCGAGTACCTGCTCTTTTCTGGCGGCGTAGGGAGGCTCATTTACGATGATGAGGATTGTGACGACATTAAAAACCTCACCCGCTTCGGTGATTTGGGACCTGCCCTGGCACAGTCCGTGCGACGGGCCATGGCAAAGGAAGCCTTTAAGCTGTTTAAGCCCGACGAGACCATATATGCCACCGTCATCGGCGCGGGAGTCCACACCACCGAGCTCAGCGGCTCCACCATATACATCTCCGACTCCAGCGTGCTTCCCTTTAGGGACCTGCCTGCAATAAATTTAACGGCAACGGAAGACCTGGCGGAGGTTACCGATGAAATCGTAACAAAGGCTGAAAAGTTTTCCCACGAAAACGACTCCCCGTTGCCGGCGATTGTGGTACCCAAAACTTTCGGCAACAGCTTTAAGGAGCTGCAGGCCTTGGCTTTTGCCATAGCAAAGGCCGCAAGACAAGTGCTTCAAAAGGGCCCCCTGGTGGTCATCTGCGAAGATGACATCGGCAAGGCCATTGGCAATCTCCTAAAAAACGCCTTGACCCAGCCCAGGCCCATTATTGCCATAGATCAGCTTTCCATGAAGGAGGGAGATTATATTGACATAGGAAGGCCACTTTACGATGGCGGTGTGGTACCTGTAGTTATCAAGACCTTAGTTTTCTCAAATAGCTAATAAGGGGGTAGGTGAAATGATT
>LFSJ01000174.1 GCA_001512695.1 Tepidanaerobacter sp. DTU063 | reverse complement strand
AGAGTCGAGACGATTTATGCAGGCGACTTTGAAGACCCGGCAAAGGGCAAGGAATGCGCACTGGCCCTTTATTCCAAGGGCGCTGACATAGTCTTCCATGCTGCCGGCAAGACCGGGGAGGGTGTTTTTGAAGCCGCAAAAGAGGTCAAGGCCTATGCCATAGGCGTAGATTCGGACCAGAGGTATATAAATCCCGATGTCATAGTGGCCAGCATGATTAAAGGCGTAGGACTCTCGGTCTTCGAAACCATAAAGAAAATCCAGGAAGGCAGCTTCGAGCCGGGCAAGGTCATCTACTACGGCATCAATGAGGGCGGCGTGGATGTCGGCTACGGCACTCCCGACATGAAGCAGATTGTCCCCGATGAAATCAAGGCGAAAGTTGAGGAAATAAAAGCAAAAGTCAAGAGCGGCGAAATTGAAGTGCCTACAGCAAAATAAGCTAAAACCCGCATATAAAGGAGAAGTAACCTTACTTCTCCTTTTTTAAAGAAAAGCTTTGAGGCAGGTGCTAGTATGGGAGAAAGTATAATTAAGCTGGTGGGAATCACCAAGGTCTTTCCGGGAGTTGTGGCAAATGACAATGTTAACCTGGAAATAAGGGAAGGGGAAATACACGCCATAGTCGGGGAAAACGGCGCCGGCAAATCCACCCTCATGAAAATTATTTACGGCCTGTACCAGCCGACTGATGGCCAAATTTACATAAGAGGCCGACTTACGAATGTCACAAATCCCCAAGTCGCCATAAAAAACGGCATAGGCATGGTCCACCAACACTTTATGCTGGTCCCCTCTTTTACTGCGGCGGAAAACCTGGTCCTGGGAAGCGAGCCTCAAAAAAATGGCCTTTTCATGGACTTTGATAAAGCGGTGAAAATAACCAAGGAACTCTCCGAAAAGTACGGCCTTTATGTGGACCCCTACCAGAAGGTGGAAGACCTGTCGGTGGGCATACAGCAGCGCATCGAAATATTGAAGGTCCTTTACAGGGGAGCCGATATTTTGATTTTGGATGAGCCTACTGCGGTCTTGACCCCCCAGGAAAGCCAGGAACTCTTTGCCATCATGCGGCGGCTGGTAGAAGACATGGGCAAGACCATCATCATAATCACCCACAAGCTCCAGGAGGTGCTGGAGGTTTCCCACAGGGTCAGCGTCATGCGCAGGGGAAAACTTGTGGGCACCATGGACACCAGGGATGCCACCGAACAGATACTAGCGGAAATGATGGTGGGCAAGGAAGTGGTCTTTGAAAAATTTCATGCCAACCAAAATATCGGCGAAAAGCTGTTGGAAGTAAGGGATTTGGTGGTAAGGGACAACCGGGGCTTTATTGCCGTAGACGGAGTTAGCTTTTCCATTGCCGCCGGCGAAATCCTAGGCGTTGCAGGAGTGGAGGGGAATGGTCAGACGGAACTGGTGGAAGCCCTGACGGGCCTCAGGAAGCTTGAGGAAGGGAGCATATTCGTTAAGGGAAGGGACATGGCAAAGGGCTCTCCTTCAGACTTCCGCAGGATGGGCATCGCTCACATTCCCGAAGATAGGCTTAAAACCGGTCTCGCACCGGAAGCTTCGGTAAACGAGAATTTGATGATGGGATATCAGCACAAAAAGCCCTATGAGGGCCTTGGGATGAAATTAAACAAAAAGGCCATATCCCAAAAGACCGCTCAGCTCATCCGGCAGTTTGACATCCGAACACCTTCCGGCCAGACCAGGGTGAAGAGCCTTTCCGGGGGCAACATGCAAAAGCTTGTCGTTGCTAGGGAGTTTTCCTTTGATTCCCCGATCCTCATAATTGCACAGCCCACCCGCGGCCTGGATGTGGGAGCCATTGAGTTTATCCACCGCCTGATAATCGACATGAGGGATGCGGGCAGGGCCATACTACTGGTATCGGCGGACCTGGATGAGATTTTTAGATTATCCGACAGGATCGTGACCATATACGAAGGGAAACTGACGGGAGAGTTTAGAACTGCTGATGTGACGAAGCAAGAAATAGGCCTTTACATGACCGGCAAAAATTTATCCACGGCGGGGTGATGGTATGAAGAAATTAAAGCTATCCCAGGACCTGGAATACATCTTTTCGCTGGCCTTATCCGTTATCCTCGCACTAATAATCGGTGCGATTATAATCCTTGCCAACGGCAAAAGTCCCTTTACCGCGTACGCCGCCCTTATAAACGGCGCCTTAGGCAGTCCCTATAAAATCGCCACTACCTTTGCCAAAACCGTGCCCCTGATCTTGACGGGCCTGGCCACGGCTGTGGCCTTTAGCAGCGGGATTTTCAACATCGGCGGCGAAGGGCAGCTGTACCTCGGGGCCTTTGCCGCAGCGTACGTGGGATTTACCTTTACAAATCTGCCCGGCATAGCAGGCATACCACTGGCCCTTATCTTTGCAGCCCTGGCCGGCGGTTTTTATGCCCTGGTACCGGCACTGCTAAAAGTGAAATATGGAATTGACGAAGTCATCACGACTATCATGTTTAACAGTATCGCCACACTGTTTACCAGCTACCTTGCCAATTACCCCTTTGCATCTTCTGTAGGCAAGATGGGCGCTACCGAGATGATAGCCCCTGCTTATAAGCTCCTGAGGCTGGTAGCCCGCTCCAAGCTGCATACCGGCATATTTTATACGGCACTTATAGCCCTGTTCATATATTACCTCATGGAAAAGACTTCGGCGGGCTATGACTTTAAAATGATAGGCTCAAATCCCATCTTTGCCAGGTACGGGGGAATCAATGCCGAAAGAAACATGGTAATTGCTATGATTATATCCGGAGCCCTGTGCGGCATAGCCGGGGCCTTCGAAGTGTTGGGCAACCACTACCGATTTTTGCAGGCAATTTCTCCCGGTTATGCCTTTGACGGCATGCTGGTCTCCCTTATAGTAAAAAACAATGTGCTAGGGGTCATACTCATGTCAATTTTCTTTGGCATGTTAAAGACCGGCTCCATCGCCATGGAGTACGAAACGGCCATTCCATCGGAACTGGTGCTTGTGATACAGTCGATTATAATCCTATTTATCGCCGGTGAAAAGGGCTTTGCAAATATCCTTCGGCGGATATACGCAAAAGAGGGGGCAGGACAGGATGTATAGGGAAATCTTCAATATAACTCTACTTCAGAACACCATAAGGACCGCCACACCCCTTATTTTAGCGGCGCTTGGGGGTCTGCTCACATCCCATACGGGCATATTAAACATCGGCATGGAAGGCATGATTCTGCTGGGAGCCTTTTTTGGCGTAGCAGGCAGTTACTTTTTTGAAAGCTACCTCATGGGCATCCTGTTTGCCGTGGCATCCGGAATCATTATCGGATTAATTTTTGCCCTCTTCGTCATCAGATTAAAATCCGACGAGTTTATCGTGGGCATTGCCATAAACATGTTTGCCGGTGGCCTTACCATGTTCCTCTTGAGGAGCATATTTGGGGTAAAGGGAGCCTTTTCATCTCCTAGGATTCAACCCCTTCCGGATATATCCATATCCTTTCTTGAAAATATCCCGGTACTCAATGTGCTCCTGAACGACCACTCCCTCTTCGTGTACGTGAGCTGGATACTGGTCATTGCCATATACATATTTCTCTACAAGACTCCATACGGCCTGTGGTTCAGGGCGGCAGGGGAGTTTCCGGAAGCCCTGGACACTGTGGGAATTAGCTCAAACAGGATAAAGTTTATCAGCAGCATTTTGTGCGGTATCTTCTGCGGCTTCGCAGGAGTGCACCTGTCCCTGGGCTATCTCACCCTCTTTACGGAAAACATGAGCGCCAATCGGGGCTTCATAGCCTTGGCCGCCATCATATTCGGAGCTGCCAATCCCCTGATGACGTACGTGGCAGCACTCATATTCGGCTTTTTCGATGCCCTGGGCATAAGGCTGCAGGGGGTAGGCATTCCCTCCCAGTTTACCCAGATGTTTCCCTACATTGTTACGGTGCTGGTGCTAATCCTTGTTGTAAAGAGGGAAAGGGACAAGAAGAGAGCTCACCAGGCAAGGCAAAAAGGCCTAGATAAAAGCCAGATAAAGGCTGCCGATAACTTGGCCAAATAAGGAGGCTTGGCTATGAAAGATGTGCTGGTTTTAGGCTGCGGCTGTGCAGGTTACTATACAGCTCTCTTGTGTGCGTCAAAGGGCCTTGACGTGGCCCTGGTGGAAAAGGAGGCCCTTGGAGGGACCGGATTTCGCTTTGGTGCCCTGCCGGTGAAAATGCTCCTTGACGGCATAAAGGACGATCCTCACATGTCTTTCGATGAGCTCCTAGAAGATTATCGCGGAAAGATGGCAGAGCTTCAAAAGAAGCTAGAATCAGACCTTAAGGAATCCGGTGTCAGCATAGTCTTCGGTGAGGGCCATTTTGTGGGGAAGGACGCCTTTCAAGTACAGGATAAAGTCATCAAAGCTAAAAACATCGTAATTGCCACCGGCAGCAGGCCGGTCAACATCTCTAAAGTGCCCTACGGCAACCGTATCCTGACCCATAAGGAAGCCCTTGCCATGGAGCGGCTTCCAAAAGACATGCTCATTTTAGGGGCGAATGTGGAAGGTATCGAGTTTGCCACGATATTTGCCCACTTCGGCGTAAAAGTCACCCTAGTGGATATGGTGGATGAAATCCTGCAGGGCAACGATGAGGATTTAAGACAGCCTGTAATAGATGGGTTAAAATCCCTCAATGTGGATTTTGTAACGGGAATAAAGGTATCAGAAGTTGATGAATCCCAAGACGGGGCTGTGGTCATGCTGGAGACGGGTGAAAAACTAAAGGCAGAAAAATGCCTCGTCTGCCTGTCAAGGCTGCCGAATATCCCAAAGGGTGCAGCCGATGTAGGAATAGAATATGACGAAGTGGGGATTAAAGTTGACCATAACTTCCAAACCGGGGTGAAAAATATATACGCCGTTGGCGATGTAAACGGCATGTGCCTTATGGGAAGCGCAGCCATAAATCAGGGCATAGCGGCTGCCCTGCACATCCTGGGCAGGAAGGATTCCCTTGAAGACATAAGCTACGAAGGCATTCCCAGGGCCATATTTACAATCCCGGAAATAGCCGGGGCGGGCCTGCAGGAATGGGAACTCAAGGAAAAGGGCATAAAGTATAAAGCCACAAGAATCGACCTTGCCAAGACCTGGCGGGGCATATCAAGGAGATACAAGGATGGCTTTGTAAAAGTGCTGACGGATAAAGAAAACAAGCTGCAAGGCATATGGATGGTGGGAAGGGATGTTTCGGAACTAGTGGGCATGCATGGCATTTTACTAAAAGAAGAACTTTGTGCCCATAAGATTTTAAGCAGCCTTTTTGTTCATCCCAGCTTGTCGGAGGCTTTACTTGACGCCTCATTAAGGCTAATATAACTGCTCATTAAAGGAATTAAATTGATAAGTTTTCAAAATATGTTTCTTTGCGAGTTTTGCTTAATGATTACAACATGCAACCCTTACAAAAAACCGAAACTCCTATATTTCTTAAAGAAATATTTTTGACATTGTTGTTCTACAGCAAGCTATTAAGAAATCAGAACACCTGAATATTGAAAGGGGTATAATTATGCTTCAACCACACATACTCTGCAAAAAAGGCGATATAGCAGAAAACGTGATTTTACCGGGAGATCCCCAGCGCGTCCTGAGAGCCGCCGAATTCTTGGATGGGGCCAGGGAACTGGCCTTTAACAGGGAGTTTAGGACGGTCACTGGGAAGTACAAAGGTGTGCCCGTAACCATCACTTCCACAGGTATAGGCGGCGCATCATGTGCCATAGCGGTGGAAGAGCTGATAGCCTGCGGCGGCAGGAATTTTCTCAGGATAGGCAGCGCCGGCGCCTTACAGCCCGGAATAAATATCGGTGACCTTGTAATCCCGATAGCTGCCGTGAGGGAGGATGGCACCTCTAAAATGTACGTATCTGAAAACTATCCGGCAGTATCGGATTTTAAACTGACCTCCTGTATAATTGACACTGCCGAGAAATTACAATATACATATGTGTCGGGCATTATAAGGAGTCACGACAGTTTCTACTGCGACCGGCAGGAGGAGATAGTAGGTTACTGGAGCAATAAAGGCATCTTGGCCTCGGACATGGAAACGGCCACCCTATATACCGTGGCCCGCCTGCGGGGAGCAAGGGCCTCGTGTATTCTAAACGTGGTCGTCCCTAAAGGTGACAGCATAAAAGCAGGAATAACCCAGTATCAAACCATTGAAGGGCCTGCCAAGGAAGGTGAAAGGCGGGAAATCTTACTGGCCCTGGAAGCCCTAAAAGCTCTCAGCACTGCAGAAGGAAGAGAATGATATTATCTTTCATTGTTAGGGTTTTCTTGTGAGCCATTAAAAGCTATTTTAGTTTTATATGGAATTATATTTTTTAGTATATTCCATGCATAACTTCAAGTGTTCTGCTATACCTTGAAATACCATAACTTAAGCCCCAGTTGTATGTCTCACATCTTGGGGCGTTTTTTTATATTTTAGTCTAAGATGTAATATGGATGATTTGATGGTTCTTTATATGACGCTAATGTCGGCAAGTCTTTATCTCTAAACATTGTGAAGAATCTTTCTCACTAGCAAATCTGGCAAAGGGTCAATTAAGTATCTAAAAATATTAATTACATCCTAGTCCTATGTTTACTTGGTTATCTTCAAAGTTCACTAACAGTCTTCCCAGTCTCACTCTCTAGGATTATACCATCCTCTTGAACTGGTATGAGGTCACCGTCTAATAGTGCAAAGTGGTATCCGACTGTTCTATAGTATAAACCGCCTTCTATTTTTGGAGCGTATTTGGATTGGTCGAATACTGTAACGCTATCTAGATGTTCTTTGTCGTCTTCTCCTCCGCTGCGTTCTATGTCTGCTCTATATCTTCCATCCTCCAATTCTCCAGGCCGTCTATAATCTATTCGTATGCCGTCATTCATATATAATATATTAGGGTCATTATATGCATGCGTATAACAATTAATAAAACACATCATACAAACTAAGATTATAGCTACTATCCTCTTTTTAGCCATTAAATTTCCCACCCCTACGAAAATATATCCTTTATTAATACTCCCGCATCACGCACTTTATATTTGTTACCAGATTTTCCAACACTAACTATCCAAGATTCCCTTCCGTTAACGATAACAAAAAAAGTCTTTATCTTAAATTCGTCTTTTGTTTCATAAAATAAGTATTTACTAATTACTACTGGTACGCTTCCCAATTTTTCTACATTTTTCAAATCATCTATAATAGCTTTCTTATATCCCTCAAAGTCTTTATCATCCAATATTTTCCAATCATCCCTTTTATAACCCCCAACCGCCTTTTCTCTCAAAATATCTACAATTTCAGGTGTTATTTGGTCTTCTGACGTTATTCCAGTTTTCTTCAATTGCTCCCATTTAATTTGCGCTCCATACTTTTGTTCCCATTCCCTATCCGCCGCCTCTCTAGCTGCCGCTCTTTCCTTTTTATATTCTACAGGGTCCTCTTTATACGCTTTTATCCTCAATGCCATTGTTGCAAGTTCCGCTCTATTTGATTGCCTATCATATCCAAAGATTCTTAATCCTTCAGGTGTTCTGCCTACCCCTTCGGTTAAGTATTCTTCAAACGCAGTATTGATGAGGCCTACCTCTTCATCATTTTTGTCTTTTAGATCATTAAAAATAGTTTCTGTGGTTGTTATGGGCTTTACACCTAGCGCTTTGCAGGTGTATTTAATCATGTCCTGCCTTGTTATTCCCTTGTCGTAGTTTAAATCTATCAGCTCTTCTTGCGTTAAGATTCCCGCTTTAACGGCTGCGTGCATATACTGGCTGGCCCAGTGATTCCCTTTGAGTTCGTCTGTTACATCCAATCCCAATACTCTTACTAAAACTGTAATGTATTCTGCATAGCTTATTGTTTTGTTTGGCGCGTATTTGCCAGCGCCTATTCCCTGGACTAAACCTTCTTTTTGTGCTTGTACAACATCGTTATAAAACCAATCCGTCGGCTTGATGTCTGTAAACACAGAATCAGAAGCGAACGAAATAACGTGTGTTGACATCAATGCTAGAATGAGGATAAATAGTAAAATTCTTTTTTTCATATTATTTCCTCCAAGATTCATAGTTACAAGAAACATATCTTTTTTAGTTATTCTACGACTTATCAGTATTTCCTGCATTATTCTGTATTCTAATGAAGGATAATGGTATTAAAAAGAGTGGCAATTCTGCTAGAAGAATGGGTTTGATATAAAACTAATACTATTGAGCCGTTAGCTAAGTTTTCTATTCCCCTATAATTTTTACCAGGACCCGTTTTGGCCTTTTGCCGTCAAACTCGCCGTAAAATATCTGCTCCCATGGCCCCAGGTCCAGCTTGCCCTCGGTTACCGCAACGACTACCTCCCTGCCCATTATAGTACGCTTAAGATGGGCATCGGCATTGTCCTCGTAGGTGTTGTGCCGATATTGGCTGTAGGGCTTTTCGGGGGCCAGTTTATCCAGGAAAACTTCAAAGTCGTGATGAAGGCCGCTCTCATCGTCATTTATGAATACACTAGCGGTTATGTGCATGGCATTGCACAAGAGCAGGCCCTCTTTTATTTGGCTTTCCCGTAGGCACTCTTCCACTTGAGGGGTGATATTTATAAATTCCCTTCGATTCTTGGTTTCAAACCAAAGTTCCTTCCGATAGCTTTTCACAATGGCCACCTCCGGACTTTTGTCTTAATTATAACACAAGGCGCAATCAGTAAAAATCTTCTAAACATCAGCAGTATGAGATGATAGCAAGGTTAGAAAGAGTGCCTTAGCCCTGCAGCTTGACTTCCCACGGTAAATATGGTATATATTTTATAAATTCAAAAAATCACTAGGCAAAGACTATGAAGGGGAGAGTAGGCAAAAGGGCTAGGCTAAAAGAGAGCCGGGTCAGGTGAAAGCCGGTGCCGAATACTTTGCTGAAGATGGCCTCGGAGTCTAGCTGTCGATATGTAGGCAGTTACGGCTAAGGACCGTTAAAATTCTTCAGGTATCGGAAATTTTCAATGAAGATTTCCCGCACCTGGCTGAGGCCTTTTTAGGCGAATTTGGGTGGTACCGCGAGAGACCCTCGCCCCTTGCTTTGGGGCGGGGTTTTTTAATTCGATAAACTTTAAAGGAGGATAAAAATTGAGCAAGAAAGCTTTTTACGTTACAACACCTATTTATTACGTAAATGCCGAGCCCCACATCGGCCATGCCTATACCACCGTCATTGCGGATTTTCTGGCCCGCTGGCACCGTCTTGCCGGGTACGATTCCTACTTTTTAACGGGCACCGATGAGCACGGGGAGAAAATTGCACAGGCTGCCAAAGCAGCAGGGGAAGAGCCCCAGGCCTTTGTAGACAGGGTCAGCACCCGCTTTAAGGAAGCCTGGAAGAGGCTTTGCATCGAGTACGACGACTTTATCCGCACCACGGAACCAAGGCACAAGAAGATAGTCCAGGAGATACTGCAAAAGGTATACGATGCGGGGGATATCTACTATGGCGAATACGAGGGCTATTACTGCGTAGGCTGCGAGCGCTTCCTCACCGACAAGGAGCTGGTAGACGGCTGCTGCCCCGACCACGGGACGCCGCCGGAGAAGCGTAAAGAGGGCAATTACTTTTTCCGCATGGAAAAGTACCGGGAGTGGCTTATAGATTACATCAATTCGCATCCCGATTTCATACGGCCCGAAGGCTACCGGAACGAGGTCCTTTCAATACTGTCTGAACCGATAGGGGACCTTTCCATATCGAGGCCTCGGGAACGGGTGCCTTGGGGAATCCCCATTCCCTGGGACGAAAAGCACGTGACCTATGTCTGGTTCGACGCCCTTATAAACTACGTTTCGGCCGTAGGCTATCCCGATGGGGAAAAATATCAGCGCTACTGGGACAGCGTCTGGCACCTCATCGGCAAGGACATCATAAAGCCCCACGCCATATTCTGGCCGACCATGCTGAAAGCTGCGGGCATGCCAATTTACAAGCACCTCAACGTTGGCGGCTTCCTCATGGGACCGGACGGCCGGAAGATGTCAAAGACCCTAGGGAACGTGGTGGACCCCTTTGACCTATCTGAAAAATACGGTGCGGATGTGGTGCGCTACTACCTCTTAAGCGACGTGCCCTACGGCCAGGACGCTTCCGTGGGCGAAACGCACCTTGTGGCCAGGTATAATGCAGACTTGGCCAACGACCTGGGCAACCTCCTTTCCAGGACCATCACCATGATCGAAAAGTTTTGCGGCGGAGAAATTCCCGCACCGAAAGCCAAGGGAAGTCCCGATGATGAACTGATAGCCCTGGCTGAAAGCCTGCCTGACAAGCTGGAGACCATGGTAAACCGCATGCAGCTAAATGCTGCGATTAGGGAGATATGGAGGTTTATCGGCAGGGCCAACAAGTACATCGATGAAACCATGCCCTGGAGCCTGGCAAAAGATTCAAGTCAAAAGGAGCGCCTGGATACGGTGCTGTACAACCTGGCTGAAGCCCTGCGGGTTGCGGCAGTTCACATTTCACCAATTATGCCCAACACACCGGCCAAAATTTTCGAGCAGCTGGGCATCGACGATGCAAGCCTTTCTTCTTGGGAAAGCGTGAAAAAATGGGGCGGTCTCCCTGCAGGACTGAAAGTGTCCAGGAAGGAAATTATCTTCCCCAGGATCGATGAGAAGGCCAAGGAGAAAGCAAAAGCCGAGCAGGAAACAAAGGCAAAGGCAAAAGAGGAGAAGCAGGCAGAGGCCAAAGAAGAGGCGGCCAATATCATCAGCATTGAAGACTTTGCCAAGGTGGAGCTTCGCATAGCCGAGGTCTTGGAAGCGGAAAAGGTCAAGGGTGCCGATAAGCTTTTAAAGCTCCAGGTAAAAATCGGGGATGAAAGGCGCCAAATCGTGGCGGGGATTGCCAAATACTATAGCCCGGAGGAACTTGTAGGCAAAAAGATAGTGGTGGTCGCCAACTTAAAGCCTGCCAAACTCAGGGGCGAACTGTCACAGGGCATGCTCCTTGCCGCATCCAACGAGGAAGGCCTGTCCCTTATTACCGTTGACAGGGATATTGAGTCGGGAGCAAGGGTAAAGTAAGCAAATCAATGCTTTGAATATCTTTTATGAATTATTTTAACAAGGCGGGAACTGAAAATTTTCAGGCTTCCGCCTTTGAATTATGCACAGGACCTGCATTTATCCACATTTTTGTGGGGATAACTTGTGAATATGTGGATAACTTGTGGGAAATTTGTTGATAAAAACACAAGTTATCCACAGACGGACAAGGGAGCATTTATACAATTATGTTTTGGCCCTAAGGTTAAAAAAGCTTTAAAAGAATGTTATAATTATTTTATATGACTGGAACACGAGGAGAGGAGAACAATTGAAGAAGATAATGACAGGCAATGAAGCCATTGCCAGAGGTGCGTATGAGGCCGGCTGTAAGGTGGCAGCTGCCTATCCGGGAACGCCGAGCACCGAAATATTAGAAAATATTGCAACTTATAAAGAAATATATTCCCAGTGGTCGGTAAATGAAAAGGTGGCCCTGGAAGTGGCAGGGGGAGCGGCCATTGCCGGTGCCAGGGCCCTTTGCGCCATGAAGCACGTGGGATTAAATGTAGCTGCGGACCCGCTGTTCACCCTGGCATATACGGGAACAAACGGTGGTTTGGTAGTGGTCACCGCAGACGACCCGGGCCTTCACAGCTCGCAAAACGAGCAGGACAACCGCTATTATGCCCTTCACGCCAAAGTGCCCATGCTGGAACCCTCTGACAGCCAGGAGTGCCTGGATTATATAAAATACGCCTTCCAGCTCAGCGAAGAGTACGATATCCCGGTGCTCTTCAGGGTGACCACCAGGGTTTGCCACAGCAAGTCCTTGGTAAGCTTGGGCCCGCCCCAGGATGTGGGCATAAAGGAATACAAAAAGGATGTAAAAAAGTACTGCATGATTCCGGGCTTTGCCAAGTTCAGGCACCCTGTTTTGGAAGAAAAGCTTAAAAAGCTTCAGGAGCTTTCCAATCAAAGCCCCTTAAATCAGATAATTTGGGGAGATAAAAGGGTCGGAATCATAACATCCGGCATATCCTATCAGCATGCAAGAGAAGTGATGGGAGACAATGCATCGTATCTTAAGATTGGCATGAGCTTTCCGCTGCCGGAAAAATTAATCCGGGAATTTGCCCAAAGTGTGGAAAGCCTCTATGTGATTGAAGAAAACGACCCCTATATAGAGACCTTCGTGAAATCCCTCGGAATCAGCTGTATCGGCAAGGACGCCTTTCCAATATGCGGGGAATTGAATCCCGAAATTGTCCAGAAGGTGCTGGCCCCCGAAAAGCCGCGAAAGAGCTACAATGTCGATGTCGAGGTGCCTGCAAGGCCCCCGGTGCTGTGTGCCGGCTGTCCCCACAGGGGCGTGTTTTACGCCCTGAGCAAATACAAAGATGCCGCAATTACGGGTGATATCGGCTGCTACAGCTTGGGGATTTTACCCCCATTAAATGCCACCGACACCTTGATCTGCATGGGGGCGGGCATTTCAGCAGGTATCGGTTTTGAAAAGGCCTTCATGCAGGGAGAAAAAGGTACCAAGGTCTTCGGAGTGATCGGCGACTCCACCTTTTTCCACTCGGGGATAACCAGCCTTATCGACGCGGTTTACAACAGGAGCAAGCTGGCCATTGTCATCCTGGACAACAGGACGACGGCCATGACGGGTCACCAGGAAAATCCCGGTACCGGCAAAACCTTGGATTGCGACGCGGCGCCGGTGATAGACATAAAGGAGATTGTAAAGGCGGTGGGGGTAAAGCTTGATAATATCAGGGTTATCGACCCCTATGACCTGGTCCAAACCCAGGAAGCGGTAAAGGACGCCTATGAGGCAGAGGAGCCCTTCGTCATCATCGCCAAGAGGCCTTGTGCATTGTTAAAGGAAGTTCAAAGGCAGAGGGCAAATCAAAAGTGCACCATAAACCAGGAAAAATGTACCAAGTGCAAGCTGTGCCTGAGACTTGGCTGTCCCGCCATATCCTTTAAAGACGGTGTGATGACGATAGATGAGGCCGCCTGCAACGGCTGCACCCTCTGCATGCAGGTATGTAGATTTGCTGCAATTGAAAGGAAGTGCAAGTAACATGACAAGGAGCCTAATACTGGCAGGCGTAGGAGGTCAGGGGACCATCCTCGCTTCAAATATACTGGCTGAAGGCCTGATTAGCCTCGGCTACGATGTGAAGATGTCTGAGATCCACGGCATGGCCCAGCGAGGGGGCAGCGTCAACACCCAGATCAGGTTTGGCGAAAAGGTGTATTCACCCATGATAGCTTCCGGGGAAGCAGACTTGCTGTTAGCCTTTGAAAAGATAGAAGCTGTGAGGTATTTGCATTACCTGAAGCCGGGCGGCATCCTCATCGTAAACGATTATGAAATATATTCAACGACGGTTTTGACGGGCCAGGAAAAGTACCCGGAGGAGGTCCTCGATAAACTCAAAGAAAGCATCGAAAATCATTTCGTAATCGATGCGGCCAAAATCGCAAGCAGTCTTGGCAATATCAGGGCACAAAACATGGTGCTCTTGGGAGCAGCGGTAAAGCGCCTCGGTATAATGGATGCCAACTGGCAGGACATAATTAAGGCTTACCTGCCGGAAAAGTTACACGAACTAAACATTAAGGCCTTCCGGGAGGGCATCAAACAGGTCTAAAGAATTCGAGCGGCTAAAGGAGGTGCTGCCGTGTTTGTGGATGTCCACGCCCATTTGGATGATAAAGCCTTTGATGATGACAGGGAGCAAGTGCTGGAAGATATAAAAAAGGCCGGCATGACAGTGGTAAATGCCGGTTCGGATCTACAGTCGAGCCGCTTTTCGGTGGAGCTGGCAACAAACTATGATTTCGTATACGCCTGTGTGGGAATTCATCCCCATGAAGCTGCAGAAGCCCCGAAGGACTACCTAAGGGAGCTGGAGGAGCTGGCCCGGTACCCGAAGGTCATAGCCATAGGAGAAATCGGCCTTGATTACTACTACGAGTTTTCCGACAGAAAGGTGCAGCAAAGGGTTTTCTTGGAGCAGCTTGAACTGGCTAAGAGCCTAAACCTACCGGTAGTCATCCATAACAGGGACGCCCATCAGGATACCTTGAGCATATTAAAAAAATCTGCCCCGATTAAGGGCTTGATGCACTGCTACTCCGGCAGCCTGGAAACGGCCCGGGAACTCTTAAAGCTCGGCTTTTATTTCTCCTTCGGGGGAGTTATCACCTTTAAGAACGCCAAAAAGCCCAAGGAAGTGGCTTCCGAGCTGCCCTTGGAGAACATCATACTCGAAACCGATTGCCCCTATCTTACGCCGGAGCCTTACCGGGGCAAGCGAAACGATCCCACTAAAATTCCCATAATTGCGGCAAAGCTGGCAGAGCTTCATCATGTCTCCCCGCAAGAAGTAGAGGACATCACTTATGCCAACTTCAAAAAGCTCTTCGATGCCAGGCGCCTAAGTTATTAACTTATTGCAAGCACAAAAATGGGAGAAGGAGTGTTAAATTGAAGGCAATAATTTTTGACATGGATGGAGTAATAATCGACAGCGAGCAATTTCACGCGGAAATCAGCATTGCTTTGGTTGAAGAATATGGAGGCAAAATAAGTCGAGAGGAATTTGAAATTTTCTTAGGTAAAACCGATTATGACATATGGAGCACTCTAAAGGAACAATTCAATCTGGAGCCTTCAGTGGATGAACTGATGGAAATAAAGAAACAGCGATCCCTTCAAAATATCCACAAGATTGAACTGGTGGAGCATTTCTATGAGTTTATGATGAGTGCCTACAGGGCAAATTACGCCCTGGCCCTAGCTTCGTCCAACAACAGGGCCATTGTGGACAAGGTGCTGGAGAGATTCGAGCTGTCCAAGTACTTAAAGGTTGCCATATCCGGCGATGATGTCGTAAAGGGCAAGCCGGACCCGGAAATATTTCTAAAAGCTGCCGAGATGCTGGGGGTCAAGGCCGAAAAATGCCTGGTAATTGAAGATGCCTTTGCCGGGGTGCAGGCGGCAAAGGCGGCAGGCATGAAGTGCATAGGCTACAAGAGCCCCACTTCCAAAAGGCAGGACTTGTCCGATGCGGATTTGATAGTGCAAAGCCTTGGCGAATTGAGTTTAGATATTGTAGAGAAGCTATTAGGGGAAAACTAGGCAAAAGACGGTGAAAGGAGATGGCCATGGAAAAAGGTTACATTCAGGTGTACACGGGCAACGGCAAGGGCAAGACCACAGCAGCGCTGGGCCTTTCCTTAAGAGCCGTATGTGCGGGCAAGAAGGTGTTTTTTGCCCAATTTGTGAAGGGCATGAGGTACAGCGAGCTGGATGCTGAAAAATACCTTCCGGGCCTCACCATCAAGCAGTTCGGAAGACAATGTTTCATTTACGATGAGCCGACGGAGGAAGACATAGAGGCGGCGGTCAAGGGCTTGGAAGAATGCGAGCGGATACTTGCTTCCGGCGAATACGACCTGGTGGTCTTGGACGAGATAAATATAGCCCTGTACTACAAACTGTTTCCCTTAGATAGGGTCTTATCCATGCTGGACAAGCGCCACGAGAAGACCGAAGTGGTCCTGACCGGCAGGTACGCCCCCCAGGAACTGATAGATAGGGCGGACCTGGTCACCGAAATGAAGGAGATAAAACACTACTACAACAAAGGAGTACCTGCCCGGGAAGGCATTGAAAAATAAAAGGGCCGGTCCGGGCATGTTTCGTTTCACCCGGCAGGGGGACGTTTCGTTAAAGCTGGCAGGGGGACGTTTCGTTTGCCAGGTTTGCTTTTGCAAACCTGGCAAACGAAACGTCCCCCTGCCAGCTTTTTTATCTATGAAAAAATCCCAATAAAAATTTAAAATAACGGTTGCATAATTATACATATGTGTGTATAATTATAAACAATATTATTTTAGTTTTGGGGGAAGGAAAATGAAAATTAGAGTTGGAATTGTCGGCGTCACCGGTTATACAGGAGGAGAGCTGCTCAGGCTTTTGCTCAACCACCCTCAAGCTGAAGTCAAAAAAGCCACTTCCAGGAGTAATGCTGGCAATGATGTCACACTGGTACATCCCAATTTGAAGGGCGAAATAAGCTTAATCGAGGATGAGTTTGAAATAGATTCCTTTGTAAAAGATATAGACCTGGTCTTTTTGGCCCTGCCTCACGGCAAGTCTGCACCCCTGGCCAGGGAAATCTACGATAGGGACGTTAAAATCATAGATCTGGGTGCGGATTTTCGAATAAAGGATGCCGAGGCTTACAAACTCTGGTACGAGTTGGAGCATGCCTGTCCGGAGCTGCTGGAGGAAAGCGTTTACGGCCTGCCGGAAATTCATAAAGATGAAATACAAAAGGCGATGATCGTTGCAAATCCCGGCTGCTATCCCACAAGCATAATTCTGGCCCTGGCCCCGCTCCTGGCGAATAAGGTCATCAGCCGTGAAAATATCATAGCCGACAGCAAGTCGGGGGTCAGCGGAGCTGGGAAGACCTTGACGGACACAAGCCACTTTGCCAATATCAACGAGAATTTACATGCATACAAAGTCGGCAATCACCGGCATATCGGGGAGATAGAACAGGAGCTAAGCCTATTGGGCCAGTCCCAACTGCTCATAAACTTTACGCCTCATCTGGTCCCCATGAACCGGGGCATTCTGAGCTCCGTATACGCGATACCGGTAGTGAAACTAAGGCAAAAGGAGCTGGATGAGCTCTATCATGAATTCTATAAGGACTGTCCCTTTATCAGGCTGAGAGACAAGGACAGCCTGCCCCAGACCAAATGGGTGCAGGGTTCCAACTACTGCGACATTGCTCCCATCCTAGATGAGAGGACGGGAAGGATCATAGTGTTTTCCGCAATCGACAATCTGGTAAAAGGGGCCTCCGGCCAGGCCATACAGAACATGAACATAATGTTCGGCTTGGATGAAACAACGGGTCTGAAGCTGGCCGGCATGTATCCGTAAACTAAATTTAAGGGAGGAATATGCAAATGAAATATATAGATGGCGGAATAACTTCGCCCAAGGGCTTTAAGGCGGCGGGTGTAGCCTCTGGAATCAGAAAAAAGGGCAGAAAGGATGTGGCCCTGGTATACTCGGAACAGCCGGCCCAGGCTGCGGCCGTCTATACCCTCAACAAGTTCCAGGCAGCACCCTTACAGGTTACAAAAGAGCACTTAAAGGATGGCATCGCCCAAGCCATCGTGGTAAACAGCGGCGTTGCCAATGCCTGCATGGGCCAGCAGGGCTTAATGAGCGCCAAGGAGATGGCCCAAATAACTGCGGACTGCCTGCTGATAAAGGCGGAAGACGTGGTGGTGGCTTCAACGGGGGTCATCGGCGTGCCCCTGCCCATGGAGCTCATCACTAAAGGAATAAAGGATGCTTCCAAGGCCTTGAGCTATGACGGAGGGGCCGATGCGGCAGAAGCCATAATGACAACGGACCTGGTGAAGAAGGAAGTTGCCTGCCAGTTGGAAATAGGCGGGAAAACCGTGACTATCGGGGCCATGGCAAAGGGCTCGGGGATGATTCACCCGAACATGGCCACCATGCTGGGCTTTATCACCACGGATGCCAGCATAGAAAGTGATTGCTTGCAGCATGTGTTGAAAAAGGCCACCGACGCCAGCTTTAACATGGTTTCGGTAGATGGCGACACCAGCACCAACGACATGGTGGCGATATTGGCCAACGGCCTTGCCGAGAACCCCAAGATTACCATGGAAAGCGAATACTTAAAGGACTTTGAAGCGGCGGTTACCGAAGTTTGCATCCGCCTGGCCAAGATGATCGCCCAGGACGGAGAAGGGGCGACGAAGCTCATTGAGGTGGAAGTGGTAGGGGCGAAATCCCTGGAGGATGCCCGGAAGGGGGCCAGGGCCATCTGCTCTTCCAATCTCGTGAAAGCAGCCATCTTCGGCGAGGACGCCAACTGGGGCCGCATCGTTACCGCCATGGGATATTCCGGCGCCGAAGTTGACCCATCAATAGTGGATGTATATATAGGGGAGCTCTTGGTGGCCGAAAAGGGCACTGGCCTTAAATTTGATGAAGAAAAGGCCAGCCAGATACTAAAACAAAAGGAAATCAAGCTCAAAGTAGACTTAAACTTGGGCTCGGAAGAGGCCACGGCCTGGGGCTGCGACCTGTCTTACGACTACGTGAAGATCAATGCCGATTACAGATCCTAGAAAAGCTTTGAAAGGATGAGTTAAATGGGACCTTTGGAAAAGGCGGAGATTCTCATCGAAGCCTTACCATATATAAAGAAGTTTTACGGCAAGACCGTCGTCATCAAGTACGGCGGCCATGCCATGACTGACCCTGAGCTGAAGGATAAGGTGATAACCGACATCGTCCTGATGAAGTACGTGGGGATAAACCCGGTAATCGTCCACGGCGGAGGGCCGGAAATAAACCAGTGGCTGAAAAAGACCGAGACCCCTTCTGAATTTGTAAACGGAATGCGGATCACCGATGAAAAGATCATGGAGATAGTGCAGATGGTCTTGGTGGGGAAGGTCAACAAGGAAATCGTCAGCCTGGTGGAAAAAAACGGGGGAAAGGCCATGGGCCTCAGCGGCATTGACGGCCAGATGATTAAGGCCCGGAAGAAGAGGGCGTATCTTAACGGCTCGGAAGTGGACCTGGGTTTTGTAGGGGAGATAGAGGAGATCGATCCCCAGCTGATACACACGGCCTTAAGGAACGATTTCATCCCGGTCATCGCTCCCGTAGGTACCGGCAACGGCCAGGTTTACAATATAAATGCGGACTATGTGGCGGGCAGCATCGCCGCGAGCTTAAAAGCTGATAAGCTGGTGCTGCTTACCGATGTGGAAGGAGTGTTGGACAAGGAAAAGAAGCTCATATCCTCTTTAAACTTCCGGGAAGCCCGCAACATGATAGAAGCAGGCGTTATTGAAGGCGGCATGATACCTAAAATCGAGTGCTGCATGGAAGTCCTGTCAAGGGGAGTAGAGCGGGTCCACATTATAGATGGGCGCCTACCTCACGCCCTGCTCCTGGAAATCTTCACTGACCAGGGTGTAGGCACCATGGTAGTAAAGGAGTGACTTTGATGGAAAATTTAATTGCCTTAGGCGAGAAGTACGTCATGAACACCTATAAGCGCTTGCCCCATGTCCTGGTCAAGGGCTCCGGCTCCTATGTCTGGGACAGCGAGGGCAGAAAGTTCCTGGACTTTGTCAGCGGTATAGCCGTCAATTCCCTTGGCCACTGTCCCCAGGTGGTGACTGAGGCCATCAAGGAGCAGGCGGAAAAACTCATCCACTGCTCGAACCTATACTGGATCGAGCCACAGATTAAACTGGCAAAATTGTTAGTAGAAAAATCCTGCTGTGACAAGGCCTTTTTCTGCAACAGCGGCACGGAAGCCAATGAGGCGGCAATTAAACTTGCCCGGAAGTGGGGCCAGGGCCGCTATGAAATCATCAGCATGGAAAAATCCTTTCACGGCCGGACCCTAGGGTCCCTTGCCGCAACTGGCCAGGCCAAGTACCAGGAGGCCTTTAAGCCCCTTCCGGCAGGCTTTAAGTACGTGCCATTTAATGATTTGGAGGCCTTGGAGGCGGCCATTACTCCCGAGACCTGTGCCGTTATGCTGGAGTGCATCCAGGGGGAAGGAGGAGTAAATGTCCCCGAACCAGGATACTTGGAGGGCGTCCAGGAAATCTGCCGGAAAAACAATCTGCTCTTAATCCTGGATGAAGTCCAAACGGGTCTGGGCAGGACCGGCAAGGCTTTTGCATATCAGCACTTTAATTTAAGTCCCGATATCATTACCCTGGCCAAGGCCTTAGGAGGGGGAGTCCCCATCGGGGCCATGCTGGCCAAGGACGAAGTGGCCAAGGCCTTCCAGCCGGGAGACCATGCTGCTACCTTTGGCGGAAATCCCCTGGCAACGGCGGCGGCTCTGGCAGCCTGCTCGGTCCTTTTGGATGAAGAATTCATAGTGGAAGTTGCAAAAAAGGGCGAGTACCTGAAGGGGGAACTTGAAAAGCTAAAGGCGGAATTTCCCCAGATCATCAAGGTAAAGGGATTAGGCCTCATGGTGGGCTGCGAGCTCAATACGGATGCCCTGCCCATCGTTGAATCTTGCATGCAAAAAGGAGTACTTATCAATGCCGTGGGAGGCAACATTTTGCGCTTTGTGCCAGCTCTAACCGTGACGAAAGCAGAAATAGACCAGCTAGTAAGCACATTAAAAGAGGCCCTTTCGGAAAGCGGCAAATAAAAAAACGGGGAGGAAAAGCATGGACACAGGACTTAAAGGCAGAGATTTTCTCAGCTTAAAAGACTTTAGTGCAGAGGAGATAAAGTTCTTATTGGACCTTGCGGCAAAGCTTAAAGCCGAACACAAGCAGGGGGTGTGCCATGATATCTTAAAGGGCAAGACCCTGGCCATGATCTTTCAAAAGGCCTCTACCAGGACCCGGGTGTCCTTTGAAGTGGGGATGTTTCAGCTTGGTGGAATGGCCCACTTCCTGAGCACCCAGGATCTCCAGATAGGCCGGGGCGAGCCCATCAGCGATACAGCCAGGGTGCTATCCAGGTACGTGGACGGGATCCTGATTAGGACCTATGCCCAGGCCGAAGTGGAGGAACTGGCCGAGTACGCCGATGTGCCCGTCATCAACGGCTTAACGGACCTGTACCATCCCACCCAGGCTCTGGCAGACATGCTTACGATTTTAGAGTACAAAAAGAAGCTCTCAGGCATCAAGCTGGCCTACATAGGCGATGGCAACAACATGGTCCATTCCCTGATGATCGGTGGAACTAAGCTTGGCCTGGAAGTCAGGGTGGCCACTCCCAAGGGATACGAGCCATTGCCGGAGGTAGTCGAAATGAGCGAGGCCTTCGCCAGGGAAAGCGGCGGCAAGCTCATTTTGGGAAATGACCCAGAAGAGATAAGCCATGGAGCGGATGTGCTGTACACCGATGTCTGGGCCAGCATGGGCCAGGAGCAGGAAGCAAAAGAGCGGAAAAAGCGCTTTAAAGGCTTTCAAATCAACAAAAAGATACTGGAACTTGCCGACAGTGAGGCAATCGTCATGCACTGCCTGCCTGCCCACCGGGGAGAGGAAATAACGGATGAAGTGATGGAAGGGCCCCAATCGGTGGTGTTTGACGAGGCGGAAAACAGGCTCCACGCCCACAAGGCGATCCTGGCGGCACTCCTTTAAAAGCATTCATATTCTGTTAAATTATTCCAAATTCCTTGTAATTTTTCCCTCTCTGTGCTAAAATTACGTTGTACCTAAAATTTAATGGACGGTGCAGAATAAATGATAGCGTATAAACTAGGAGATTCTTTGTATCTGAATATTACCAACCGGTGCACCAACGACTGCGAATTTTGCATACGGCAGCAGGCACCGGGGGTAGGAGGATACAACCTCTGGCTCGAGGAAGAGCCGACGACCAAGGAAATCATTGAAGCAATAGGAGATCCCACAGGCTACAAGGAAGTGGTGTTTTGCGGATACGGCGAGCCCCTGATGCGGCTTCAGGTGGTTATCGATGTGGCAAAGCACCTCAAAAAGACATATCCCAATGTTCCCGTCAGGGTCAACACCAACGGCCAGGCAAACATGATTTACGGCGAGGATGTGACCCCTCAGCTGGAGGGGAACATAGATGTGATTTCCATAAGCCTCAACGCGGAAAATGCAGAAAAGTACAGTGAGATATGCCATCCGGAGTACGGCGAAGATGCCTTTTTCAGCATTTTAGAATTTACCCGAAAATGTAAAAGCCACATTCCACGGGTTATCGTGACGGTTGTCGATATTCCCGGCATAGATATTGCAAAATGCAAAAGACTTGCCGAGGAGCTGGGCGTGGAATTCAGGCTTCGAAGTCTTGATAAAAGATAGGTTTTTATCCTATCTTTTTTTAACATATGGACAACGCCATTATGAGTAAGTTTACAAACAACATCCTTATTGGCAAGCTTGGATTAACGTTTTCGAGCCAACTGCAAAAATTTTTAGGGAGTTATGCGTCAGAAAATCAAAGCTCATTATTAATATTTCTTAAAAAATATAAAACTAATTGTGGATAGAAAAGATTAACAAGTTAAGGCCTTATCTTTGCACGGGCTTAACTTGCCAAGGAGGAAAGCGTCATTAATATCAGGCAAATAATGCGAAGGTACAACCTTAGGCCCAACAAGCGGCTGGGCCAGCATTTCCTGGTGGACAGCCGGCCCCTTTACGCCATGCTGCAGGCGGCAGAACTTTTGCCCGAAGATGGGGTCCTGGAAATCGGCCCAGGCCTCGGAGTGCTCACCAGGGAGCTTTGCTCAAGGGCCGGGAAGGTGGTTGCCGTGGAAAAGGACAGGCAACTCATACCTATACTGGAGGATTTGACCAAAGATTTCAAAAATATTTGTATATTAGATGCAGATGTGCTAAAATTAGATATGGAGGAGCTTAGAGAAGAACACTTTGGCGGCAGCTTTAAAGTTGTGGCAAATCTTCCTTACTACATCACCAGTCCCATTATTATGAAGATCATAGAAAATCGCCACTTAATTCCCCTTGCGGTCTTAATGGTCCAAAAGGAGGTAGCCCAGAGGCTTGTCGCCTCGCCGGGCAGCAAGGATTACGGCATTCTCACCATCGCGGTTAATATGTACGCCGAAGTGAAGCTGGTTTGCAATGTAGGCAAGAGCTCTTTCCTGCCGCCGCCCAAGGTGGAATCGGCGGTGGTGAAGATCTTGCTTAGGCAAAAGCCGAGGGTTGAAGTCGACGAAGAACTTTTCTTTAAAGTGGTGGAAGCGGCTTTTGGCGAGCGGCGAAAGACCTTAAAAAACTCCCTCAGCAGGCGGCTCGATATTCCGGGCATTGACCCTGAAGTAATAGCCAAGGCCTTGGAGGTGACCGGCATCGATCCGATGCGCCGGGGCGAAACCCTTTCCATCGAGGAATATGCCCAACTGCTGGAAGCGCTGAAAAAGTACGCAGGCGAGACTTAACTTTCTGTGAAAGCCCATATTTGGCCCAGGACTGTTTCAAGCAGTGATGCTAAATACAAGGCAGTACATACACTTTTGTCATTTTGGAGATGGGATGATCACCATGATTTTTGTAAATCCAACAAGGGGCAGGATGTCCATTAAAGAAGTAGTCAGAGACATCATAGCTTTTATGGAGGAAGTACCTTCGGCTTCGTACAAGTTAATAATCGGCACCGACTCTCAATCCAGGGACAACTCTTGCTTCGTTACTGCTGTAATTGTCCATCGGGTGGGAAAGGGAGCCCGCTACTATTACTACAGGAAATACGTGTCCAGCGTAAAGAACCTGAGGCACAAGATATTTACGGAAACATCCATGTCCCTGGACGCCGTGACCCGATTGAAAGAAGAGCTGGCCAAGACCCGCTATAAGGACATGGACGTGGAAATTCACGTGGATATCGGTCAAAACGGCGACACCAAGGAGCTCATCCGGGAAGTGGTGGGCTGGGTCATGGGCGTGGGATACAAGGTTAAGATTAAGCCGAATGCCTGCGGCGCCACCAAGGTGGCCGACAGACACACCAAGTAAGGCAAAGGGCATTTCCTTTAGTTAGGAAATGCCCTTTTTGACTTAGCTTCCATCAAGCCTTTGACAGAAAGCTTTCCAGTATGTCAAAGCGCCTGAAGGGATTGTATCCCTGGTATTCCTTATACAGGTAACAGCGGCTTCGGGGCCTCCCACTGAAATAATTGATGGCCTCGAGGGTGTCGCCGATAATGGTATCGGCAATTCTCTTGGCGTGAAAGTAGTCCCTTATCTTTGAGCCGAGGTATTTTTGCGGCAGTTTTGAGGGCACCTGTACGGAAAGGCCCTGCTTTCTGGCAAAGGCCAGGACCATGGGCGGCACCGCAAAGTACCTAAAATCGATGCCTTCCATTAATTTGCGGGAAACCGCATGGGGGCCGTGGGAGGGGGTGGCCACGCCGATTTCGTCGTAAAGGTCCAGCTTGAGATTGAGTAAACTCCGAAAGAGGAGTATCTGTTCGGTAAGCTCGCTCTTGTACTCCAAGCTGGGGTAGCAATCGGTCATGGCCAGGTCCGCTCCCTGACAGGTCACCGAATGGACCAGTTCATCAACGAGTGTCCGAATATTGCCGATCAAATCCCCGTCGACGAAGACCACGCAGCCCGCCCCCTCCCTGTAAGCGTAATAGGCCCCGATGGCCCTGGGAATATCTATGCCAAGCTCGGGAGTAAAGTACAGGATTTCCAAGTTTTCCAGTCTCAGCCCCTTTACTTCTTTCATGGTATCGTCCGAGGAACCGTTTACCACTACGACGATTCTATCTACAGGAGTTTGTTTCAGCAAACTGAGAACCCTGCCGATTCTTCCCTGCTCATTTTTTGCAGGAACAACGGCCATGTTCATTTTTCTCACCTCGTGGTGTCTATCTGCTCACATCCCCCCTGCTAGCATCATATTATGTAATAAACCGAATAATGGTGAAATATAATGAAATGGGGGATACGTGTGGCTAAAGTCAAAATAGGGGATGTGGTAGCCCGTGTATCATACAATAAAGATGTTTTTTTCAAAGTGGTTGACATCATGGAGGATAAGGGCTGCTGCACTTTAAAAGGTCTCAACGTGAGAGTGCTTGCCGATGCTCCCATCGATGACTTGATTTTACCCAGCTCGACCGAAGTGAGGGAATACAAGAGGGATTACATCAAAAAGAGCAACGAGTCCATGGAGCGGATCTTCTACCGGCGGGAACTGGAAAAACAGCGGCGCATGACGCGGAACAACGCTGAGGGGAGCAACGGTTTTTTTGTTTTACCGGGGATGGTTCTACACATCGACGGTGATGAAGAGTATCTGGACCTGTGTCTCACCACCTATAGGCAACTGGACATTGAAGCCTATGGCGAATGCATAGCCGAAAAAAATCAGCCCAAGAGAATCAACAGCCTCTTGGTCAAATACAATCCCGATATCCTGGTCATTACCGGCCATGACGGTCTGCTTAAAGAAAAGAGGGACTTTAACAGGGTGGACAATTACCGGAACTCCAAGTACTTTATTGAAGCGGTGCGAAATGCCAGGCGCTTTGAGCCATCCCTGGATGATCTGGTGATATTTGCGGGAGCATGCCAGTCCCACTACGAGGGGCTGCTCAGAGCGGGAGCAAACTTTGCCAGCTCTCCCCACCGGGTCTTCATACACGCACTGGACCCGGTGTTCATAATAGAGAAGGTGGCATACACCCCTATTAATAAAATCATATCTGCCCGGGACGTGATAGACGCCACCATAACCGGTATCAAAGGTATAGGAGGCGTTGAGACCCGAGGCAAGTTTAGGGAGGGTCTTCCCCGATCGCCCTACGAGTAATCGGCATTGGTGGTGAATCTAATGGACTTTGACAATGAGGAACTCACGGTAAAACTCTATCACACCGACCAGCAGGAGGCGCGGATAGTCGGCATAAGGGAATATGTGATAGGGGCGGTGGCTGCCAGCATGCCTCCCGAATTCCCCGTGGAAGCCCTAAAAGCCCAGGCCATATGCTGCAGGACCCTGGCCGTAAAGCGCATGGGTATTTTCGGAGGAGGCGGCTGCAAGCGCCATCCCGGCTTTGACCTTTGCAACGATCCCGTGCACTGCCAGGGCTTTATGGGCATTGAGGAAAGGCAGAAAGCCTGGGGCAGCCGCTACGAAGAATTTACGGAGAAGATTGCAACTGCCGTGGAGGACACTGCGGAAATAATACTGACCTATAACAACAATCCCATAGAGGCGGTATACCATGAAGCCTGCGGGGGCTGCACGGAGGATTCAGAAAATGTCTGGGGAAATAAGGTCAGTTACCTGAGACGGGTGGAATGCATATACTGCAAGGATTCGCCCTACTGGAATACTACCAAAAATTTTTCGATAAGGGAGTTAAAGCGTAGGCTGGCCATCAACTTTGATGACGGCTTTTCCGATAAGAGGGAGATTCCGGGGCTGCTGGAAAACATTCATTCCACAGCCTCCGGCCGCATAAAGAAACTAAAGATAGGGGACATGGTCTTTCAGGCTGAAGATATAAAGAACCTCCTGGGCCTTTCCTCCACCAAGTTTTCATGGAAGGTTTCAGCACTCTCCTTCCAGGTGATGGGCCAGGGCAACGGCCTGGGCCTTTGCCAGTACGGAGCCAGGGGCATGGCCCTTTTGGGCTTTCCCGTGGATGAGATATTAAAGTTTTACTTCACGGGCGTGGAGCTAAAGGGCTTGGAAAGGCCCACTTATGCCAAGCCCCTCATAGGCAAGACCATAGTCATCGACCCGGGCCATGGCGGCGATAGCGGCAATTCCGGCCCCATGGGGCTGTCGGAGGGCTATGTAAATCTCGAAATAGCAAGGGTCGCGGCGGAGGGCCTTGTGCAGTGCGGGGCCAAGGTGATACTGACCCGCGACAAAAATGAATTTGTGAGCCTTTCGGAAAGGGTCCGCATTTCCAATGAAAACAAGCCCGACATAACTTTAAGCATTCAGCAGAACTTTTTTCCCGAGGAAGACTCGGGTGGAACGGAAAGCTTTTATTATCCCGGCGATGTGGAAGGCAAGAAATTAGCCTGCATCATACACCGGGAACTGGTGACCATTTTACAGCTGAGGGATTTGGGGGCAAAGCCGGCAGACCTATTTGTGCTCCGGGAGACCAACAATCCTTCCGTCATGGTGCATATCGCAGCAATCAGCAATCCGGAGGAGGAACGTCTACTATCCGAACCCCAGTTCAGGCAGAAAGCTGCTGTGGCGATAATCAATGGAATTAAAGCCTATTATCACGAATAAACAAGATAAATTTCGCCTTTTACTATTAATCATTTTTTTTTGTACCTAGACTTATTGACAAAAATGACTAATGTTGATAAACTATTATAATATTTGACATTCGGACAAAAGGGTGGTATAATTATACTGTATTTTGCATTTTTGTGAGGTGATGTTATGGCTTCGGCAGATGCTATCAAGAAGATTCGCAGAGACGTCCAGTCACACCTTGGGAAGATGGTTAAACTCAGAGCAAACCGCGGCCGTAAAAAGACCTTTGAAAAAGAAGGCGTTTTAGAACAGGTTTACCCCAACATATTTGTCGTGAAAGTAACCGAGTCGCCGGATTACGTAAGGCGGATTTCCTATAGCTACTCCGATATATTGACCGATACCGTTGAACTAACGGTTTTGCAAAATGATAAACCACAGTCAAAATGCGGCTCAGCATAATCCCGATTCTTTCGGGATTATTTTTTTGTCCCTTATACACAATTGCCCCCTTTCGCCAATATATATAGATATATAAGCGTCGAAAGGGGGTTTTTTTGTGGAAAGGATTTCCCGAATTTTGCGGCAGCATGAGAAGAAACTCTTATGCCTGGAAAATGTGGTGGGCGTGGGCTTAGGATATAAAATAATAAAGGACAAAATGACCAACAAGCCCGCCATCATGGTCCTTGTGAGAGAAAAGATTGCCGATGAAAAACTGCTGGGCCGAAATTGCGTGCCCAAGGTTTTGAGCAATACCCCGACCGATGTGGTGGAAGTAGGTGATGTGAAACTATTGAATGCCCGAATCGAGAGGGCAAGGCCCGCCAAGCCCGGCATGAGCATAGGCCATTACAAGATCACGGCAGGCACCTTTGGGGCCCTGGTGAAAGATGTAAAGACGGGCCGACTCCTGATCCTGTCCAACAATCACGTCCTGGCCAATGCCACCGACGGCGGTGACGGGAAAGCCGTGATCGGTGACGCGATACTCCAGCCGGGAGGCCACGACGGGGGGACATCGTCGGATGTAATCGCCCATTTGGAAAGATTTGTTCCGATCGCAAAAAACGCTGCAGAAAGCTCCTGCCCGATAGCCCAAGGCCTAGAAAAGGCCATCAACAGCCTTTTAAAAGTGATAAAGCCTGACTACGAAATCAATTTTATCAAAAAAAGCACGGCCAGGAACCTGGTAGATGCGGCGGTAGCAAGGCCAGTGAGGGATGAGTATGTGAGCGGGGAAATAATGGGCCTGGGTAAAATTTCGGGCATCCAGGAGCCCAAGATCGGCATGACCGTCCAAAAGAGCGGCCGCACCACGGGAATCACCTCCAGCCAAATACAGGCCTTAAATGTGGTGATAAAGGTCATGCTAGGGCCGACCGAGGAAGCTACCTTTTACGACCAGATCCTCACGGGTCCCATGGCCCAGCCCGGCGACAGCGGTTCCATTGTAGTCGATGAGAACCTGAGGGCGGTAGGCCTTTTATTTGCCGGCTCCGACCAGGCAACCCTCATCAATCCCATAGTAAACGTGCTAAAGACCCTCCAAGTAGAACTTCCCGGTGCCATGCACTAATAAGTTAATATTTGGTGCCTGGCACCTAACTTATTGAAAACTCCAAACAAGGCATACGATTAAGTGCCAAAAGTTGAGCAATATGGTAAAAACAAGAGATTTTCGTGGTTAAATTAACCATAATAGGCTTTTATTGAACAATTTTAATAATATCTTCATCATATGTAATTTGTTGCATCTCAGAAGGGCCCCTGACCGATTATAAAGATATTTGCTGTTTGTCGAAAAAAGCAGAAAAACTATATAATGTTTACAACATATAATCTGCAGCAAATCTTAAAAGGAGGCAATACAAAATGAAGCAGATTTACAAAAAAATATGTGTGGCTCTTCTTTTAACTTTTATGCTGACACTACCGGGAATTGCCACTGCAGCAACGCAAATTAATGTGAAAGTAACCCTAAACGGCAGAACCCAAGTACTTGAGCTTCCAATTGATTTAGAATCCATCAGCAAAAACTACAGCACGACTTACAGGTTTGTCTACACTTACAAAGATGGCAAATGGATACTAACGTCTAAGGAAGATGCTGGCCAGGGCCAGGCAAAGCCCAGCCTTCCTACCGTGCCTTCAAAGCCTCAGCCCCAAACGCCGGCTCCCTCTCCATCACAGCCAAAGCCCGAGACACCGGCTCCCAGCACGCCGGATGTTAAAGGCCTGACTGCCGATGAGAGCAAGATGCTGGAATTGGTGAACCAGGAGAGGCAAAAACTGGGCCTAAAGCCCCTCACAATCGATATGCGGCTAGTTGACATTTCCCGCAAAAAGAGCAAGGACATGATAGACAACAATTATTTCGGCCATACATCTCCTACATACGGAACTCCCTTTGATGCATTGAAAAACAACGGTGTTTCCTATAGGTATGCAGGTGAGAACCTGGCGGGGGCACCCACCGTCGAGCGGGCCCACAGCGGCCTCATGAACAGCCCGGGCCATCGCGCCAATATACTAAACCCCAACTTCACCCACATCGGCATAGGCGTCGTGGAAGGCGGCCCCTACGGCAAGATGTTCACCCAGACCTTCATCGGGGTAAATTAAAGCAGGTCATAACTGGCATAAATAGTGCAAAAAGAGCTGCCTCGCAATCAGCGAGCGGCTCTTTTTTTGTAATGATGAGAAATTATTCACATGTTCTGTTGATTTTTTGTGGATAACTTGTTGACAATGTGGATAAACCTAGTCGGTACAATAATTTTAACCCGTTATGTATATAATTTTTTCTCCCCCTCACCATTTAAATCCGCCTACATATAATATATTGAGTGTATTCTCCATTTTGCCAGAAGGGAAGGGGGAAAATGAAAGTCCTCATATTTATTGTCGTCCTAGCCATTGCCTCATGGGTCTTCTACTTGTTCATACGGAAGGCCTTTGATATGCCTTTGGACCAGACCAAGGGCAACTCCGGCCAGGTTAAAATCAAACCAGTAGGGTCGGAGGAAGTCAAAAGGGATGAAAGCTTAAAGCAAGGTACTTATGAAGAAGAAGTATCGCAGCAGCCCCAGCCTAAAGCTGAAGATGGCTGCTGCAAAGCAGCCACCGCTTGCCGGCAGCGAGACGAGGAAGAAATGACACAAATCCAAGAATAGTTTTTTAGCTGTAACATATTTGTCAAGCTTCACATATATTATAGGAGTAAGGTGGTGAATTTTAGGGAAAGGAGGATTTTAATGGGTGTCTATTTGACAAAGGAACTGGTAAGGGTAGATAAGGTAGTCGGCGAAGACAAGACCCAGGCCATAGTAGAAGGAACCATCACGCTACCTGATGGGAAGCCGGACATAGAGCGGGTCATTTCCATTGACGCAACCCTGGACACAGAAAGCTTGGAGACCGACATCCTGGATTCTAAAATAGGCAAGGTGATAGTTGAAGGCGAAGTGGATGTCAATGCCATTTACGTGGCGGATGTTCCGGAAGGCCAGCCACAGCAGCCGGTTCATTTTGTAGAAGGTAAAATTGACTTTAGCTTTTTTGTAAAAATTCCCGGTGTCAAAAAAGATATGGACGTCAGGGTTAGGGCCAAGATCGAACACATCCAGCACAGCTTCGACCCCAACAGGCCGAGGGAAATCAAGGTTAGACTTGTCGTCATGTTCTTCGTGAAGGTCACCAGGCGGGTTGAAATCGAGATCGTCATCGATGCTACGGGGCCAAAAGATCTCCAGGTGCTCAAGAAAACCCTGCGCATCGAGGATGTCATAGGTGAAGCCAGGGCCCAGAACATAGTAAAAAGCGATGTAGGTGTGCCGGAGGAAAAGCCCAGCATCGAGCAAATACTGAAGGTAAAGGCGGAAGTCAGGGATGTAACCAGCAAGATTATTAAAAACAAGATAATCATCGAAGGCGTACTGGAAGTGGGTATCCTCTACGTGGCCATAGCTCCAGAAGGTCAACCCCTGCAGCCGGTGCACTTCATGGAAGCCGAGATACCCTTTACCCAATTTGTGGAGATTCACGGCGCCGATGAGGGTATGGCCAGGTTTATCCGGGTGGAAGTGGAGCACATAAAGGGCCGCCGCAAGGACGATAGGACCGTCACCGTAGAGGCAATACTCAAGATCAGGGCCAAGGTCTTCGAGACCAAGATTATCCAGGTAGTCATAGATATCTTCAGCCCCTCCAAGGAACTGCACGTAGAAAAGAAACGCTTAAAACTCGACCAGGTCATCGGCGAAGATGAAAACGAGATCGTCATCAAAGACACGCTGACGGTGCCCGATGAAAAGCCGGACATCGAGCAGATATACAAGACCAGCTGCAAGGCCAGGGTGACCGAGTCCAGGATAATCGACGGCAAGGTTATCGTGGAAGGGGTCCTGACATTAGAGACCCTCTACGTAGCCGATGTGCCGGAGGGAGAGCCGCAGCAGCCCCTGCACTTCATGGAGCACGAGATAGACTTTACTACCTTTGTGGAAATACCCGGTGCCGAAGAAGACATGATGCTGGACTTTGATGTGATAGTGGAGCACTGCTCTTCATCGGCAATACCCAATGATCCGAGGCGCTTCGAGGTCAGGGCGGTGCTAGGCCTCTTTGCCAAGGTAACTCAAATGGTTGAGCTTGACATAGTTGTACACGTGGAAGAAGAGTATGTAGAAGAGGAAGAAGAAGAAAAAGAGGAAAAGAAGGAGAAAAAGGAGAAGAAGGACGATAAGCCGGCCATGACCATCTATATCGTTCAGAGGGGGGACACTCTCTGGAATATAGCCAAGAGGTACAATGTCACCGTGGAAGCCATAGTTAGAGCTAACAACATAGCCAATCCCGATTCCATAATGCCGGGCCAACAACTGGTGATACCTAGAATGTAATCCTTATATCCCGCAAGCTGCGGGATTTTTGTTTTGCCTGGCTCTGGAAATAATAATGCTGAGAGGCGGATATTTTGGCAAAAAGGGCCAAAAAAGTACGTTATTTTTGCAGACCGGCAGGATTTTAAGTTTTTTTGTGAAATATATAATTAGAGTATAATATATGAGAGGAGAACAGCTTGAAAAAGATAACCATAGAAGCAAAGGCAAAAATAAACCTAACCCTGGACGTGCTCTACAAAAGGCCCGACGGCTATCACGAAGTGGAAAGCATAATGCAGACCGTTTCTTTAAAGGACTGGATTTTCCTAAAACTCATTCCGGGCCCGGCTATTGAGCTTAGTTCAAACTGCCAAGAGCTTCCCCGGGATGAGAGGAACCTGGCCTACAAGGCCGCCAGGCTGATGATGGAGGAATACCAGCTGGATGCCGGCATGGCAATTCACATAGACAAGAACATACCGATAGGGGCGGGCCTGGCAGGAGGAAGTGCCGATGCGGCAGCGGTGATCCTGGGCATCAACGAGATGTTTCAGCTAAACAGGCCCCGGGAAGAGCTGATGGCCCTGGGCAAAAAAATAGGTGCCGATGTGCCCTTTTGCATAGCCGGCAAGACTGCCCTGGCCAGGGGCATCGGCGAAAAGATTCTGCCCCTCAAGCCCCTGTCCAATTTTGGCCTGGTGCTGGCAAAACCCCCTTACTATGTTTCAACTCAGGAAGTATACAGTAGACTGGATGTAAAAACCATACAAAAGCGGCCCGATACCCCTGCCATGATGGAACATATCGAGCAGCGGGATATAGGGGAAATAGCCTCTGGCCTGTGCAATGTCTTGGAAGAAGTGACCTTGAAACTTTACCCGGAGCTGGAACTGATAAAACAGCATCTCATCTCCCATGGAGCCTTGGGCAGCCTTATGTCGGGCAGCGGACCCACCGTCTTCGGCCTATTTGAAAGTGCTCGGGATGCCGAAAGAGCTGCGGAGAAGATAGGGCTTGATGGAAATGAAATTTTTGTGTGCAAAATGCAGTAGAATTTTTAGCAGGAGGTGATTTTGTGGAAAACAACAGATTTCCCTCTTTAAAGCTTGACAACTACAAACCCCTCAGAGACATAGTCTTTGAAGCCATAAAGGAAGCAATTTTGAAAGGCCGCCTAAAACCCGGCGAAAGGCTCATGGAAGTTCAACTGGCCGAAGAAATGGGAGTTTCCAGGACCCCGGTGCGGGAGGCCATAAGGAAACTGGAACTTGAGGGCTTGGTGGTGATGGTTCCCCGGAAAGGTGCTTACGTATCGGGCCTCACCATGAAAGACGCTGCGGAGGTCTTCGAAATTCGCAGCAGTCTTGAAGGCCTGGCTGCAGCACTGGCAGCAGAGCGCATAACCGATGACGAAATCAAAATGCTGGATAAAATCCTATCGGAGATTACAAAGGCCAGCGAAAAGGGCGATGCCGAAACGGTCATCAAAAAGGACGTTGAATTTCACCAGATTCTCTTCAATGCTTCCAGGAACGAAAGGCTGGCCCAAATTGTAAACAACCTGAAGGAGCAGATAGACAGGTTTCGCATCCAGTCCTTCAGCAATCCCCTCAGGGTGAAAAACGTGGTATCTGAACATAAGGCTATCATAGATGCTATAAAGCAGGGTGATTCGGAAAGTGCAGAAAAGCTTGCAAAAGCCCACATATATGAAGTAGAATATAATGTAATGGAGATGCTTAGAAAACGAATGTCTTTTGAGGAGGAACTTTCATGAAGGCCCTTATACTGGCAGGAGCCGAAAAAGAAGGTCCCCTGGCACAATACGGCCCTAACAAAGCCCTGATAAAGATCCACGGCAAGGAAATGATACGATACATCATCGATGCCTTCAAGGGCCTTGACTTCATAGACAGCATCGCTGTTGTCGGGCCGAAGGAGAGCCTGGAGCCCATCAAAGGGCAGGTGGATGTCATCGTAGACAGCGCAGCTTCCCTGGCCGACAACGTCCTGTGCGGTGTCAATATTTTCTCGGACGATGAAATGGTCTTGATTGCCACTTCGGACATTCCCATGATTACCCCGGAAGCTGTTAGGGATTTTGTGGAAAAGTCCCTTTCGATGGATGCGGATTTTTATTATCCCATCGTTTCAAGAGAAGAAAACGAAAAAAAGTATCCCGGAATAAAGCGCACATATGTTAAAATAAAAGATGGGACATTTACCGGAGGCAATATCGTCATGGTCAGGGCCGGCAAGGTCAAGGAGTGCATAAAAAATGCGGAAGCCTTCATGACCTACCGGAAAAAGCCATGGATGCTGGCCAGGATCCTGGGCCTTAAATTTATTCTTAAGTTCCTGATGGGTACACTGACCATAGATGAGCTGCAGGAGCGTGTTGAGGAACTTTTTGGCGTAAAAGCTCGGGCGATCATAAGTTCTTATCCCGAAATAGCAACCGACGTGGACAAGGACAGTGACCTTGAGCTTGCGGCCAGAGCATTAACTTAGGGGGATTTTTTATGAGGCGCAGTGAGAGAATTGCCCTGATTTCGAACACGCTGTCGAGGAACCCGAATAAAATAATTTCCCTGAATCACTTCAGCCAGTGGCTGGGGGCGGCCAAATCGTCCATAAGTGAAGATATAGATATCATAAAAAAAGCCTACAAGAATTCAGGGCAGGGTGATATCGCCACGATTCCTGGAGCTGCAGGAGGCGTGCGCTATCGAGCCAAGAGGTCTTTGGATGATATCAATGCTTTTTTACATGACCTCAGCGAGGTGTTGCGGGACCAAAAGCGGATCATTCCCGGAGGCTACCTGTACATGACGGATATCATGTTTTCCCCCGAGTATTCCAGCACCATAGGAGAAATTTTTGCGCAGATCTTTATAGACAAAGGGCCGAGTCATGTTCTGACTGTGGAAACAAAGGGCATTCCCATTGCCCTTATGACGGCTAGGGCCCTAAACGTCCCCATGGTGGTAGCCCGCAGGGACAGCCGGGTGACGGAGGGGCCTTCGGTGGGCATCAGCTACGTGTCCGGTTCGGGCCAGAAGATTCACAACATGTCCCTGGCCAAGCGGGCCTTGCCGGAGAACTCCCGGGTCCTGATAATTGACGATTTCATGAAGGGCGGCGGGACGGCCCAGGGCATGACCGAACTCGTGGGCGAATTTAAAGCCCAGGTCGTGGGAGTCGCCATGGTGATTGCCACGGCGGTGCCCAAGGAAAAGCTGGTGAGTGACTTCACTACACTACTGGTCCTGGAAGGCATTGATGCCCAGAAGGGCGAAATCAACATCAGCATCAACGAGCAGCTCATGTAAAAAATTTACTTCCTATAGTTTTTACGGCAGGAATTTTTAATTTTTTATAGAATTTTTAACAACAACCATATGCTAACACAGACCGACATAGTTCGAAGCATCGGCTCAAGCTAAATAAATTCCCGGGAGGTATTCTCATGAATATCACGGAGGTCCGCATACGCAAGGTAGAAGATGAAGGCAAGATGAAGGCGATAGTATCCGTTACCTTTGACAATGAATTTGTGGTACACGATATACGCATTATAGAGGGGAAAAACGGGCTCTTTATAGCCATGCCCAGCCGACGAACTGCAAGCGGAAAGTTTAAGGACATCGTGCATCCAATCAACTCCGAGACAAGGGCAAAAATACAGGACGTGGTATTAAGTCATTACAACGACATAGACCTAGGAGAAAATGAGGGGACATCATAGGATGTCCTATATTTTTCAAAGTTGGGAATATCTGGAACATACATGCATATATTCCCGACAGATTCGTTAGAGGAGGGCTATGATGGAGAGTTTTACAGCTGTAATTTTAGCGGCTGGCGAAGGGACCCGCATGAAATCGGATACTCCCAAGGTCCTGCATAAAATTTGCGGAAAGCCCATGCTGGCATATGTGATAGAAGCCGCGAGGGGGGCAGGGGCCCAACAAGTCGTAGTAATAGTTGGCAAGGCTGCCGACAGGGTAAAAGAGGCCTTTGACCGTGAAGACGTAGAGTTCGTACTGCAGGAGGAGCAAAAGGGGACTGGCCACGCCCTCATGCAGGCAGAAGAAGCCGTCAAGGGAAGTTCCCGCATCGTGGTGCTCTGCGGAGACATGCCCCTGGTTACCGCGGAAAGCATCCGGGAAATGGTCCGGCTTCAGCAAGAGCAAAAGGCTTTTGCCACGGTAATGACGGCAAAGGTGGATGACCCCACGGGTTACGGCAGGATAATAAGGAAGGGCGACAATGTCGTCGACATTCGGGAGCACAAAGACGCCAGTCCCGAAGAAAGAAAGATTAATGAGATAAACGCAGGTATTTACTGCTTTGATACAGCATCGGTATTTTCAGCCCTTGCCAAGGTGAAAGACGACAACATCCAGGGTGAATACTACCTTACGGATGTAGTTAAAATACTATACCAGGAAGGTAAGGAAGTCATAGCTTACCGGCTCGAAGACCCGACGGAACTTCAGGGCATAAATGACCGCAGGCAGCTGGCCCAGGCGCAGCAAATCATGCAGCAGAGGATCATAGAAGGCCTGATGGTAGAGGGGGTAACTTTTATAAACCCGGATACCTGCACCGTGGACCACGGCGTCCGAATAGGAAGGGATACCGTAATTTATCCGGGCGTCATCCTGGAAGGAAGTACCAAGATAGGCCGGGGTTGCACCATCATAGGTCCCTGCCGTATTAAGGACTCGGAGCTGGGAGACTCCTGCGAGATAATAATGAGCCAGATAGATGAATGCATGCTGGGAGAAGGGGTAAAGGTGGGCCCCTATTCAAACCTGAGACCCGGCTGCATCCTTGCCAATAAAGTAAAAGTAGGAGATTTTGTAGAGCTGAAGAACGCCAAAGTTGATGAAGGCACCAAAATACCCCACCTATCCTACGTGGGAGATGCGGTTTTGGGCAAGAATATAAACATCGGCGCCGGAGTAATTTTTGTTAATTACGATGGATACAATAAACACCAGACCCTGGTGGAAGACAACGCGTTCGTGGGCTGCAATTCCAACCTGGTAGCACCGGTCACGGTAAGGGCGGGTTCGTTTGTGGCAGCAGGCTCCACCATCACTAAGGAAGTGCCGGAGGATGCTCTGGCCATAGCCCGAGCTAGACAGGAAAACAAGCTTGAATGGGCTAAAAAGAGAAGGAACAAATTTAAAGGAGGAACAAATGGCAATGGAAAGTAGGCTGGAGGTTTTTACCGGCAACGCTAACCCCAAACTGGCCCAAGAAATCGTCAGGCACCTGGGGATACCGCTGGGGGATTCTTGGGTCGGCACCTTTAGCGATGGTGAAATCCAGGTGAGGATAAAGGAAACGGTGAGGGGCGCTGATGTCTTTGTGGTGCAGCCATTTTCTTATCCCATCAATGAACATATAATGGAATTGCTCATAATGATTGACGCCTTCAGCAGGGCATCGGCCGGCCGCATAACGGCTGTGATACCCTATTACGGCTATGCCCGCCAGGACCGCAAGGCCCGCTCCCGGGATCCCATCACGGCCAAAATGCTGGCAGACATACTCACTGCCGTGGGAGCGGACCGCATACTTACCATGGACCTGCATGCGGGCCAGATTCAGGGCTTCTTCAACATCCCGGTAGACCACCTGAAGGCGATGCCTATCATAGCCGATTACTTTAAGGCAAAGGAACTGGGAGAGATAGTCGTCATATCCCCTGACGTGGGCGGAGTGACCAGGGCCCGTGAACTGGCGGATAGGCTGGCGGCACCCCTAGCCATCATAGATAAGCGCCGGCCTGAACCCAACGTGGCGGAAGTAATGAATGTCATAGGAAAGGTGGTGGGCAAGACCGCCATCATAGTAGATGACATGATAGACACGGCAGGCACGATAACCCTCGGGGCCCAGGCCCTTTTAGACCGCGGCGCCAAGGCCATATACGCCTGCTGCACTCACCCGGTCCTCTCGGGTCCCGCAATTGAACGACTTAAAGCGGCGCCCATTCAAGAAGTGGTAGTGACAAACACCATCCCCCTCAGGGAAAGCCAGAAACTAGACAAGATAAAAGTCCTTTCAGTGGCGACCCTTTTCGCCGAAGCAATCCGGAGAATCCATGAGAACAGGTCCCTTAGCAGCTTGTTTGATGTATAAACTTGCCTTCTGCATGAAGGACTAGTATAATATATAAGAGTACCCGGGATGGCCATGACTAAAATTCAGTTAGTGATGGAATGAAGCAAAACAGTGAAGGAGGAGTACATCATGGAACAACCGGTATTGACAGCGACTACCCGCATTGCCAAAAAAGGCGAGAACAAGAGGCTAAAAAGGGAAAATAAAATACCTGCTGTGGTTTATGGCAAGGAATTTGAAAACAAACTCATTGCCGTTGATGAAAAGGAGTTTAGAAAACTTTTAAAAACCCACGGAGAAGTTGCCCTTATAGACCTTCAAGTTGAAGGAGACAGCTTTCCGGTGCTGATAAAGGAAGTTCAGCGCAACACCTTGAAAAACGCAATCGACCATGTTGACTTTTTCAAAGTTTCTATGGACGAAGAAGTTGAATACCATGCACCCATCGTCCTGGTTGGAGATGCGGAAGGCGTCAAGATGGGCGGCATACTGCAGCACCAGAAGAGGGAAATTACCTTAAAGGCACTGCCCGCCGACATGCTCGAGAGCGTCGAGGTGGACATCTCGGAAATGAACATCGGTGACACAATTGCGGTGGCCGATTTGAAGGTGGACGGCAAAAATACCGTCCTGGATGATGCAGATGAAGTCGTGGTCACGATCGTGCCACCTAGACTTGCTGAAGAAGTAGAAGCTCCCGAAGAGGGAGAAGAACCTGAACTGGTAGAAGAGGACAAAGACGAGGAAGAATAAGGGCGAAGGGCCCTTATTTTTTCCATTAATGGGGGATTGGCGTGTACTTGATTGCAGGCTTAGGAAACCCGGGAAGGGAATATGAAGACACTCGTCACAACGTGGGCTTTACGACCCTTGACCTGATAGCCCACAGTTTGGACCTTAAAATAAACAAGGTAAAGTTTAAGGGGTTACTGGGAGAAGGCAGCCATGAAGGGCGCAAGCTGCTGCTTTTAAAGCCCCAGACCTATATGAACCTGTCCGGCGAAAGCGTAAAAGATGCCCTAAACTTTTATAAAATCCCCCCGGAAAAGCTGATAGTGATATACGATGACATGGACCTTCCCCTGGGCCGCATCAGGATCCGGCCAGAAGGAAGCGCCGGCGGCCACCGGGGTATGGAATCCATTATCTACCAGCTGGCCTCCGACAAATTTCCCCGGGTCCGCATAGGCATAGGCCGCCCCGAAGGGGAAAGGGATGCGGCGGGCCACGTCCTGGGAAGATTTTACGGGGAGGAAATAGATAAAATAAGAGCTGCCATCCGGGCAGCGGCCGAGGCGGCCCTTATGATAGTGGCCGAAGGCGTGGACCGGGCCATGAACAAATACAACGGCTTCGAAGCTTAAAGAGTGCATAGCACTCTTTTATTTTTTATCGTTTGCTGCAGTTTTCAATTGCAGATTTCAGATACATAATAAAGTCAAAAAGGGAGAAAAATATAAACAGGTCAAATTACCCCTTCTATTCAACCAAGCGGGGACGGTCCCCATGAATGAATATTTGGGGACAGTCCCCAAATATTCATTATTTACTCTACTTAATTAGGAGCGGTGAAAGGATGAATAGATTTAACATTAAAGGCAGCAAACACGCGGGAAGCATGACCGGTTCCATGCTGAGGCGTTTCTTCTGGGGCTTGGGTGCGGCAGTCCTTACTTACGTAGTAGTGCCCAAAATGCGCCGCATGGCTAAACCGGCTATTGAAAAAGGTGTTAGCAGCGTCAAAGAGCTGGCGGAACGGGGAAGGCAGACCATTGAAGAATACAGGGCACAAAAGGAAGACGCAGTGGACATGATCAAGGATGCTTCCATGGAACAAGTGGAAGTCCAAAAAGATGCAATATCCGGCAAAATTAATGCCCTGCAGGAGACCATCGACAGACTCAAAAATGAAATAATGGAGCTTAGAAACAAACTGTAACACTAAGCCGCCTGGGGACATAGCCTACCTCTCCAGGCGGCTTTTTTGCTAAGGGCAAGGTTCTTGGGGAAAAGAGTTCCCTTTGCCATGTCGGGATATAGATTTTTCTGCCGAGTAGTTGCTCTACTCGGCATTTTTTTTGCTCATTATCAATAACATATACTAAGCAAATAAATCTAAATGACAGGCATTGGGGGTGATGGCTCATGTGACGAAGGCTGTCGAAAACATAGGAAAGAGAAAGGGGTTGAGCTTTTGCCTATTGTTCTCACACGCATTGATGATCGATTGGTTCATGGGCAGGTAACGGTAGGTTGGACGCGGGCTTACAATATCAATACTATAGTTGTCGTGGACGACGAAATAGCGACAGACCCAATACAAAGGTCAATCTTACAAATGACTGCTCCGCCGGGCATCAAGGTGACGGCTCTGACCGTTGATGAATTCATCGACCGGTATAAAAAAGCTCATTATGACAAAGCCAGGACAATGCTTATATTTACTAATCCTTCAGGCATCGTAAAAGTAGTCGAAAGCGGGGTGACAATTTCAAGCGTGAATGCCGGTGGAATGCGGTTTAGCCCGGGCAAAAACAGAATTAGCAAGGCCATATCTGTTGACGAAGAGAACATACAAAATTTCCGAAAGCTGCTTGAAATGAATATTGAAGTTGAGTGTAGAATGATGCCCTCCGAACCGAAGGTGAAAATTGAAAGCTTATTATCAAAGGGGGTAAAGTAAAATGTTAGGCACTGCTTTAATAGTAGCTATCTTGGCAGGTTTTATTACTATAGAATACATAGCATTCGGTCAATTTGGATTTAGCAACCCTTTAGTATCTGCCTCACTTGTCGGATTAGTGCTTGGTGACTTGCAGACCGGCATTACTGTAGGTATAACACTACAGTTGATATGGATGGGTATCGTGGGAATAGGCGCAGCGGTTCCTCCTGATGTAGTAACAGGTGCGATTTTGGCATCGGCCTTTGCAATTTTAACAGGTGAAGGTGCTGAAATTGCACTGGCCATAGCGGTACCTGTTGCCATCGCCGCCCAGACCCTGGACATTTTTGTTAGAACGCTCCAAACAGGGTTAATTCACTGGGCAGACAGGTTAACCGAGCGCGGAAATTACAAAGCGATAGAACGGGTTCACTTGCTCGGCCTTCCGATTACGTTTTTGCGCTCATTTATTGTTGTTTTTCCGGCAATCTATTTCGGAGTTGATTCGGTGAAAGCCTTCATTTCGACAATTCCGCAAGTGGTAATTCATGGGCTGGAAGTTGCCGGCGGTATGCTGCCTGCTCTGGGTTTTGGAATGTTGCTTAACATGATAGGGGCTTCATTTTTACTTCCGTATTTTTTCATCGGGTTTGCTTTGGCCACTTTTTTAGATGTCAGCCTGATTGGAGTGGCGGTAATCGGCGCATCTGCAGCCTTCTTACATGATTATTTTTGCCGTAGGTCAATGGATTATGACGAGGTTGATACTCCTCAGGCGGAGGCGGAAGACTATCAACGGATTCTTACACGTCAAGATTTACTAACTCTCTTTAGGAGAACCTTCTTATTGCAGACTTCGTGGAATTTCGAGCG
>LFSJ01000018.1 GCA_001512695.1 Tepidanaerobacter sp. DTU063 | reverse complement strand
TGGAATAATGCTATTTATACTGCTAATTGCATACACTAATGCAAGACTAGATAAGCGCTTTCACTTAGTAAGACATCAAAACAAACTCTTTTCCTGTATCTATCGATTACTTTTGGGATTGGAATTCTTTATCCTTAGAGGGGATTTATTAAGCTCATTTGCTTACACACTTAGTTTAGTATGCTGTACATTATTTGTACACAGCTGCGTCTCTACTGAAAACGACGTTTCAACTCAATCACTTCCTGTGGTTAAAAAACTGTAAGTTGTGAGGTATTGATCTAGTCGTATCCGAAGACTATAAAGGTTTGGTAAAAGTCATACGTCAACATTTCCAGGGTGTAATCTAGCAGCGCTGTCAAACAGATTTGGTGCGCAATATTCTGGACGCTGTTCCCAAATCCATGGCCAAAGAACTCTACCCGCACTTGTAGGCCATCCTCGATGCACCAGATGCAGATACAACATGAATGTTACTAAACCAGACTTGAGAGGCATTTGAACGCAAAGTGCCAGGAGCAATAAAACAGCTGGAAGAAGGATGCCATAGCCGTTCTGACTCATCCAGAGAAACATCGTCAGCGGTTGCGGACAACGAACGGTCTAGAACGCCTAAATAAGAAGTTAGGTGTCGGAGAGAAGTAATTCGCATTTTTCCAAACCGTGAGTCATCAATCCGTTTGATAGGCGCCGTGCTCATGGAAGTTGATGACAAATAGGCTGCATGCAAAAAATATCTAGATATGAATGAATACCTGCAGTGAAAGGGGGAGTAAGAGCAAAACCGCTGTCAAAGCATAGTAATATTTGTTTATAGTCTTGAATGCCAGCCAAGGATCACGCGTCTCAATCTGATGAGGAATTTTGCACAAAAAACTGGAATTGATCGTGAATGCTAGAGTATCTATAGATCGGACTTTTTCGTATCACAGAGTGCTTACGGCTATGCGCCGGTCTTAAGGATATAGGTGGCAAAAGTTAATCTAGACAGTCAAACATTACAGAAAGAAGAATTGATTCTATATCGGTACCGGAGGTAATCAGGTGAAAATCGTACATGTTCAGCAGTATTTCAACGAAAGCTATGGTTACCAAGAAAATGTGTTGCCTTATTATCAAAAAAAACTAGGGCACGATATAGTACTTATTACATCGACAAGGACTAACGGGTTTGGAAAACAAAACAGGGTGAAAGAAGAAGGTGAATTTGAGGAAAATGGATTCAGAGTAAAAAGAATACCAATCAAGGCGGAATTTAAAAATAGGTTTGTAGTATTCAGCGATTTGTATAAATACCTTGAAAAAGAACAACCTGATTACATATTTCACCACTCAGTAACGGCACCATCATTATTTACTGTATGTAAATATAAGAGGAATAACCCGAGTACGTTCTTGGCAGTAGATAACCATGCCGATTTGAACATTTCCGGGCGAAACAGATTATGGAGGTTGATTTACTACAACACGCTGTGGAGGAAGTTGATTTCATTATGCGATTCATATATAGATGTCTACTTCGGGGTGACGCCTGCTAGATGTATATTTCTAGAGGAAGAACTTGGCGTTAAAGCCGAAAAGATAAGACTATTACCCATTGGAGCAGATACAGATCATATTCAGCAGGTAAATATTTCAAAACAAGACTTTTTCAAAAAGTATGGTATCGACGAAAATTGCCTAGTCATAGTTCATGGAGGAAAAATCGTTCCAGAAAAGCAGGTAGGGAAAATTGTAGAAGCCTTCAAAAGAATTGAGAACAAAAATATAAGGTTAGTTTTATTTGGTTCTATGAATGATCCTTTAGTGGAGAAAGCTATTCAAACAGATAAAAGGATCCATTTCATAGGATGGTTGAATAGAGAGCAAACACTTGCATTGCTGAAATATTCGGATATAGGCGTCTGGAATACACGACACACAACCCTTTTGGAAGACTGTATCGCTGTCGGTCTGCCTTTGATTCTAAGATATTACGGCAGTACATGTCATTTGATTGATGGATCAGGAATCTATTTGTACGAAGGCTCTGTTCGAGAAATATATGATACTTTAAAACTTGTAATTGATGATTACAGCATGCTACAGAAGTTTAAGGAGAAGGCTGCTTTGCTTGGTAAAATTCTTTCTTACGACAATATCGCGTATGAAAGTATCAAGTATCAACAGAGTTTGGAGCCACTGGGCATTCACAAGAAATTTATGTCAATAGATTATTGTGATATGGAATATCCTAGATTTAGGAAGATATTGTAACGTTGCCGTTTTAGTAATAACACCATAGCGACAGACAGTTAAGAAAAATCCTGTAATGCTGGTGAGTTCACATGGGCGACTTGCATAACGTTTCGATTGAATGCAGTACTAAAAGATAGTATTTGTGTGGTTAAGTCTTTCGACTCATGAGCGTTTACGGAGGAAACGCTATGAGGATCCATGTACCTAGTTTTTGCTATACTACGTAAAAAAATCAATTTTAAAAGATAATAAGTAAACTATTATTCATAACGCTACAAATACGGCTGCTGTTTCCGAGTCACAAGTCGCTGAACGATATCTTGCCAGTGTTCTGTTAGCATTCCCGTGCAAACAAATGAACCCTCTTCAAATAGACCAAAGAAGTTGATAGACTATTAAGTTCTTGATGTAGCTAGGTTTAGCACTATGAATAATCACATGAATGTAGAATCTATGTTAAAAGGGTGTTGAGTAATGAAAACCTTTACAGTCACCTATCATCATTCCACAAACTACGGGGCCTTGCTGCAAGCATTTGCGCTTCAACACACCGTAGTAACACTTGGACATGAGAATGTCATATTTGAGTATCCCGAAAGAAGCGGCATTTATATCAAACCATCGACTGAGTCTGTCTATGATTTCCTTAGAACGGTATATATAAACTATCTTACTTTGTTAAGGCGGAAGCAAATAAAGAGACTCAGCGCGAGTTTTAAGCGATTTAAGAAGACTAATATGATCCTTTCCAGAGTTTATGTATCAATGCAAGATTTGAAAGAAAACCCACCAGATACAGACTGTTTGATAGTGGGTAGTGATCAAGTATGGAATTTAAACACTAACCCCGAGTTTATTCCTGCACGGTTTCTTGATTTTGGTGAAAGTGAGCTTTTGCGTTTTAGTTATGCAGCCAGTATCGAGCGAATGAATTATACGGAAAGTGAAAAGGAAAACATCAGGGAAAAACTATTTAGCCCCCTAATAGGTTTGGAGAAAATCCTTTCATCTGCTATCATTTAAATCGGG
>LFSJ01000049.1:1802-1944 GCA_001512695.1 Tepidanaerobacter sp. DTU063 | reverse complement strand
TTCTTGTCCTAATTTAAATTCCACAAACTGACGAATGCTATCGGCCATTATTAATCCTCCCTCTATAATCTTTATTTATGTTTAAATATCTCACCTATTCTTAGATTTTCACATACCAAGAGCAAACCTCATGTATAGTATC
>LFSJ01000049.1:0-1790 GCA_001512695.1 Tepidanaerobacter sp. DTU063 | reverse complement strand
GGTTGAGATTTTGTAAAAAGGGTAACCTTAATACAACTACGTCACTTTTTGTTTTTTAAGGCCATGATAATTCCACTTCCTCTCATGAGGCGCACCCTCCCATATCTCACAGGATCTATGTCCTAAATTCCTTCGTTCTGCCTTACATGAGGTGGATGTCAGCTTTGCTCCTTTACTGGGTCGTTGCCCTTATGGTGAAATATTTTACCTGACAATTCCGGCTCTTGTTGTCAATGTTCAAATCATCAATAAGGTGAAATATTTAGCTTTGACACTTAAATTTACTGTTATCGTAGAAGCGAGTCTGTCAAGGGTCGGCTTCTGCCGAGACGTAGTCCTTGCCCTTGATAGAGGAGCTGCTACGATATACAATTTCTAATATGTGTTAAATGCTTTAAGCTACTTCCTGTAATGTAGGTCTTTTTATGTCATTCATCATTTTTACTGGATCATATTTTACACCGGTTTTTAGTATCACAAAGAAAACTCTTATTAGTTTACAGCATAGCACTATCAGTGATTGTTTCTTTTTTAGGGGATTTTCTTTTCTGGTTGTGTAATATTTATGGAGCTGTTGAAATTCTTTGTTTTTGGCTACTATAGGCATTATGGTGCTAAACAGTATGCTTCTTAGTCGCTTCCGACCACGCTTTGTTATTGTTGTTTGGCCTTTGTGTTTGCCGGAACTGTTTTCTTTTAGGTTTAGGCCGGCTAGTTTTTGTACCTTTTTTGGGTGGTCAAATCTTTCAATGTCTCCTACTTCTGCGATAAAGCCTGATAGGGTTTTTAGACCTACACCTTTGATTTTTAGTATTTCTTTAACACCTGGTATTTGCATTGTTAGTTTTTCTATTAAGTTCATTGTGTTTTGATGTTGTTTCATTAGTAGTTCATATTCTTCTAAAAGAATATGAAGTTCGTTTTCTGCGGCAATTAGACCTTCTTTTATGCCTACGCTTGCCTTTGCTGCTTTTATTAGTTTTGTTGCTCGTTTTATTCCTACTGCACGGCTGATTTCTTTTCTCCATGTTGCTATTATTTCTGGTGCATCGAGTTTTGTTATTTTTTCTGGGGTTGGGAAGTGCTTTAGTATCATTAATGCTGCTTTACCTTCCCAGTCGGCAAAAACGTTGTTGAATTCCGGAAAGTAGATTTTAATCCAGCGTTTTACTTGGTTTTTTATGCTGTTTAATTTTTTTACTAGCTGCCAGCGTGTATTTGTGGCATTTCTTAGTTCGCTGTATATTCCTTTTGGTATATATGGTTCCATGTATCTGCCGTCTTTCATTAGCATTGCTATGGTTTTTGGGTCTTTGCGATCATTTTTGGTCGGACTGTTGTCATCTAGTTCTTTGGTTGTTTTGACGTGGTATGGATTTACTAATACGATTTTTATATTGTTTTCTTCTAGGTATTGTGCAAAGGTGAACCAATAGTGACCTGTAGGTTCCATGCCTACCATTACATGCTGTTTGTGGTTATTCGTTGCGATTTTTGTTATCCAATCTGAAAAGACTTTAAATCCCTGAATATCGTTGTTAAATTTTATTACTTTATCAAGTTCTATGCCTCTGTAATCGAAAGCTCTGGCGTAATGTACGTCGCTAGCGATATCTACGCCTATTATTAGGGTGTTTTCTGTGATTTGCATTATTTTTTCGTTTTGTGTATACTTCATTTAAGTACCTCCTCTGTTATTTAAGGGTCATCTAGATGACGACACCTCGTATGTTAACAGGAGGTACTTATTTTTTCAACTTCGGTTTTATTTCATTACAGGAATGCTCCTT
>LFSJ01000040.1 GCA_001512695.1 Tepidanaerobacter sp. DTU063 | reverse complement strand
ATCGGGCAGAGTTTCAATCCACGCACCCGCACGGGGTGCGACCAGGTGTCGGTGTCGTGTGATTTGTACCCATGCGATGTTTCAATCCACGCACCCGCACGGGGTGCGACAGTATAGGTCTCAAATCCTGTCTATATCAGGTCTGTAGAAGTGTTTTGTGCGAACCGAGGTTTTTGTGCTTTGTACGAGCATCTATTTCAACCGAATTCTATCTCTATCCAGCATGGGGAGCCTGGTGCGAACTCCCTGGTGTTTTCATGTTCACTTCATGTTCGCACTGTTAAATTGTCAGCGTTCCTTCAGGATCATAAGTTTCCTTTGCCCCTACGTGTTCAACCCTCCTTTTCCAGTTGCTTCCCAGATAATAGTAACGTAAGCTATCCTTTTCCACATCAATAATAGATTCTAACCTTGTCCTCAATTTTTGAAATTCCACTGGATCGACCAAACATTCGAAGACAGAGTGCTGTACCCGTTGCCCGTAATCAACACAGGTTTTAGCAACCAGCCTTAGCCTTCTCTTTCCATCAGCATCTTCTGTGTTTACATCATAAGTAATCAAAACCATCATCTTTCATCACATCATTTCCATAGAAATGGCGGATAGGCCTCCAGATCGCCACGAATACATCTAGCCAACAGCATTGCCTGTGCATGTGCAATGAGTCCTAGTTCAATTCGTTCTTGCATATAAGGATGAGTTATAAGCTGCTGTTTTCGGGTTTGCCAAGCATCTATGACTTTCTTTCTCCCTTCGTCGTTCAGCAGCACAGCTCCACTTTCCTTCACTATGAAGTCTTTGGCATTGATTTGGCGATTGTTAATCAATGTAAGTGTTAACCTGTCCACCAGATATGGCCGTAACTCCTCCATTAAATCGAGAGCTAAACTGTTGCGTCCAGGCCTAATACGATGTAAGAAACCTACTTGGGGGTCCAAGCCAACAGTCTCCAATGCTGCGGTACAATCGTGAGCCAGGAGACTATACAAGAACGAAAGAACTGCATTTGGCAGATCTAATGGTGGCCTGCGACTGCGTCCTCCAAAGTAGAAATCTTCTTTCGACTCCAATATCAGATGATTAAAAACCTCATAATAGGTTCGCGCACCCTCCCCTTCAATCCCTCGCAGAGCGTCCAAATCATTAACGTTAAGCAACTTTTTGAGCTGAATCGATAGCCTCGTAACAACACTACCTACATGTTTGCCTCCTGCAGAATCACTGTAATCTCGCAGATATCTCCGTAGAACTGAACGGCAGTTGTGTAGCTTACCAAATACAAAATTTCTGGCTAAGTCCAGGGTCTCCTCTTCATCATCAGATAAGTAATACTGTCTTCTCCGCAGCAGCACATTCCCCTTGGTTGGTGTTGCCATCTTAGCTCTCAACCGTCCACTAGGAGACAGGAATGATAATGCTACTCCTCGTTCAGCACAAAGATACATCAGGCTCGGACTGGCACCCACATAGCCGAAGGTGACGACACTTTCCAAATTATGAATGGGAATCCGGAACCTAACTTCATCATCTATTCTAACAACGATGTTCTCTCCATCTCTGCCAAGATGTGCTTCAGGCGAAGTTATATATAATGTGTTAAGTAGCTTCCTCAACAACATCACCCCGGTCATTATCATCTATTGCAGAACGCAAGTAACTTTCTACGGTTCGTCTTTGAAAAAGGTGAGGTTGACAGAGGTCTAATAAAGAACACCTTTCACATGCCCGTGTAGGTTGTGCTTTAGGAGTTTTACCCAAAGCAAATGTCCGATGCATTTCTCTTGCAACGGTATGCGTTTCCTCTCTTAACTGTTGAGAGAAATCAACCTCAAGACGTCTTCTATTCCTTCCGTAAAAGATGTATCCATGCATTATTGTTACATTGAAGGTTTCTTCTAAACAGATCGCTTGAGCACAAAGCTGAAGCTTATCACAATTCGTTGGTTTTGGGCCTCCTACCTTATACTCCACCGGTATGGGATGCCAGTAACCTGACCATCGCTTTAATTTGACACTGGGCTTGTCCGTTTTGTGAAACTCGACTACGTCAGCTATACCGTTTACTCCCAAAATCTTGGAGGCAATGGGAACAGATCTTGTAATAATAATATCGCCGCGTTTTTCTGATGCTACTGGATCATTTGCTTTTTCATGCAATTCCTGTCCCCTATATGTATAGATGTTGTCCTCCCATTGCTGCTCAATGTGGATCAATGCCCACTGCCTGGGACAAAAGGCAAAATGCTGGATCCCAGAAAGCATTAGATAGTCTTCTTCTTGATAGTGAACCACAATGGCTACAACCTCTCGATCATGGTTACTCCATCCGGGATCATTTCCCTGGCAATGGAAACTACATAATCACTAAAATCACGGGCAGGCCTGGTTTCATCTTTCCTCTTCACAGAAACAGCATCAAAGAGCTGCTGTACCTGTGCATTCCCCAGCTCTGAACCATGTTTGAAAATAACCAGTTTCCTTGTTCCCATCAATCCACGAGCAGCAGAACGATCATGTTCAAACATATTGATGAGGCTTTCCCACAACAACTCTAAATCTTCTTCTGTGAAACCTGTCTGATTTGCAAGGGGGGCAGATACAAACCCATAAGCACGATATAACCCGTATGGCACAGTGAATTTCCGGCCCATTGTGCGATTGTCTCCACCCTGTTCTGCAGCTTCTGTTTCAGTGGTAACAGCCAAGCGTGTAATACTATGCTCCAGTGCAACAATAGGATCTATAGAACGGGCAAAGGTCAATTGTACAGGGCCCCTTACTTGACCGGCATTTGCACCTGTCGATAGAACCGCTCCAAATGTCCTGATATCGTAGAAGTTCTGGCATAGAAACTCTCTCGCCCGATCTATTTCACTGCCTTGTCCTTGACCTTTCTTGTTGCGTTTTTTGCCATCCTTAGAGTCTGCCGGATCCTTTTCCAGGTCGATTCCCAAACTAATATACGCCTGTTCGATAGTCTTATTCAGCACACTTTTCTCTTTGACAAAAATACTGAATGGAGGTTGCTCTCCTCTTCTAAAACCAACGTAATTCCTGATCTTTCTCTTTAAACAAACATCGGTGACCAGTCCATGACCAGTTTCGGCATCAATTCGTGGTAAATTGCCGGCATCCGGATCACCATTCGGGTTACCGTCTTTCACGTCAAACAGAAGGATAAAGTCATAGCGATTCTGTACACGATTATTCACAGAGACACATCCTTTCAGAGTTTTATTACTTAATGCGTTTTACTAATCTTTCTTCACAAAAAACGCTTGTCTTTGATGATAATACCCAATCGCAAACCTTCCCTGCTCATGTAAATCTAAATGAGCTGGGAAATCATGAACCTTTTCAATAATCTCCCCGAGGAGCTTTTCAAAATTTGTGACTCGGCCTTTATTTTCCAGCTTGGCCAAATGGTGATTTTTAAGACGCATCAAATTTGCGAATACAGTTACTGGCGTTGCACAGGCTGCCCCATAATAACGTTCCCGAATCGTTGTGTTAATCCCCGGATTAGCTTCCTCCTGAATCTTCTCCAAAACAGCAAACAATCTCCCCAATTGATAACCTGTTGATGGCTGGTTGATATCCAATTCTATCCCTACCTCCTTATATTTTTGATTTGGATAAAACCGGTAGTACCGACTTAGATAAGCTTTGATTAAAGCCGCCCGAACCGGTTTAACGCGATATTCCGCATCACTCTTAATGCGGCGCAGCGCCGCTTGAAATAGCGTATTTGGATAAGGTGTCCCATCTAAGATTGATCTCATAAATTCCCCGGCAAGATTTGGAGGTATATTGGCACTTTTATTCTGTACGGCTATATTAACCAGGACTTGCCAAATAGAGTAGAATTCAGGTTCGCTAGGCGGTTTTATGATCTTGAAGTCATCAAAGTACTCTTTGATCCGTATTGCAAATTCAGAGATGGTCCCCATATGCCAAAAACGAACGGATATCCTGGCTGAGTTTGGTGATAAACCGAGTATGTAGAACATCGTATCCCCATCATGTTCAACATAAGCTCCAGTGTTAATTGAATCATACAGCGCTCTTATTTTTTCCGTATGTGCTGCCGGATCATCTTTTTCTGGGTGCTGAAAAAACATTGGGAAATCTGACTCAAAGTCAGTCGGTTTCTCAGACCAAAAAACTGTGGTTGCATCCCCTATCAAAAGGCGTTGACGTGAATCTTTCTTAAGAAGTGTATTGAGAGCCGTCGTATATGAAAACTCCGTTGATTTAATTATCGGACTGTTATATCCTTGTTCCTTTCCATACGAATCAAAACCTCTATTCTTTTGAACACCAACCAAAGTGTGAGAATCTCTAGTAATGTAGGTCTTACTGTGTATCCTGGCTATGGGTCCATATTCGCCAGTTATCATACACACCCCATGCTCTTCATTGCCTGACAACCGGTCTGTAATACTACGATCTACATACTGTTTTATATTTGGTCGACAAGGAACTGGAACCAGGTCATCCAACAAACGAAATGAGAAATTTCTGTAGGCATTTTTCATAATCTCATCTGCTAAATGTGATTCCATAACTCGAGCAACACCATCGTTATTGTAAAATTCCCGTACTGCGATTACACCAGCATCTTTAAGCAATTCGTCAGGTAACTTACTTAAGAAATCCAACCAGGTTTTATGTTGATTTAACGCTAATTCCGCTTTATCTTCACTATTCGTTATACCCAACACATATCCCCCGTGATCCCATAACAAGAACGTCGTTTGATAGCTTTTTGTCCCAGACCTCGGTGCTGATTGTGGCACTAGAAATGCCTTGGGAACAAGACGTCCTTCAACTAGTTCGCGCGTATCTTCTACATCTATAAAGTTACCTTTATCGTCAACCACAATTAAGAAACATATTTCCTTATACTCCCAGCCGGGCCGGGGTATACCGCTGCCGGGATCAGCAGCAACCCGATCATAGTAGCCTTTGAGTGATTGAAGGATCATCCTCTCACCTCCACTTCCCTACGATCCGTATTGATAACACCTTGCTTCATGAAAGCCCGGAAAAACTGCGCTGGTGGGTTGTCTGGATCTTTTTCGAAATCGAGATCGTATAACATGAAGCCCAAATCACGAGTCTCATTGATAGGCTGTTCTTTCTCTTCACTCGGGTCGGCCAATCGGAAGTAGCAGGCAAATTCCCGACAGCCAAGATAAGGACGATGAAAACACTGACCCTTTTTCGCTCGTCGTTCAAACATGGCCGCATACTTTGCCGAGACTTCATTTGTTAACCCAGGCTTGATGACATCAAAATAGCCATGGATTCTATATCTAACATCCCGAAGCAATAAACCGGCTCGCTGCTGACGCACAAACTCGATAAAGATGCCCATGGGCGGGCCGCTTACTCCTGCCATCTGGTCTTCCGTTGGCTTGGGCACTACCCTGCCTACCTCATTTCGGCGGATAGAAATCCATTTAATTGGATTCATAACCTCAATTTTGGTTATGTTCCACCGGAGGTCAGGTTTCCATAGAATTGCCTCAAAAATAGCCCTGGCCGCAGATGGGGTCATTACATCATAGCTTACTCGCTCTACCTTCATCTCTGGCCGTGTGAAACACGCATAATCTCCCCACACCTCCAAACACCAGTTGTGCATTTTTTCAACTCCTTCCTAGATTATGAGATCCGTAGGGTCAAAAACTATATCCTCAACCATCAGTCCAAGGGTGTGATCATATTCTATTTCAGAGGTCATCGCGTAAATCTCCGGCTGCACTGCTTCAATTGATCCACGCATGAGCAGAGTGTTAAATTGTTCTACGTAGATATTGACAGCGTATCTTTGCAATTGGCGCATCAAACTGCGATCAGGCCCTTTATATTTAAGCAGATCTATCAATTCATTTCCTTTTCCATAACGGACCAAAACCGTTCTTTGCCTTGTGCTATCAATAATTTGAAATCTTTCCGATGCGGTTCTAAAGAAGATGCCCAAATCTGACCGTGTTGGTCTAAGAAGCGCAGCTATATCTTTTGTATCCAATGAATTTGCTTTCCAGTACAGTTGGGTAAAATAGTGCTCATAAATTCTATGATCTAAAGGATCAACCTGATCCCTAGTAGACAGTAAATCTCGTGTTGTTTGTTCAGCCTTGCGCAAAAGGCCGGGAGGAGGTTGTTTAGGAGGAATGAACACTATTACCTCGCCCAGTGTGGGCAGTCTACCTTCACGATTACATCTACCGGCCGCTTGGGCAATGGAATCTAAGCCAGCAAAAGCTCTATATACTACCGGGAAATCCAGATCTACACCTGCTTCCACTAACTGAGTGCTGATAACCCGGCAAGTCTCATTGCGTTCCAGTTTTTCTATGATTTCTTGTATAGTCTCGCTCCGGTGTTGTCCACACATCAATGCCGATAGATGATATGTGCCTTCAGGCATAAGGGCATGCAATTCCCGACAGCTCTTTCGATCAGAGACTACACATAGAACTTGTTCGTGTTGAACTAGTTGTTTAGCAATTTCTTCCCATGTGGAAGGTTTGTTGAGATCATCAGGAAAACTGACGCGTACTCTTTTTAGAGAATTATACAGTTCCCTAACCTCGTCCTCACTCCCAATTATTTCACGAGTATTTTTTAATCCCTTAAAGATATGGCCTTCAACTATGCGTTCCGACAGTGCTGGTTGGGTGGCCGTGCATATGACTATGGTCACACGATAGTAGTCTACTAATAACTGCATGGTTTCTAAAATCGGGCCCAAATACTCAATTGGCAGGAGTTGGGCTTCATCCAGTATCACAACCGAGTTAGCTATGTTGTGCAGTTTTCGGCAGCGACTGGGACTTGATGAAAAAAGCGACTCAAAGAACTGTACTGATGTAGTAACAATTACTGGTGCATCCCAGTTCTCGGTCGCCAGGCGTAATCTTGGTGTCAAATCCTCTTCTATTATGCTTGAGTGATGCTCGACTACTTGATCATCTCCTAAAGCTTTTCTAAAAACCTCTGCATTTTGTTCGATAATGCTTGTGTACGGAATCACATAAATAACTCGATCCATGGAGTGTGCCTTAGCATGCTCAAGAGCAAAAGCAAGACTGGATAGTGTTTTACCGCCTCCAGTCGGTACTGAAAGCGAAAATATTCCTTGCTTTTCCTTGGCCATACTTACACAGCGTTGTCGGATCTTCTGTCGAATGTCATTTATCGGTGCGTTCTTTTTCTTTGATTTGGTAACCAATTTGTCATAATAATCATTTAGCCGCTCCAACAATTCAGGTATGGAGCAATATCCATGACGCAATTGTGCCCTTGATTGATCCATGTAGGCTTCTGTATCAAGAAAATCTGCATCAACCAAACACGAGTATAACATCCTAATCCACAGGGAGATATCTAGGCCTTGGCCACTAAATGCCCATGGTGTTGTTGCCGGTTTTGTAGATTTTACCGCATTCCTTATAAAGTGCTCAATCTCATCTAATCCTTCCACTCGGGCTAACTGGTATTCCAGTGATGCTCTCCCAGTACCCTCAGAACTTGCCCAATCCTGCAGGCCAGCATGATGGCCTGCAATACAATATGATATAACCCTTCCTATTTCTTTTCCATGGATCTCTTCAACAAGTTTAGCTCCGTAAATTGCATGTGGTATTTTGCCAGGTTTCCCTTCCAAATGGGCTTCCTCGTCAAAATAGCCACTCTTCAACCTAAGATAGTTTTGCCAGGTTTCTCTTCCTTTTCCCGCATCATGCGCAACCCCAGCTAGCTTCCCCCACATTTCGGAGTTAAACTTAGAGGCAAATCTACCGGCCACCTCTCCTGTGTACATTAAATGTTCTCTTAACGGATGGGGATTTGCCCAGTTGCCATTCTCATCTCTACGAACATGGGCTATGTACTCTATCCCATCAGACACACCCCTATGTTAGAACGATGTTGCTTGTACGTTAATTTTACACACATGGAATACAAAATCCTGCACAATTATAAGTTTTTTATGCAATGAAAAATTTAGGAACATTTATGGCTCGGATCATTATACTCGGATCATGATAAAAGTGTGTCTAACATACCACCGTAAGATAGGCCACCTACACCCCAACCAAATTCCACGTCCACAAATACACCAAGAACACCACCATCACAGCTTGGATTATAAAATGATAGAATCTCAAGCTAAACGGCCACCGCCGCTTGTTGATGCTTGATCCTACAATTAACAAGATCACGGTCAGGACAATCGAAACCCAAGGCAGCAGCAGTAACCCCAACAACACCGGAGATATCCCGAACAGCAGGTCGATTGAGCACCTTAGAACGTAGTACGCCAGCCCACCAAGGAACACTAGATTGACTAAGCAGATCAAAGTCTCCATATTCTGATGGAATCGATCCAATGTGCGGATCCTGAGTCGGCGGTTGCGGATCCGTCTAATCAGCGATACGATCAGTTTCGCAGCAAAAAATACAGAAAAACCAGTAAAAGCAATCAATGTCACTTCAGTCGTTTTATGCCACGGCACTTTACTGTAGTTATAGATTCCGCCAGCATAGAGATGCGTAATTTCCCCATAATCATTGTCAATAAACGCCACATATTTCTCGCTATCTACAGCCCGAAGCAGCAGGGGTTCAACCTCCACCCACTGTGTTGGCAACCCTAGTTCCTCCGGAAAATCGATATGGATGATACCACTCTCGTCAGCGCCGACATAAATCTGCGTAAACAGCCTTCTGATACACTCCAGGCTATCCCATGCCGGATAATCCAAGGTGTATTTCCCCACGAACCAATGCGTCCGATCCACACCGGAATCAACTATGATAGCAGTTTCAGCGCTATCCACTGGATAACGCCAAGCCATGAAATCGTTGATCAAGTTAAGCCCAAATTCAGGCAAATAGCGATTGATCGACACGATCATGGCAAAGTCCGCATCAGGAAGCATAAACATGATATTTGAATAGCCAAGCTCACTGTCACCACCATGCATGATCACAGCTTCCTGGAAAGCCTTGTGTTCATAGAAACCAAATGTCCAGCCGGGAAGTTTGGGATGCTGGGTAAACTGCTGATTCTGCATCATGGCAACACTGTCTGATCCCAAAACCCACCGGTTATTGAAAATCCCGTTATTTAAATGCATGGCCATATAATTGGCCATGTCCCGTACTGTACTGATCAGAGAGTTTGCTGGGAAGTTGCGGGCATAACCAGGCTGCTTAGCTTCAAGCTCTCCCTGTATTTCCACATATCCCCGGGCTGTATTGGCCAAGATCTCATCCGTCAAGCCAAAGCTGGTGTTGTTCATTGCCAGTGGTGTCAAAAGGTGCTGCTGCATATAATCGGCAAATTCTGTGTTGCTTACCTCCTCAATCACCAGTCCGGCAATGCCATAGCCATAGTCACCATAAGTGCTTGTCTTCCCGGGAGGGTAAATCTGAAGTGGGGCATTATCCGTGAGGTATTCCTTAAGCGGCTGCAGTTGATCCAGGCTGGAGGCATACACACCAAGCCGGCTTTCTGCAAACCCGGTTGTATGAGTCGCAATGCTTCTTAATGTCAGCGGCCTGGAGTACTGGTTGGATACGCTGAAATCGGACAAGTACCGGTTCACATCCACATCCAGATCCAAACCCTTTGCCTCAACCAGTTGCAGCAGAGCTGTGGCAGTCAGCACCTTTGCCAGATCCTCCATAGGGAACAATGTCGTATTGGGATCAACGGTAATACCCTGTTCAATATTGGCAAACCCATAGCCCCGGGCTACAATCTGGCCCTCGTCAACGAAAGCATATGCCAACCCCGGAATGTTGAATTTCTGCATTTGCCCGCTAAAGTACTGCTCAAAGTAGTCTGTCAGTACATCAAGTTTACTATGGGATTGATCCGTCTCCTGCTCGTCTGGTTCTACCGTTTCCTCTTGAGCAGGCTCTTCTGTCACTGTTACCTCTTGGTTATCCGGATCCTGAGCAAAGCTACAAAAAGCCATGCCCAATACTAAACAAACTGCCAATACAAGTGCAAAGATAGCCTTCGTTTTCTTCATAGGGGTTGCTGAACAGACAGATATCAGCAAATCGAGTAGGTAGCCGCTAGGTGATCAGCCTAGCGGCTTTCCTCTCACAGAACGGT
>LFSJ01000142.1:47687-53912 GCA_001512695.1 Tepidanaerobacter sp. DTU063 | reverse complement strand
ATTGACCAGGAAGGGGAAATCACCGCTTCCTCATTCCTCATTATTATGTGTCTTGTCTCCTGTGGCTCGCCCATCATGTGAAATACCATAGCGTCTTCGGGCATGTCAAAATACAGGTATACTTCCATCCTCCTGTCATGAGTATGGCAGGGGAAAGTGTTCCAAACGCTGCCTTCTTTGAGGACCGTCATGCCCATCAAAAGCTGGCAGGATTGGCACACATCAGGATGAATGTACTGATATAATGTTCTCTCATTTAACTGTTCTTTTGTACCCATCTCGACAGGATTTGCTTTATTGATATCTATTTTTACAGTGGGATAAGACATGTGTGNNATATAAAACTTCGCGGGTTTTTGACTGTCTACAGATTTAAAGACTATGTCCTTTGTCCCCATACCTACATATAGCCCATCTCTAGGACCGAGTTCATAATCCTTTCCATCCAGGGTAACTATGCCTTTTTCTCCGATGTTTATTATGCCAAGCTCTCTTCTTTCAAGAAAGTAATCTGCACCTATTTCTTTTCCGGCTTCAAGCTTTAATTCTTTTTCAGCGGGGCACACAGAACCGGCAATAATCCTGTCGTAGTGAGAATATACAAGTTTTATTTCATCCTTTTTAAACAGACCATCGATGTGAAATTCCTCTCTAAGCCTTTTAGTGTCATAAGTCCTCACATCTTTATTGCTTACAGCATATCTAACTTCCATCATCAATAAAACCTCCTATTTGTATGTTAATTAATATACTCTTTCCTGATTCCTTTTTTATCGCAGAAGTCTTTAACCTGGGCCAGGCTTGGAATAGACTTTTGAGCTCCTCTTAGGGTTACCGTAATGGCTCTTACAATGTTTGCAAACTCTACAGCGTCTTCAACGCTTTTTCCTGCTGAGAGCATCGATGTCAGTGCGCCGATGAATGCATCTCCTGCAGCTGTAGTATCGACAGGATCAACCTGCGGGGCTAGAATGTTTTTATGCTCTGCCCCATTGTAATACAAGGCGCCCTTCTCACCTAAGTTCACTATTACGTGTTTGACCCCTTTACTGTAGAGATACTCTGATGCCTTTTTATAATCCTCAATGCTAGTAATTTCCATATCACATATTGGTCCACATGACAAATCATTTGGCACAATTATGTCTATATTCTTTAGAAATGTGTCATCAAGTTTTTCCGGAGGCTTGGGATTTAGTATTACGGTCTTGCCGTGTTTTTTGGCAAGTTGAGCAGCAAATCTTACAGTATCAAAAGGTATTTCCAGTTCCAGTAATACTATGTCAGATTGGGCAATAAGATCTTCTGACCTTTTAATCAGCTCAACGGAAACGTATTTGTTCGCTCCACCGTCGATTACAATTGATTTGCCTCCTTTTGTATCGGTTATGATCACTGACACTCCCGTTGAAACTCCATCAACTTTTTCTATATGGTCGATTTTTACACCGTTGCCTGTGAGAACTGACAGCAGTTCTTTGCCGTAGGCATCATTACCTACGCATCCCAGCATCCATGCTTCTTTGCCCATTTTGGCAACTGTCGTTGCTTGATTGGCTCCTGAACCACCTGGATTTGTCATAAATCCAAAACCCCTGACTGTCTCACCTACTCTGGGCCGCCTTTCTGTTGATATTGCCACATCCATGTTAATACTGCCAATAACAAGAACTTTTTTCGACATCATTTCCCTCCTCGCACAATATGGTTTGATTTAGTTGCAATAAATACCGGTTTTCAAAATCACATCTAAATTAGCTACCCATCAATAAATCAGGCAAAAACATGGTAAGCGACGGGATATATGTTATCAAAAGCAGCACTGCAATCATTACAATGTAAAATGGAATCAAGGCTTTAGTCAGTTCTTCCACCGATATTTTGCCGATGGCACAGGCTACAAATAAGGCGCTCCCGACAGGTGGTGTCATCAATCCAATGGCAAGGTTTAACACCATGATAATACCAAAGTGCACCGGATCAATTCCCACAGCAGTAACCACTGGAAGCAGTATTGGAGTCGTTATCATTATAAGTGGCGCCATGTCCATGATCATTCCTAATAATAAAAGTAAAAGATTTATAATGAGCAAGATTACGTACTTGTTTGAAGATATTGACAACAGTACCTCAGTTGCATAGGCCGGAACCCTTAAATATGCCAGCATCCATCCAAAAGCGTTAGAACAGGCAATAAGTGCCAGGACTACGGCTAGGGTATTTAAACTATCGGTAAGAATTTTTCCAAAAACTTTTATCGGCACTTTGTAGACAAAAAATGTTATTATGAAGGCATAAACAACTGCTATAGCTGCGGATTCCGTTGCCGTAAATATACCTGATATTACGCCCCCCAAAATTATAACAGCTGTAAAAACTCCTAACAATGCGTCTTTGATGATGATAATAGCTTCTTTGAAAGGAACCGGTTCTTCTGCAGGATAGTCCCTTTTAACCGCCACTACGTAAGTATATATCAAAAGGGCTGCTGCCAGTGTAAGTCCCGGTATAAAGCCTCCTAAAAATAGACGACCTACCGAGACCCCTCCTGCTGCTAATGAATATATAATCATGTTGTGGCTTGGAGGTATCAGCACGGCTTGGGCTGCAGTTGCTACGGTAATTGCAACCGAGTAGTCTTTGTCATAACCCTTTTGCTCCATCATTGGAATCATAATAGAACCCAGGGAAGATATATCGGCAACGGTAGAACCAGATATACCGCCAAAGAAGGTGCTATCTAAGACGTTCACCATGGCTAAGCCGCCTCTTACCCGCCCCACTAAAACATCAGCAAACTTGATTAGCTGTATAGAAATGCCGCCCTGACTGATAATTTCCCCGGCTAATATGAAAAAGGGGATACTCAGCAGAGAGAAGGAATTTATTCCCCTGACAAGAGACTGGGCTATCATGGCTGCAGGTATATTTAAATAATAGGCAGTTATAACTGAAGAAATGCCAAGAGCAAAAGTAATGGGTATTTTAATAATCGTTAAAAAGGCAAAGCTGCCCAGTAGTAATGCAATTGCCGTAGTATTCATGTATCACTTTCCTCCTCCCTGTGGTTATCCCTCAAATATGATGTTAGTATGTAGTAACAAATCGATATTCCTGCTAAAACCACCGGCAAATAAAGATAGGATGACTTGATTTTTATACCCGGCAGTTGATTTTTTGCTGCCACCTTGCTCATTTTTGCTCCTTCAACAATCATGAAAATAGAAAAAGCTAATATTAAAAGCCTTTTGATAATTAATAGTATTTTTTGGGCTGTTGGGGTAAGATATTTATCATAAAACTCGATGGAAATATGCCTGTTGTCTCTTACTCCTAAGGCCATACATAAGAAACCAAACCATACCATACATAAAAGTGCACCCTCTTCGCCCCAGGCTGGAGTTTTGTTGAGGACAAATCTGGAGAACACCACCCAGGACACTATAACCGTCATTATCAGCAATAGCATCATACCTAGATATTCTACAAGTTTGTTAAAATAGTAGTCGATCTTTTTAAACAAATTCTCCCCTCCAAACTATTGTTATGCCGCCGATTCAAGACCGGCGGCATAACCAGCAAGAGTTATCAGCGAGCAGCTCTGATCCTTTCAATCCATTCTCCAAATTCTTCTTGATACATTTCGTAAAGGGGCGCCATGGCATCCTGCCATTCTTTTAGATCATCAACTTCAGTTATTATGCAACCAGCCGCCCTGACTTCTTCTTCGGCAACTTTTTCATATTCTTTCCATGCCTCTCTCTGGACTTCCTGAGAAGCTACAGCTGCTTCTTTTATGATAGCCCGATCTTCTTCGCTTAGTTTATCCCACAGTACTTTAGAGGCTATTACTACTTCCGGAACTCTAGTATGTTGGTCTAGGGTAAAGTATTTTGCTACTTCATAATGAGAAGTTGTCAAATAGCTGGGGAAGTTGTTTTCCGCACCGTCAATTACGCCCGTTTGTAATGCACTGTAAACTTCGCCGAAAGGCATTGGGGTCGCTGATGCTCCTAAGCACTCTACAAGTTTAACCATAAGCTCTGACTGCTGCACCCTTATTTTCATGCCTTTCATGTCAGCCGGGGACTTTACTTCACGCTTCGTGTTATAAAAACTCCTTGAACCGTTGTCATAGTAGGTCAGACCGATCATGTCGTTTTCTTCGAAATCCGCCAAAATTTCTTCTCCAATTGGTCCGTTCATAACTTTCCAGAAATGATCCTCATTGTCAAATAAATATGGAAGGGAAAATACACCGAGTGACTTTGTAAACTCAGACAGGGGTTGAGAATTGACTCTTGCAAAATCAATGCCGCCCAGCTGTACAGCCTCAATTACGCTCTTTTCATCGCCCAATTGTCCACCGGCATATACCTCAATTTTTATCCTACCATTTGTCTTTTCTTCAACTATCCTTGCCATTTCTTTGTCTCCGATTGTCGTGGGGTAATCCTCAGGTTGTACTTCTGCCAGTCTCAGCACAAGAGTTTCCTGGGGCGTTTCTTCGGGAGCCTCTTCCTTAGCTTCATCTGCAGGAGTCGTTTCCGGTGCTTTACCGCACCCGCCCAGTGCCAAAGCTAACACCAAAACGCAACAGAGCAACAATAAAACGAATTTTCTAGTAGAAGTCAGCATAACTTCTCCTCCCTTTTTTTTGTTTACACCTTCGCCCTACTTTGATAAATTGTCTTTAATTCGTGTAAAAAGCTACCCCTCCTTTTTATAATAGTGGTCTTTCTAAGTTCTACCTGGCCAACCATCCACCATCAACACAAAGTATATGGCCGTTGACATAATCAGATGCCTTTGAAGCCAAAAATACAACGGCTCCTTTTAAGTCTTCCGGAAGACCCCATCTGCCTGCAGGTATTCGCTCGAGGATTGACCTGTTTCTCTCTTCATCGTCCCTGATAGGCTTGGTGTTGTTTGTAGCCATATAGCCAGGTGCAATGGCGTTGACATTTATGTTGTGCTTGGACCATTCATTAGCTAAGGTTTTGGTCAGAGAAGCGATCCCACCTTTACTGGCAGAATAAGATGGCACGAGTATGCCCCCCTGGAAAGAGAGCATTGAAGCAATGTTTATTATTTTACCTCCACTGTTTTTTGCCATTTCCCTGGCTGCCGCCTGGCTCAAGAAAAACACGGTCTTTAAATTCACATTGATAACATCATCCCAGTCCTTTTCGGTAAACTCCATTGAAGGTGCTCGGCGGATAATTCCCGCATTGTTGACAAGAATATCTATTTTACCAAACTCAGCTAAGGTTCTGTTAATTATTTCTGGAATTGGATCTAGAGAAGAAAGATCTGCTACTATCGGCACACACTTTCTCCCCAAGCCTTTTATCACATCTTCAGTTTCAGGCATTGGAGTGCGATTTACGATTACCAGATCCGCACCGGCTTCGGCCAAACCTACGGCCATACCCTGGCCCAAACCGGTTCTGGCACCGGTTACAATTGCTACCTTTCCTGATAAACTGAAACTATCCAATATCATTTTAATGCCTCCCGTCTTTTTGCAATTTATACAAAATCATTTCTCATTAATTTAAGAATAATTTGCAGGTTGCAACAACGTCCAGTAATTAAAACATTATTCCCACTATTTTTATTATGTGCCTTATATTATACTTATGTCTTGCATGAAAATTTAATACATGCTTTGTTTTACTAAATAAAACACCGTTTTAATTTTATGTATATATTCTACATAAATTTTAAAAATCCTGCTTTTTTTTATTTTTTTTTTCGAAATTTTATATTTTTTGGGAGCTGCCATAAATTAGCATGTATTGACATTGCTTTGTGGACAAAGTAACATATAAGCAAAAGAATTGTATGGATGTGGTAATGGATGCAAAATAATAAAAAATTGTTAAGGTCCTGTCTTAGAACATTAAGGATACTTGAAGTCCTCTCTTCGGGAGAAGAAATGGGCGTAACTGAGATCGGAAAATATACTGGGCTTCATAAAAGTACTGCATTCCGCTTCCTAGAAACCTTAGAGCATGAAGGATATGTTAAACAAAACCCTGATACTGAAAAATACAGGCTAAGCTATAAAGTTCTAAGCTTGGGCTTTAATCTGATTGAAAAAATGGATGTCAGAATTGCTGCTCGCCCTCACATGGAAAAATTGGCCATAATGACAGGCGAGACAGTTTACCTAACAATTGTAGACTCTGGTCAAATTCTATATATTGACAAAGTAAACTT
>LFSJ01000142.1:18032-47460 GCA_001512695.1 Tepidanaerobacter sp. DTU063 | reverse complement strand
GGACTTTTCGCATCTTATTGTGGATGTTACGGCTGATGTGTCAAAAGAATTAGGATACAGTGATAAATTGAATTTTCAGAAAACTGATATTAGCTAAAAACTCGCATTGTTATGCGAGTTTTTAGTTTATTGAGTAAATCTGTAAGCCGAGTTCTGTCTTAGATGGTCATCTATCTAGGATGCCAGTTGCCTGACACCTCCAGCGACCATACCCGGGAGCACGACGGGCCGCCGTATAAGCTCCCCTATTTGGTCTTGCTCCAAGTGGGGTTTGCAGAGCCGGGAAGTCGCCATCCCGCTGGTGAGCTCTTACCTCACCTTTCCACCCTTGCCGTAACAGGTGCAGAGGTCTTACCATCATGCTCCTGACACCTGTTAGGCGGTATATTTCTGTTGCACTTTCCTTGAGGTCACCCTCACTGGGTATTACCCAGCACCCTGCCCTGTGGAGCTCGGACTTTCCTCAGGCAAAATGCCCGCGACCATCCGATTTACTCAATATTAATGTTTTTAAGGGACTGTTATTATAACATACAGGCCTTTATTGTCAAGTCATTGGTACCTGGTAGTTTCTACAAGACCATTTCCTCGTCGAGGGCCTCATCTATTCCCAGGTTGGCCAAAACGTCAGCTCTTTTGTTGTACTCCCTACCGACATGTCTGACTGTATAACTTCTAAATTCCCTAAGTAATGTACATGCTTCCGAGTAGAGCGGCTTTAGGCCTTGATTTTTTACCTGGTATTCTCCATTAATTTGTTTGACCATGAGTTCGCTGTCTGACATCACTTCTATTTCGTCAAAATTCATATCAATTGCCTCTCTTAAAGCGGTAACAAGCGCTGTGTATTCAGCTATGTTGTTTGTAGTTTCACCAATGTACTCGCTAATTTCTCTTATGACATTTCCTTTTTCATCTAAAAACAAGATTCCGATGCCGGCATGTCCGGGATTGCCCCGGGATGCACCGTCTGTGAAAACTATAACTTTACTCATAAGGCCTCCCTTTTTTTGTTGTCTACACAAGTATTCTCCCGCAGTTTTCACAATAAATTATCCTTTTATGCTGCTTGACCTCTGCAGCTAACATGACAGACACTTCCATCATGCAGCCATCGCATTTTCCCTCCGTGATAAATGCTACCGGGTGAGTTTTTAATTTTTTAATCCTGTAGTATTTTTCCAAAAGCTCGGGAGATATACTTGCTTCAAGTTGTTGTAATTGTTTTTTTATTGATCCTAATTCCGTTTTAATTTTACCAATTTCCTCGTTGATTTTCAATTGTTTTTCTCTGTATTGTGTCTTCATCTGTTCAGCTAATTTGATTTCCCCGGGAAGCTGAGTCTTCAGTATATCGAGTTCTTCCATTGCCATCAATGCTTTTTCCTCATAATCCTCTGCTTTATGTATGGCTGAGTTGCGTTTTTCTTCGAGTATCTTTAATTCTTTAACAGTGCTTACCTCTCCGCTGTAGATTCTTTCTTCCAGTTGTTTTGCTGCAAAGTAAGAATCATGGACAGTTTGCTCCATATGCCGTAATTGTTTTTCCAAATCATGAATCCGTTTGTTTTTTTCTTGCAGCTTTGCTCGCATTTCATTCGCGTCTTTTTTTAGTTCAAATAAGTGCTTTAAATCAGGATGGCTCTTTAAACTTTCCTCTAAACTCTCGCACCTGTCTTGGAGTTCCTGAAGTTTGAAAAGATTGTACAGCTCATCTCTTAGCATTGTTTCCCTCCTAAATAATAAAGAGAATAGGATACTCCTATTCTCATATTGTTACAAAAGGGTCTACATCTTCGTACACCGATATTTTAACTTCTTTTTTCAACAATTTGGTCTGTTCTTCCAAGTATTCTTTTAACGCAGGAAGTACAATATTCTCGGTAGCAAAATGCCCTGCATCAATTACCGCAAGGCCTAAGTCTTCAGCATCTAAGGCTTCGTGGTATTTAATATCACCGGTAACAAGCACATCTGCACCGAAAAAGGCTGCCGCCTGGATTAAATCTGCGCCGGCACCGCCGCAAAGGGCGACTTTTGATATTTTTTTATTTAAATCCCCTACCACTCTGAGGTATGGGATATTTAGCTTGTGCTTTACTGTTTTACAAAATTCTTTCAAGGTAATTGGTTCTTTAACATAGCCTATGCGGCCAAGGCCGAATTCCTTTCCTGGATTTTCAAGGGGGTAAATGTCATATGCTACTTCTTCGTAGGGATGAGCTTTGATCATGGCATTGATGACCCTTTTTAGAATGCCTTCAGGGACTATTGTCTCAATTCTTATTTCATCTGTCCTCTCCAGCTTATTTTGCTCGCCGATAAATGGGCTTGTGCCTGCAAGGGGGACAAAGGTGCCGATACCATCGGTGTTAAATGTGCAGTGGCTGTAATTTCCTATATGACCTGCTCCGGCATCGCACATGGCATTTCTGACAGCATCTGCATAAGCTATCGGCACAAACACTACCAGTTTAAATAAGCTCTCCCTGTATGTTTGTTTCAATACCTGGACCTGCTCTAAATTAAACCGTTCTGCCAATATGTCGTTAATTCCGCCTGAGGCCACATCCAGGTTTGTATGAGCAGAGTAGATCACTATGTCATTCTTAATCGCTTTATAAATTATCTTTCCCAGAGCTGTATCTCTTTTTAATGATTTCAATGGACTGAAGAACAGAGGGTGGTGGGATATTATCATTTCATAACTGTTTTTGGCTGCAAATTCAACGGATTTTGGAGTAACTGTCAGTGTCAGTAGGACTCTCGATACTTCTCCAGAAAGGTCACCAATGGCAAGACCTGTATTGTCCCAATCCATTGCCAACTTTTTGGGCGCCCACTTTTCCAATATTTGAACTAAGGTCTGGCAAGAAATCACTTTATGACCTCCTTTAACGCCTGCAATTCCCTTTTTCGTTCTAAAAGGGCTATTTCGCCTGCCCTGGAATTAGAAGCTTCAAGGGTTTCAAGTATCTTTTGTAGTTTTTTTATTCTGTAGTGAATGTATTCCTCTACGACAGGTGTCTTTTTGCACCTCAGCACCGGTCCCACTAATATGTCAATTTCATCAAAAGCCACAATGCTCGCTTTTTGTGCCACAATAATCTCGTAGTATTTATTGGCATCCATTGCTACATCTTCATCTATAATTGTATAAGCCCTTTGAAACAGATGTTTTCTTAACCTTGCCTGATTGCACATAGGTTGAAGTATAAGCTTTTTTAAAGAATCTACAGTCTCCCGGGATTCTTCAATGATATTTATCATGGTATTTGCTCCCATGCCTGCAATTACTGCGACATCTACTTCCCCGGGCTTTATCGGTTTAAGGCCAGAACCGTATCTTAGTTGGATAAAGTCTTGGTAGCAGGATTTTTTTATGTTTTCACGGGCCCTTTCAAATGGCCCGGAAAGTATTTCAGTAGCTATAACTCTTTGAGAAATACCTTCCTTCACTAAGTATATGGGAAGATATGCATGATCGCTTCCTATGTCTACCACCGTCGATCCTTTTTCGATCATTGATGCTATTATTTTCAACCTGTTTGCAAGTTTCATGTTTGCCGTAACCTCTCAAGTCCAAGTAAAATAGTGGAGATAAATCCCCACTATTATACTTTTATTCAAGAAAATCTTTAAGTTTTTTGCTGCGGCTGGGATGACGAAGCTTTCTTAATGCCTTTGCTTCAATCTGTCTTATCCTTTCCCGCGTAACTCCAAAGACCTGTCCCACTTCCTCAAGGGTCCTGGGGCGCCCATCATCTAAGCCGAACCTGAGCCTTAAAACCTTTTCCTCCCTCGGTGTAAGTGTTTCTAACACATCTTCTAGTTGTTCCTTTAACAGGAGATAAGCTGCTGCATCGGCAGGGGCCAATGCTTCATCGTCGGGGATAAAGTCTCCCAGGAAACTGTCTTCCTCTTCACCAATTGGTGTCGCCAGGGAAACCGGCTCCTGAGCTATCTTCATTATTTCCCTAACTTTTTCCACAGTCAGGTTCATCTCTTCGGCAATCTCTTCCGGTAGAGGGTCGCGACCGAGCTCCTGCAATAATTGTCTTTGTACGCGAATCAGTTTGTTTATGGTCTCAACCATGTGCACAGGAATCCTTATTGTCCTTGCCTGATCGGCAATGGCCCGAGTGATCGCCTGTCTAATCCACCAGGTTGCATAAGTGCTAAACTTATAACCCTTGCGGTAATCAAATTTCTCAACAGCCTTCATGAGGCCAAGATTGCCTTCTTGAATGAGGTCTAGGAAGAGCATTCCTCTGCCTACATATTTTTTGGCGATACTGACTACCAAACGCAGGTTTGCTTCAGCAAGTTTTCGCTTGGCTTCTTTATCACCTTTCTCTATTCGCTTTGAAAGTTCTACTTCTTCCTCCGCTGAAAGAAGCGGAACCTTACCTATTTCCTTTAAATACATCCTTACGGGGTCATCGATAGCAACTCCCTCAGGAACCGAGAGGTCAAGGTCTTCCTCAGAAACATCATCTAGTCCTTCTTCTCCAGGAACAACTATTTCGCTGCCATCTAATACTTCTATACCCATTTCCTCTAGAGATTCATATATTTTATCAATCTGATCAGCATCGAGATCTTCAATTTCGTCTAAAGCATCCATAATCTCTTCGTAAGTAAGTTTGCCAGTTTTCTTGCCTTTCTCTATCAGATCGGTTGCTGCTTTCATTTTATCCTGTAAAGGTTTTTTATCAGCCTTTTTTTGCGGTTGCTCTTTGTTTGCCATTTATGCTCCCTCCTTCCCCGGAGTAGTATGAGAATTCAACTCATCCATTTCAGCCTTGAGTTGTTGATAAATGTTCAACAGCTGGTTGATCTCCTCTCTTTTGCCTAGTATTTCAGCTTGCTTCAGTTGTTCCCTCACTTTGACAATAGATTCTTTAAAATAGCCTTCTTTTACCTTCGTCACAAGACTGCAAATAAGTTCTTCATTTATCAATTCTGCACGTTCAGCTAGTATTGACGAAAGTTCAGCAGAACTTTCTTCATCCAGGTAATTAAACAAATTAGATACATCTATATCCTGATTTGTATTTTGCCGGATTGTTTTAAACAGAACATCTGCTATTTTCTTTGTTCTGTCATTCGTAAAATATCTCTCATCGATCTTTTCCCCTACATTTCGACGTATTGATTCATTTTCGATGATTAATTTGAGCAACTTCCTCTCGGCTTTATAAAATCCTGTTACCGGTGATATTTTCTTAAATTCCTTATTATTATATCTTGTTTGGCTTTTTTTATACTGCAATCCATTGTTTGCCAATTTCTTTCTGTATACTTCTTTCTTTAAAGCCTGAACTGATATGCCCAGCTGTTCAGCTAGGTTTTTCATGTGTATCTCAAGTTCCGGTTCATTATTTATCTGGCATAGAATATCTATCGCCTTTTTAATATATTTAAGCTTTCCATCAGCAGTCTCAATCTTTATGCCGAGTTTTGCTTTTTGTAGTTTGTAGCTGACCAAGTCCAAGGAACTATCCAACAGTTTTTGGAAGGATTGGCCACCCTGTTCCCTTATTATTTCATCCGGGTCTTTTCCCTTGGGCAGACTTAATATTTTTACCCTAAGCCCTTCCTGGGCTAATATTTCCATTCCCCTCTCCGTAGCTGCTTCACCAGCTGCATCAGCATCGTAAGAGAGTATTACGCCACCGGTGTACTTTTTTAATAGTTTTGCCTGTTTTTGCGTAAGGGCAGTTCCCAGCGAGGCTACGGTTTGTCTGAAACCATGCTGGTGCAATGTTATGCAATCCATGTAGCCTTCTACGATGATAACATCGAGGGCAGGGTCCTTTTCGATCTTTGAAAGGGCATACAAATTATCGCCCTTGGAAAACAAGGGGGTTTCCGGAGAATTGAGATATTTGGGCATCGAATCATCAAGGGCTCGCCCACCAAAACCAATAATATTTTTGGTCACATCTTCAATGGGAAACATTAGTCTATTTCTAAATCTATCGTAATGGCCTTGCTTGTCCTTGCGAGCAATTGCAAGGCCCGCTTTCTCTAAAGTTGCAGAATCTATGCCCATTTTCCTGGCATATTTAATTAGGCCATCCCAAGATGATGGTGCATATCCGAGAAAAAACTTTTCAACTGTTTCCTCTGTTAAACCCCGTTGCTTAATATATGACAGGGCTCTAGAACCATCACGAGTGTGAAGTAAACAGTAATTAAAAAATTTAGCCGCAAAGCGGTTTATTTTATAATACTCCCGTCTTTCCCTAAATTCTTGAGATAGCTTGCTATTAATCTTTTCAGGGAGCCGTACATTAAACTTGTCGGCCAAAAACCTTACAGCTTCTGGAAAGCTAAGGTTTTCTTTATTCATAATGAAAGTAAATACATTTCCGCCTACGCCACATCCAAAACAATAAAACAGTTTTTTTTCTACATCAACGTTAAAAGACGGCGTCTTTTCCGAATGAAATGGGCAAAGGCCTATATAATTATCGCCGCGCTTTTTAAGAGAAGTGTATTCGGATACAATTTCCAATATGTCAGCTCTGTCCTGCACTTCTTTAATGATTTCATCAGAATAAAAGCCCAATTTTACCACCGAACCTTAAAAAAAATCTCCCCATAGCCAAATGAGGAGCTATTGCCACTGTTAATTTTGGTATTCTACTATCCCCCCTCAATATTACATAACAATATTCTACGTTAATCTCGATTATTCCTTCTTTTTGTCAGATAAAAATATGAGGTTTATTTTTTAGATTTCCAAGGGCCAGGATGAAGGCACATAGATATCTTTAAACTTTTTGAGGGCAAAACCATCAGTCATTCCCGCAATATAGTCAACTACTGCCCTCTCCACATTCTCCTCTTCTGCTATTTTTACAAATTCGGGAGGCATGGATTCCGGATGACCGGTATAGTATTCAAATAAAAGTCGCAACATAGTCTTGGCTTTATTCTCCTGTGTCTTTGCAGTCGAACCCACGTAAACATTGTCAAACATAAAATCCCGCAATCTTCGAGTTGCATCATAAATCTCATCGCTCATCTTTACAAAAGGTCGGCCGAAACTCGTAGCTATAACATCTTTAATCATGGTATCGATGCGCTGTCCGTGTTTCTTTCCTAAAACCTTAATTAATTCTTCCGGTAGGTCTTCTGGTTTTAATACTCCGGCTCTCTGGGCATCATCAATATCATGATTAATGTATGCGATCCAATCGGACAGTTTAACCACCTGGCCTTCGAGAGTAGCAGGATTACCCCTGGTAGTATGGTTTCTTATTCCGTCCCTGACCTCCCAGGTAAGATTCAGCCCCTTGCCCTGTTCCAAAACCTCAACGACCCTGAGGCTCTGTTCTTCGTGTCTAAAGCCTTCTTTCATTAATTCATCTAATACTTGTTCGCCGGTATGGCCAAAGGGCGTGTGACCCAGGTCGTGGCCCAAAGCAATAGCTTCCGTTAAGTCTTCATTCAATCTCAAGGCCTTAGATATGGTCCTTGCTATCTGTGACACTTCCAGTGTATGTGTAAGTCTGGTTCTGTAATGATCCCCCTCCGGAGATATAAACACCTGGGTTTTGTGTTTCAATCGCCGAAAAGCTTTTGAATGAAGTATTCGGTCCCGGTCCCTTTGAAAATCAGTGCGAACACTGCATTTTTCTTCATATATACGCCGTCCTTTGCTTTTTGAGCTTAGAGCTGCATATGGCGAAAGATATATTCGTTCCAACTCTTCCTGCCTTTCACGGATATTCACCTGAAATCACCTCCCAAAAGGCATCGGAAAATATCATAAAGATATTCTACTTCCAAGCTATTTTTTCCTTTAAATATAACAAAAAGAGGCGAAAAATCGCCTCTTAACATATAATACTGAAATTGCGTCCTGTCTAACAATGCAATCTGATACTATATAGAAACAGGAAATCTGCGTTTCACTTATGAATTATTTGCATACAAGCTATCCAATTCGCTTTTTGGCATTAAAGCTTCCACAATGTAGCCCATTATTATCACGCCGGGAAGGTTAATCAAAAGCCTAGCAAATGTAAACTCAAAGCCCAGTGACGCTAACTCAAAAAGCAGAGTGGATATTTTTGTTACACACCATGCATTCATAAAAATGATTATATTGCTGAATTTAACACCCTTCCTCAAAAGCACCGTCGTAAAAGGAAAAGCAGCGTACATGGGGCCAGCTGCAAGGGTACCCATCAGTATGGCAAGAATAATCCCTGTTATCCCAGATTTAGCTCCCATGTATTTCATCATAGTTTCCCTGGGGACCCAAACATCCATGAGACCAAGCAACAACATTATAGGTGGTACTAAAGAGACCATCTGCTTAAAACTGGAAAAGGCTATTTCGAAAGACTTAAATCCTACTTCCTTATTTATTAAAGTTAAAACTGCGGTCATAAAAAATACAATCAAAAAAAAAGAATACTTCTTCACTAAAGATTTTACCATAAGATTTCTACCACCTTTTCAATGACGAAACCCACTAAAATTGAAAAAAAGAAAGCCACTAAATTTCTATACAAGGTTGCCTTTCTCCCTATGTATTTTGCTTCCATTGGAATGGTTACGACACCTATTAGTGTCAGCGTTGATATGAGAGCAGCTACTTGCGGAAGGCCAGCACCAGTATTTAGTAACATAGATCCAGTGGAAAAAGCTACGAAGGTTGGCATCATTACAATGCTTCCGATAATGGCAGACAATACTACCCCGAAAGCACCGGAATTGCTTCCCAATAAACTAGAAATCGTTTCAGGTTTAAGCAAAGCTAGGGTCACTCCAACAACAATAATAATGCCCAGAAATTGAGGCATCATGTTTGTCAATGACTTCCATCCCTTTAAAAACGCTTGTCTCGTCTTGTCCCTATCTTTGCTATACGAAAAAACATACAAAATCGCTGTTGCAAGGTAAAGAATTAGGCTAGTCATACTACTACTCCTAAACTGTTTTCTCCATTACATCCATATTATATTCCTCATAAAATGGCTCTGTCAATACAAGCAGATGGACAAGCAGTGGAATAAGGTATGCAATAACCTATAAGCGCTTCCTATTGGCTAAGGTAGTCTTTGGACTTATTTAGATAGATTGATACTATACAAATTCACAAAAAAGGGTACTGCACCTATTAGTAACAGTACCCTTATTATTATTTTTATTTACACTTACTTAGTTTGGTCCTTGTGATTAATTGCCGCCTGCGCTGCTGCAAGTCTCGCAATCGGCACCCTGAATGGTGAGCAACTGACAAAATCCAACCCGATCATATGGCAGAACTCAACAGAGCTTGGTTCTCCACCATGTTCACCGCAAATACCTATTAATAGATCTTCTTTTTCTTGACGGCCTTTCTCTACTGCCATCTTCATTAAAGAGCCCACACCTTTTCTATCAAGGATGATAAACGGTGAATCGGTGAGAATCTTTTGCTCTATATAGTGGGGCAGTATCTTGCCTTCTGCATCGTCACGGCTAAAGCCAAAGGTGGTCTGTGTCAAATCGTTTGTTCCGAAGGAGAAGAAGTCCGCATGTTTTGCAATGTCTTCAGCAGTTAGACATGCCCTGGGTAACTCAATCATGGTCCCAATGAAATAATCGACCTTTATTCCTTCTTCTTCTAATACCTTTTCGGCTGTCTCTTCCACTATTGCCCTGAGATTCTCAAGCTCCAGCTCATGTCCCACCAAAGGTATCTCTATTTCAGGTATTACCTTAATGCCTCTTTGGGTGAGTTTGCATGCTGCCTTCAATATTGCCTTGACTTGCATAATGTAAATTTCAGGATATAACAAGCCCAGTCTGCAACCCCTTAGACCCAGCATGGGATTCATTTCACTAAGTGCACGCACTTTTTTCAGCATTTCCCGTTTTGCTTCAAGTTCCTCGGAGTTGCCATTGGCTTTTAATTCATGGATTTCTTCGATTAATTCCTCAGCGTTGGGCAGGAATTCATGGAGAGGGGGGTCAAGGAGTCTAACCGTTACCGGCAAGCCGTCCATCACTTCAAAAATACCTTCGAAATCATCCTGTTGGATGGGTAAAAGTTTTGCCAGCGCCTCTTCCCTTTCTTCCTTGGTTTCTGACATGATCATCTGTTGAACGATCGGCAGTCTGTCCTGCGCCATGAACATGTGCTCGGTTCTGCAAAGACCAATACCTTCTGCTCCAAACTCGAGGGCTGTCTTTGCATCACGTGGGGTGTCTGCATTTGCTCTTACCTTAAGTGTTCTCGCTTCATCTGCCCAGCTAAGCAGCTCATTAAACTCATCAGAAAGCTCCGGCTCTACCATCGGGACTTCACCTATAATGACTTGGCCAGTAGAACCATCTATCGAAATTATGTCGCCCTTCTTAACTACAGTATCTCCAACCTGAAACTCTTCTTTTTCATAGTCGATTCTTATTGCTTCACATCCAGACACGCAAGGCTTGCCCATGCCTCTGGCAACTACAGCAGCGTGGCTTGTCATGCCGCCGCGGCTTGTAAGTACACCCTGGGCAGCTACGATACCGTGTATGTCATCGGGAGTGGTCTCAGTTCTGACCAAAATAACCTTCTTGCCATCATTGCCCATAACTTCGGCCTCATCGGGATCGAAAACTACGCTGCCTGAAGCCGCTCCGGGCGAAGCCGGCAGTCCCTTTGCTACAGCTTCAACTTTAGCATTGGGGTCGATCCTGCGATGAAGCAGAGTTTCTAATTGTCCCGCGGGCACCTGAATGATGGCCTGTTCTTTGCTGATAAGACCCTCATGTACCATGTCGACAGCAATCTTTACCGCAGCCTGAGCCGTCCGCTTTCCGTTGCGGGTCTGGAGGATATATAGTTTCCCATTTTCTATGGTAAACTCTATGTCTTGCATGTCCTTGTAATGATTCTCCAATAAAGTGCAGACATCTGTAAATTGCTTGTATATATCGGGCATGACCTCTTTTAACTGGTCTATACTCTGGGGTGTCCTGATACCTGCAACTACGTCTTCCCCTTGAGCGTTCATCAGGAACTCACCGTAAACTTTATTTTCTCCTGTAGAGGGGTTCCGGGTAAATGCGACTCCGGTTCCTGAATCGTCGCCTTTATTACCAAATACCATGGTCTGGACGTTTACTGCAGTCCCTAAATCATCCGGTATCTTGTTAATTCTCCTATACACCTTGGCTCTCTGATTATTCCAAGACTTAAATACAGCTTCTACCGCCATTAAAAGCTGTTCCTTGGGATCCTGGGGAAACTCTCTGCCGGTTTCCTCTTTTATTTTTTCCTTGTATAGGGATATAACTTCCTTCCAGCCTTCTGCGTCCATTTCTGTATCTTCAGTAATGTTTTTCTTTTCCTTTACTGATTCGATAACTGCTTCGAAATTCCCATGATCCACTTCCATGACTACATTTCCAAACATCTGAATAAACCTGCGGTAGCTGTCGTAAGCAAAACGCTCATTGTCGGTCTTTGCAGCTAGGCCCTTCACGCTTTCATCGTTGAGACCTAGGTTTAATACAGTGTCCATCATGCCAGGCATGGATATTACGGCTCCTGACCTAACGGAAACCAACAGGGGATCCTGAATGTCACCGAGTTTTTTCCCCATTTCCTGTTCTAGGTTCTCCAGAGCCCCAAAAATCTGAGAAACGATATCTTCTGATATTTTTTCTCCCTCATCATAGTAGTTCAGACAGGCTTCGGTTGTTACTGTAAAGCCCATGGGAACGGGTAAGCCGATTTTTACCATTTCAGCCAAATTGGCGCCTTTACCTCCCAATAAGCTGCGCATTGTGGCATTGCCTTCCTTAAAGCTGTAGACATATTTTTTTGTCATACTATTTTTCTCCTTTCTTTATAATTTCCATAATATGAGTTGCAATTTCCTCCACCGCTTTATTTGAAACATCTATTTTGGGGCAACCTATTTTTTCCATAATCTTGTTGGCATATTCAATTTCTTCTAAAATCCTACTGTGCTTGGCATAGTTTGCATCGGCACTTAAGCCCATCGCCTTAAGCCTTTCCTGACGAATATCAAAAAGTTTTTCAGGACTGATTGTCAGCCCAACTACGGTATTTGGAGGGAGATTAAACAATTCTTCCGGTGGAGCTACCTCCGGAACTAATCGAAGATTAGCAACCTTCAACCTCTTGTGGGCCAAAAACATTGCTAAAGGTGTTTTTGAGGTTCTGGATACACCTATAAGGACCACATCGGCTCGGGACAATCCCCTGGGATCCTTGCCATCATCATAGTTGACGGCAAATTCGATTGCTTCCATCCTTTTAAAATAGTCTTCATCTATGCGACGAACCAGGCCTGGCTCGAGATGGGGCTTAATCTCGACAATTTCTGAAAAAACCTTCATCATAGGTCCCATTAAATCCACTATTGGAATATTGTTTTCCTGCGCTAAATGTATCAGATATTCTCTTACGTCAGGCAAGATAATGGTACACACGATAGCACAGCTACTCGTGTTTTTTGCTTCCTGGATAATTTCTTCCACGTATTCATTATTAGTAACGTAAGGAATTCTGCGAATCTCCACATTTTCAGAATTAAACTGGACCATTGTCGCTCGAGTTACTAATTCTGCAGTTTCTCCGATAGAATCGGAAACAGCAAATACAATCGGGTGACTACTTTTATCCTTTACCATCATACTCCCCTCTCTAAATCTCAACCAATTCAACAAACAGTTTTGTAAAAGTGCTCTTAGTGACTTTACCTACTATTTTAAACTTTTCCTGATTATCTTCAACTACTACATGAACTACGGGCAATGCATCAACCTGATGATCAACAATCTTTTTTGCAGCCTCGTATGCACTTTCATCAGGTGTAACAGTTATGATGTTCGGCATTCTAGTCATAACTATACCAACTGGCATCTTATGAATATCTGCATTGCCGATAGCTATTTTGAGCAAGTCCTTACGTGAAACAAGGCCGGATAGAAATCCATCATCACCTGTAACAAAAAGAGTTCCTACATCCGTTAAAAACAGCGTCACAATAGCATCATATACGGAAGTATTTTCAGTTATAACAACGGGGACCGCCTTTATATTGTCCACTTTTATGTCCTTAATTCGTTTTGAAATAAGGTTTTGGGGAATCTTGCCGGTAAAAAAGTACCCAACCCTGGGTCTGGCTTCTAAAATGCCTATCATAGTTAAGACGGCAAGATCCGGCCTTAACGCCGACCTGGTTAAGTTAAGCTTGTCCGCTATCTGTTCACTGGTGATAGGTTCATATTTTCTAACAATATCTACTATCATTGCCTGTCGTGATGATAACTCGATGGGGTACCACTCCCTTCATACCCGAATCGCCAAAATATATATTACTACAAATTATAAAAAATTCCTCTTTCTCCAACTAATAAATTTATTATAAAGGGCGTTATAACCGCTTCTATACCTGCTGCAATAAAAAGAAGAGGCACAAATACACCCAATGCAAGGACGTTATTGTTTAAATTGTCTTTTAACAGGTCAAGTCGCCTCTTGCCCTTTGGAAACAGCAGGTCTAAGCCGGTTTTTAAGCCAAAGGCTCCTGCTCCAAGGACGACAGGTAATTCCAGCAATCCATGCGGTAATATACCTGCCAAAAAAAACGATATTGTCTTGCCTTGATAAAAGGTCAAAGCCATTACTATGCCCATAATCAAACCATTGAAAAAAATACTAAATGCAGAGACCAATCCGAATGCTATTCCGCCAAACATGATTACGAGGAGAGCCCTTATATTGTTCTGGAATATTAAGCCGGTTACGTGAAGCTTGCTACGGTTTTTCATAGCTTCACCTATTCTTAAGATATTGCCCATAAGTTTTTCAATGTTTGATATCACAAATCCTGGATCGTTTAAAAAAATGAAGTATCCTGTCAGCAGGCCAGCTAAAAATATTGTAACAGATACCAAAAACAATTTTCCTTTACCTTTGAAAGTCTCCAAGATCTTATCCAGCAGGCTCACCCCCGTTCGATTATACGCTGCTTATTATATTTAGCCTCTTAATGTCTTTTATGAATTGAACAGTTTTTAGTTTACGGTCAATTTGATGTGATATAAAAAGGCTTAAAATGTTGCTCAGTTGCTCTCTTGTATATTTACTTATATTAATATTTTTGAGTTTCTCGTAAGTTTGCATTAACATTTTTTGAAAGGCAACAAGGGTTTCCGAACTTATACTTACAGCATTTTCATCTGTTTTATGGCAATTAAAGCACAAAATTCCACCCATGGATGGACTAAAGTATATTGAACTTGAAGGGCTCTGACCGCAGCTAACACAGGAAAAAACTTCCGGTGCAAAGCCCTGTATTGCCATTAGTTTTACTTCATAGATGCGGGCCAATACCTCCTTATTCTCCCATTCCTGGAGCAAATACAGTGTTTTTAAAAAAAAGCGAAATAATTCTCGGTTCTTATCTTCAATGGGTGTTGAAGCCCTAAGAAGTTCGGCAAAATAAAGACCGTAAGCCATACTCTCTAGATTCTGGCGTATCCTGTAAAAGGACTCCTTTATCTCGCACTGACTAATACTGTCCAGGTTTCTGCCTTCAACTATTAAAAATCTACTATAAGAGAACAATTGACTTCCGGCCAATATAGGATTCCTGGGCCTGCGAACACCTCTTGCAACTGCATGAATCTTCCCCCTGTCAGGTGAAAAGAGGGTGAGAATTTTATCGGCTTCACCCAAGTTTCTATGGCCTAAAACTATAGCATCGGTTTTATATAAAGCCATGTATGCCTTACTCCTTTATCGATTCATCGTATTTAAACTTACCCCACTGAGGCAAAATCTGAATCCATGTATTGCCTGGGTTTATAGAGAGAGTTGAACCGTCCTGAAGAGTGTATTTTGTCTGCTTAGATCTTTCATCCTTTTGCCACCTTATTTTCGTGCAATATCCGTTGCTAATATAGTAACCTTCGCCACTAGCAGTAGTTTTAATGGAAAGTCTGCCCTGATCATCAATGACCTTTGTATTGGCAAAGCTCACAATTATATTTTTCACAAAAATGCTCTCTCCTGCTATCCTATCAGTGTGAACTTTTCCGTTTATGTAACGCTCATAAGCCTTGTGGTCGTTATTATATATATACCTGACAGTATAATTATTAAAATAATTCAGCTCAAAATCTTCTAATCTAAAATCACCGGCCAAGCTTTCCTCTTGGTTAAACTCCCAATAATTTCGATCGGTATCCTTGCGAAATCTCCTATTTTCAGATGCTTTAAATAGATTTTCGGTGCTTGTGTATGCATTATGGGGTGCCTTTCTGGACTTGTCGCGCCAGAACGTCACATCATCATATATTCCGTCTATAGCATCGATTTTTAGCTGTTTCAAATCTATGTATCCCTGAGGGCTTGCTCCATAGTGGACATATATACTGTCATACTCCATGGCATAATCAAGATAGTACGGTCTGGCGCTTCGTACGGGCCCGATTTCATTCAATGTCTTTCCTAGAAATATTGCCAAAAAGCGGGTAATGCCGCCCTCAGTTAAAATCTCGTAAACTACACCGGCTTTGTTGAGGCCCGATTGAGGTCTGGCATTGTACTCGTTTTCTATCATGACTGCAAATGGCCTCTGCTTTTCAAATTTTATATCCATATCCATACCCGTAAGGGGATTTTTTGCTTTCGGAGTATCGGGAATGGTTTCCTCAAACTCCGTGATTTCATCCTGATGCTCCATATCTGAAGATTCTTCAGATTCTACATCATCCTTTTTGCTAAAGCATCCTTGAACAAATATAAGTAGTGCTGCAATTAATATTACAGTTAGGCATCGCTTAAAGACCATGTCTTTACCCTCCTAATGTTTCATGAGAGGCTTTTTAAATGCCGAGTAGCACAGCTATTTTTTTATAAAATATTAGATAACCGACGATTACAGCATTTAGAGCTGATATAAGCACTGCACCCGCTGCTACGTTTTTAGCAACTCGTGCTAAGGGATGATATTCCTGGGTAAACATATCTACTACAGCTTCTATAGCAGTATTTATCATCTCAGCAGTCAATACCATGGCAATTGTTAGGAATACGATCAAAAGTTCAATTGTGTTTAGCTTTAGCAAAAAGCTAATAATAATTATTAAAATGGCAACCATAAAATGAATCTTTATGTTGCGCTGAGTTTTAAAGGCATAAAGTATGCCTGAAATGGCATAAAAAAAACTTTCAGCCAAAGTTCTAGCTTTCTTCATTTAGCTAATCCCTCTAGACAAATCTATTGATTTCAGGATTTCCTCTTCTTTTTGCCTCATAAGCTTCTTTTCTTCATCCGATTCATGGTCGTATCCCAATAAATGTAATACGCCGTGGACGACTAGAAAACCCACTTCCCGCTCGAATGAGTGGCCGTATTCTGCAGCTTGCATAGTTGCCCTTTCAAGGGATATTACCACATCGCCGAGGAGCTCTTCCTCACAAAAATCAATATTGTCTTCTCCAGCCGCCCTTTCCCTCATTGCAAAAGATAACACATCAGTTGGAGCATCTACGTTGCGATACTGACGGTTGAGCTCTTGAATATATTTGTCATCAACCAATGCTATGCTGACTTCTACTTTCTCTGGTACTTTTTCTACAGATAAGGTGCTATTTACGGCTTTGATGACCAATGCTTTCAATTCTTCCGTTACATCAATTTTGTCTTGCAAATTGTTTATCATTATATTGGCCATTGTTTAAATCCTTCCTCTGCAGTTCTTTTAATTTATCGGGATATTCTATCCTGGTATGAAAAATTCCGGTCATAATTTTTGAAAACGCTACGGCTATTTTATCTAAATCTTTTAGCGTCAAATCACATTCATCTAACTGACCGTCCGACAATTTGTCCTTTATTATTTGCCTGATTAATCCTTCGATTTTCCCATGAGTGGGCTTGGGCAGGGACCTCACTGCAGCTTCAACACAGTCTGCCAACATAACTATAGCTGCTTCCCGGGTCTTGGGTTTAGGCCCTTCATAGCGAAAACTGGCCTCATCAGGCTTTTTTTCGTCAGCACTCTCTAAGGCTTTTTGATAGAAAAAGGAAAGGAGGGAAGTCCCATGATGCTGAACAATAAAGTCTGTAATACAGTCAGGTAAGCGGTATTCCTTTGCTATTTCCACCCCATCCTTAACATGGGAAGTGATTATTAATGCGCTAAGGGTTGGGCTCAACTTATCGTGGGGATTGTCGGAAGTCAGTTGGTTTTCTATAAAGAAATATGGCCTCTTTAGTTTGCCGATATCATGATAGTTTGCGCCTACGCGCGCTAATAGGGAATCGGCTCCAACCGCTTCGGCTCCGGCTTCAGCTAAATTCCCTACGATAATGCAGTGGTGATAGGTACCAGGAGCATCTAACATCAATTTCCTCAGCAGAGGTTGATTTGGGTTTGACAGTTCTAACAATTTTATGGCACTAGTTATACCAAAAGCATTTTCTAAAAATGGCAGGGTGCCAATCGCCAATATGGCGGACAGAATTCCGCTTACTAGGCCCCAAGGGCTTTCCTTCAGTATTTCTAAAGCTGTGCTGTTGTTTAAAAGCATAGTGCCGGTTATGAGAATAAATTTAGCACCGCCAATTATCCCTCCTGCTTTTGTCAGGTCGGAACGCTGAGAAACCTTGGCAGTGCAAAAAATACCGATTAAGGCTCCTGACAGAGCCACAAGGGCATGAGAAAAATCATTGCCCAACATAATTCCCACTACAACGCTCATTGTAAAACTTGCAAACACAGCCACCTGAGGATTGATCAGGATGGATATGAGCATACTTCCGGCGGCTAATGGAATCAAATAGTTTGATATGTTTTTAACTCCCAGGGAAATTATTAGGGTTGATAATATGATAAGTATCAATAATGTCAGGTATAGATTATTGTTGTAAACATCTCTGTGAAAATAGTATACGGCAAAGGTTAGGGAAGCCACCAGAAAAGCCGATACGCACATTACGCCAATCAGCAAACTGATGTCAGCTTTTCTGTCCCTTGCCAGCAGTCCCATTTCTTTTAGCATTTCTATGTGTTCGGAAGTTATGACCGTACCCTTTTCTATCAATACTTGGTTTGGGAAAACTCTCACAGGTGCAATGGCTTCCATGGCCTCCCGCTGTTGCCTTTCGGTAGCCTCACGGTCATATACCATATTGGGTCTTATTGTCAATAGTGCGATTTCTTCACCAATACCCTTTAATTCCTGGGGTATATTTAAGCTTTTAAATTCTTCTATAACATACGTCTTAGTCCGGTCAATAGAGTCTTCTTTGACACCTTCCTCCATAACCGTCTCTATGATGGCTTTAGTTACCGTTTCAAGTTCCTTTAGAGAAGTTTCACTCATACTCATGAGCATAAAATAGGATTCCTCTGATATTTGACTGGATACCCTATCCATCAGAAGCTTTACTTTTTCTTGGTCTTCAAGGTAAGTTCGGTTCCTTACTTCTTTAACATAATTTAGGATATCGGTTACATTGTTTTTGACTTCAGCAGTAATAGTGTGGTTTAGTGTATATTTTTTTGGCACCTGATCGGCTGCGGCCTGCCGCAGCTTGCTTGTGGCAATGGTATTTATCGCTTCGTTTCTGGCTAAAATGTTTTCCTGAAGTACCTGACCGACTTCAACATCGTATTTTTGAGGTAAAGCAGAAAAAAACATCATAGCCGATAAGCTGGCAAAGAAAAAAAGCCCCATTGCCAGTTTCTGTAATACTGATTTATTGAATGCCAGCTTTTGCATTTTTATCGGAATTACTGTCTTTATCATGGTCGCGTAATCTCCCCGTGTTCTGTTGGCGTTCTTTTTCGAATCTTTCGTAGGCTTTAATTATTCTCTGTACCACCTCATGACGCACCACATCCGTGTCATCTAGATAGACAAAGTCTATGCCCTTTACGCCTTTTAATACTTCCTGGACCTCTTCCAACCCCGAATATACTCCCTTAGGTAGGTCGATCTGAGTCAGGTCTCCTGTAACTACCGCCTTTGAACCAAAGCCCAAACGGGTCAAAAACATCTTCATCTGTTCAGAGGTTGTATTCTGGGCCTCGTCCAAAATGACAAAAGAATCATCAAGGGTTCTTCCTCGCATATATGCAAGGGGCGCCACTTCTATAAGCCCTTTTTCCATATAGCGCCTAAAAGAATCCACTCCTAATATGTCATATAAAGCATCATATAAGGGCCTAAAATAGGGATCTACCTTGTCCTGCAAGTCTCCAGGTAAAAAGCCAAGCTTTTCACCGGCTTCTACTGCCGGCCTCGTCAAAATGATTCGATTTACTTCCTTTTCCTTAAATGCCGTTACTGCCATGGCCATCGCTAGGTAGGTTTTGCCCGTGCCTGCAGGTCCTATGGCAAAAACAATATCATTTCTTTTTATAGCGCTAATATATTGCTTCTGTCCTATGGTTTTGGGTTTTATAATCTTGCCCCGGTGGGTATAGCAAACTATGCCGTCGTACAAATCGTTTATACTTTCCCCTTTACCGTTTTTGGCCAGTGTCACAAAATACTTTACTTCATTAACCGTCAATGAGCTGCCTCTCTGCAGCAGTTGTATCATTTGCTTGAAAAGTTCTTTTACAGAATGAACATCTTTTTCTTCTCCTATTATGGCAATTTCACCGCCACGAGTCAGTATCCTCACATTGAATTGTTGTTCAATACATTTAATATTTGAGTCCTGATTCCCAAATAAAAAGCTTATGTCATTTATATTATCTATTGAAACTCTAGCCTCCGCCAGGTTTTCTGTCAAAGTTTTTCCTCCCCGTACTCAATTTTTTGTTTTTTCCCTATATCCTCTACCAATTCTATAATCATCGAACCTATTACCGCTTGCTCATCGGAATCCAGCACATATTCCATCTTTCTTTGAATTATTTTGTTCTCTTTAGAGAGATGTTCCAAGTCCGAAAGTAGTTGTGCCTCCGCTTCGATCGAAGCATTTTCAACTCCTAAATACTCTTTTTGGGCTTCCATTTCAATATACTCGACTATATTTAGTTTTAAGCCTCCGCCTAACTTAGGCAGTATATTAACTTCTTTTAAGACTCTTTTGTCATAGAGAGTATAACTAATATCCCCCAAATGAAGGTTTAAAATGTGATTTTGAAAATGCAGAATAAGGGACTTTTTGCTATTGCCCGTGGGGACCTTCTTAGTCTTTACCAAGGGAACTTTGACGGCCTTTTGATACCAAACCCTTGCCCTAACAATACCCTCTGCATGAACAAAAAGGGTGTCGCTTCCCTCTTCCTCCCCATCGGGCTCATGACCTAGCATGATTTTTCCCGTTATTAGGACATCTCCTTCACTTACCGTCTGACCGGGCTCTACTAGCGCCTCTCCTCTTAAAGCTATTATTTCTTCTATGATGCCGTCTTTCGAAGCAATTATATCACAGGGGATGTTTTCTTCAAGTTCGGGAGGTAATTCCTTTTTCACGAGTTCTATTATCAGCCTGGAACCCCTTATCTCCATCTGGGCCCAGGCTAATCCCCCATATTCGTTCAGAAGTTTATCGATGTAGTACTCCTTGTCAAGGCCGTATTTGAAAATTCCTTCCTTGATGCCCCAGCTCCTTAAAGCTTCATCAACTGAAATCGTTAATTCATCGTCCGGGCATACAATCTCTATGCTCCATATAAAGGAAGACATAAAATATACAGCAGCTATAAAAAGAAGGGCGCCAAACAGGAACCACTTTCTCTTCCTTAGTTTCAATATTACAAAGAACAAGCCTACGCGCTCTATTATATATACGCGGCAGCGAGTTTTTCTAGCTAAAGAAGCGAGTTTCGCAAAGTTTTTTACGCTAACTTTGCAGCTGAGGACATTGCCGTTTTGTCGTTTTATATCCCATAAGTACAGATTTTCCAGGGCAGCTTGATTTAACAACCTTTCACCGTATTCTCCTACAATTTTTATAATAACATAACCTGAAAGATAATTCCATAGTTTTATAAAAAGCACAAGCACTGCCCCCTTGCATCATTCCTCAAACTCAATGGCACTGATTTTCCCTTCAACCGTTATTTCATCGCTGATTATGGTTTTGATATGGAGGTCTTCACCCCTTACACAAATAACACCAATAGATGTGTTAATCTTCACGAGCTCAGAATTGTATTCAATGATGCCCTTGTGGTTTTCTATAAATGTAGCTATCTTACCCGTCACTATTACCCTGGGCACATTTAAAACTATATCCTGTGGCAGATCCAGGGCGTCCGATATCTTTTTCTTTATCCCCTCACTCATACGGCTAACTCCTTTTGAAGCATTTATTAAAATTTATTCGATTTTTGCTCGTTTAATTACTGTAAAAAGAAAAAGCCCTACAGCCATTGATATGCTCTCCTTTTACAAACAGAATAATGTCCGTTTAATAAAAGAAGAACAATCAAAGACCGTAGGGTTTACTTCGATAAATGAAATAATATCAGTCGTATCGCTTCCTAATCGCTTTCGGTGGTAACAGCACTTCTTTTAAGATCATGCCTCGAAGAATATTGTCTTGTGTAAAAAGCTCGGAGAATTCACCTATTGATTTGGCTTGTTGCAAAGACTCAGGTTGCATCCTCTCCGATTTAACAGAAATCAGCTTATTTATGTTTTGCACATCCACATCTTCGAAGGGGATTTCCAAAATGTCAGCTTTTGTTTCTGCTTTTTTTGGCTCCGCTATTTCTATGGTTTTAGGTTTTATATCTTGTTTGGGTGGCAGTTGGTACCCTCTGGGCCTTACAGGTGTTTTGGGAAAGGGGTGCTTTTGGGTTTTTTGTGTCTCGAGAAGATGACTGAAAACTGTTCGAAAGACAAGGAAGATAACAAGGAGAACAATACTTTCCATCAAATCACCTGCTCTTATCCTGTTTTCCGGGATCTTCACTTTCCTTTTGTCCCAACCTAGATATAGAGTCTCTCATTTGGGTATCAGCTATAATGTTTTTCATGCTGTAATAGTCCATAACTCCCAATTTCCCCTGTCTCAACGCTTCCGCCATGGCTTTTGGAACTTCCGCTTCTGCTTCTACAACTTTAGCTCTCATCTCCTGAACCATAGCCTTCATTTCCTGCTCTCTAGCCACAGCCATTGCACGACGCTCTTCAGCCTTGGCCTGAGCGATGCGCTTATCGGCTTCAGCCTGGTCAGTTTGCAGCTGAGCTCCGATATTCCTGCCTACATCCACATCGGCGATATCTATTGATAAAATTTCAAAGGCAGTTCCCGCATCAAGGCCCTTGCTTAAAACAGTTCGAGAAATAGAGTCAGGATTTTCCAGAACCTCCTTATGGCTCTCGGATGAGCCAACGGTAGTTACTATACCTTCACCAACTCGGGCAATGATAGTTTCTTCACCTGCACCGCCTACTAAGCGGTCAATATTTGCCCTTACCGTAACTCGGGCCTTTGCTTTCACCTCAATACCATCTTTGGCAACTGCCGCAACGATAGGTGTTTCGATGACCTTCGGATTGACGCTCATTTGCACTGCTTCCAATACATTTCGGCCGGCCAAATCAATGGCTGCTGCCCTCTCGAAGCTCAAGGGAATTTCAGCCCTTTGTGCGGCAATGAGGGCATTTATAACTCTGTCCACATTGCCCCCTGCTAGATAGTGTGCTTCTAACTTATTAACGCTCACGTCTAATCCGGCTTTTACTGCTTTTATTAAGGGGTTTACGATTTTATTTGGAGGCACCCTACGCAGTCTCATTCCAACCAAGTTAAATATTCCTATTTTTACACCGGCAGCTAAGGCCGATATCCAAAGCCCCAGGGGCACAAAGCTTAAAACGACTGATAAAGCGATAAAAATAACAGCGATAGTTAAAAATAATCCTATTAGTGCTGGCATTACGCACCCTCCTCATTTTTAAGTTTTACTATAATTTTGTTGCCTTCAACTCTGCTCACAATTATATCCGAATTTCTTGGTATAAACTCGCCTTCTGTTAACACATCAAGCCTCTTTTCGCCGATAAGAGCCACTCCTGTAGGTCTAAGAGGGGTGACTGCCTTGCCTTCAGCTCCTACAAGCTGGCTTTCATCTTTAATTGATGCTACGTAGCCTTCGGACTTTGCTTGTTTGGTGCCCAAGATAATTCGGTCAAAGATCAGGGATCTGCCCAAATACTTGACGAGGAAATATATCAGCAGTGTACTAAATACAAGGGCAACGAGAATCGATATTAGGGCTTGTTCAAGGCTGGGAAAGGCAATTATTACACTTGCAATTATGGATAAAACTCCGGTCACGCCGAACACACCAAAACCCGGAATAAACATTTCGATTATCAAAAGAGCCAACCCCAAAATAAACAGACCTATTACCCAGATTTTCGCTGCTCCCGCCAAGTAACTGCCACCGAAAAATAAGCCAAAGGATATAAGGCCTATTATACCGGGGACTCCAAAACCAGGGGTTAATATTTCAGTAATTACTCCCACTATGCCTAAGGTCAAAAGAATAGGAGCCACATAGGGGTTGGTGACCATGTGGGCAATTCTCTCAGACAGGTTCATATCAGCTTTAACGACTTCCACATTATTTATATTTTCTCTTTCTTTAATCTTGTTTATTAGTTCTTCCAAACTCGTTACCTGTTCATCGATAAGCCCCAATTCCAACCCTTCACCAGTAGTAAGTGATAAAATCTTTCCTTTTTCTTTAACACCTTCTATGACAACATCTGCATCGGCCATTGCTGCAACAAGGTCAGGATCCCTCCCTGTCTTTTCAGCAACACCCCGCAGGGCAGAAGACCAATAGGAAATATATTTTTCTTCATTCGGCCTGGTTTCGGCAGCACCGATGGTACCACCTGGAACAGCAACTAGTTTTTTCGAAGATATGGCTATTATAACACCTGCAGAAGTAGCATCATTGTTTATAAAGCTTACGGTAGGGATAAAGGTATCGAGAATGGCGTTGCTCATTTGTATGGCAGCGCCTACTTCACCGCCTGGTGTATCGATTTCAAAAATTAATGCTTTTGCACCGGCTTTCTCAGCTTCACCTATCATTCTTGTGACAAATGCTGCAAGACCCCTGTTGATTACGCCTTTAACAGGAATGACATATATATAATCAGCAGAACTTTTTATGTTTTGCCCGAAGCTATCATTTATGAAGGCAAAAGTAAATAATACAATAAAGGCTAATATTAATACTCTCTTGTCTCTCATACTACTCCCTCCCCACAGCAAAAGGGTTCATATCCATCTTAACATATTTATAAGGGCTTGTTTTTATAGATTTTTATATACATTATTAAAAAAGCTTGGCACCCAAAGATACCAAGCTTTTAAGTTACTGTAAAAGTTTCTTAACTAAACTGCTGACCTGGCTGCCATCTGCACGTCCTTTTACTTTAGGCATCACCGCGCCCATAACCTTGCCCATATCCTTCATGCCGTTTGCCCCTACTTCGGATATAGTCTGACGAATAATCTCTTCCAATTCCTCCTGAGTCAATGGCTGAGGGAGATAGCCGGACAAGATGGCAATTTCTTGCTCAAGGCTTTTTGCAACTTCTTCTTTGCCAAGTCGCCTGTATTCTTCCATGTCTTGCTTTCTTTTTTTTACTTCTCTAAACAAAACTCCAATGATTTCTTCATCATTGAGTTCATGGAGCTTTTCTTTTTCAGCGTACAAAATAGCGGACTTTGCCATGCGTATCACAGAAAGTCTGTCTTTTTCTCCCGCCTTTAATGCCGCTTTCATATCTTGATTTAACATATCTTTTATTGACATGTTATCGCTCCTTAAAATTTGCGAAATTTCCTTTTTCGAGCTGCCTCAGATTTTTTCTTACGCCTCACACTGGGCTTTTCATAATGCTCTCTTTTTCTTACTTCAGAAAGGACTCCTGCTCTCTGACATTTTCTCTTGAATCTGCGAAGAGCACTGTCCAAGGATTCGTTTTCCCCTACTATGACTTCTGACACCTGATATTCCCTCCCTCCGCTGCACTTTCGGGTTAAGCTTGCCAGCACAACATGCGAATACAATTATTATATGCCTAAATCTAGATATCGTCAATATCATCCGGGAGGCCATGTCAGAAATCTACCGCCTAACAGGTGAAAGTGCAAATGATTTACCGTTTGACCCCCTTCTTCACCGGTATTTACTACTATTCTAAAGCCCTTTTTATCTAAATTATTCTCCCTGGCTAGATTTTGTGCTGTAAGGATAATATCGCCAAGTAATAAGTTTTCTTCATCATCAATTTCCATGACCGATGTTATGTGTTTTTTGGGAACTATAAGGAGATGGATAGGGGCTTGAGGATTAATATCATGAAAGGCTACGACATTGTCATCCTCATATGCAACCTTAGCGGGAATTTCTTTATTTATGATTTTGCAAAAAATACAGTCCATAAAAATCCACCTCCTTCATCCGATATTATTGCTATCCCAACTATATCTTATTCCACATCAGGTGGCCTATTTCCTGCTTTGTTCAAATTTTTTATTCATCTATTTCGCCAAAAATATAATTGTCCGTGTTCTTTGAAAGCTTTACTGCCTTTATCTGATTGTGAAGATTCTCTTTGGACTCCACCATCACTTTGATATAGTTTTCCGTAAGTCCCTCATATTTGCTGTCTGCTTTTTTGTCTTCAAATAGCACATATCTAGTAGTATTTAGAAACTTTTCCCGAAAACTTCGCTCAAGTTTTTGGCTCAATTGTATAAGCCTTTGACTTCTTTCGTTTTTTATACTCTTTTCAATTTGATCTGGCATGTCGGCTGCAACCGTTCCACGCCTTGGAGAAAAGGGGAATACGTGAAGCTTTGAAAACTCCATCTCACTTATAAAGCTTTCTGTCATCTTAAATTCCTCTTCAGTTTCGCCGGGAAATCCCACTATGACATCGGTGGTAATAGATACATCGGGCATTAATTTTCTAATATAATTAACCCTATTACGAAAATCCTCAGTGCTATATCTGCGATTCATGCGTTTGAGAACCGTATCGCATCCGCTTTGAAGCGGTATGTGGAAGTGATGACAAAAGCTCTTGATTTTTAATAGGCCATCTAAAAACTCATCGGTAAGCTCTAAGGCTTCTATGGAGCTCAGCCTTACCCTCTCGATGCCTTCTATTTGGGCTATCATCGATATGACATCTAACAAGTGATTCTTCTTGTCTTTGAAGTCAAAACCATATAACCCAAGGTGTATTCCCGTCAGCACGATTTCTTTAAAACCATCTTTTGCAAGACTTCTTGCTTCTGCCATAATGCTTTCAATGGCTCTGCTGCGAATGGGACCACGGGCATAGGGAATTATACAATAGGAGCAAAACATATTGCAACCTTCTTGGATTTTTAGAAAAGCCCTGGTCTTTAGACGGTGGCCTTTAAAGGCTATATCCTCAAAGGTCCTCTGTTTCATTATGTTTCCTACTGCTACAACTTGTTCGTCACTTGCTTGGGCCTTCTCCACCAAATCTACTATTTTATGGCGGTCCTTTGTCCCTATCACGACGGAAACACCGGGCAGCTCAGAAACCTGACCCGGTTCCAGCTGAGCGTAACATCCCACTACCGCTACTTTTGCCGATGGATTTTTTCTAATCGCCTTTCGAATAACCTGCCTTGACTTTCTTCCGCTTTCATTTGTTACATCACAGGTGTTTATTACATATACGTCGGCTTTGGCATCAAAATCTACTACCTCGTAACCTCTCTTCTCAAACAACTCAGCCATTGCCGCCGATTCATATTGATTTACCTTACAACCAAGTGTATAAAAGGCCACTTTTGGCATTATTATCCTTCCATACCTCCAAGTTCATACATTAATATGCTGCATACTGCAATTGCTGCAGTTTCAGTCCTCAAAATCCTTGGGCCCAGACTGACGGAAACAGCCCCCATTTCTTTCGCTTTTTTAACTTCTTCAGGCGAAAATCCACCTTCGGGGCCAATAAAGACAGCTACTTTTGTGACCGTTCCATCAATGCTCTTTAATGCTTTTCTTATTGATAGTTCCTTTTCCTGCTCCCAGGGGATAATACTCAAATGATGCTTCTCGACTTCCCTCAGTGATGCATCAAAAGTAGAAAGTTCGCCAATTTGTGGTATGTCCATCCGCAAGGATTGTTTTGCAGCTTCAATTGCGATTTTATTCCAGCGCTCCATGCGGCGCTCAAGCTTTGATGGCAAAATATTTACTATAGTCCTCTGGGTAATAACCGGAATAATTTTACTTACTCCTAATTCCGTACTCTTTTGTATAATCCAATCAAATTTTTCTCCCTTAGGCAAAGCTTGCAGCAGAGTAATAAAGGGTTTTGTTTCCTTGGACTTATTTTGATCCAAAATTCTTATCTTTATTTTTGTATCCCGTATGTCAATATCCGAAATGACTCCAAGGCTCTCTACACTTTTTCCGTCGGATATACTTACCGAATGACCGGGACCTAATCTTAGAACCCTGATAATGTGATGAGCTTCTTCACCTGCAATAACAATCTCATCTCCAATTGCAAGCTTTTCAAAGACAAAAAGTCTAGGCATAAAAATTTCCCCCCATCAACTACAGATGGGGGCCTGTGCGGACACCAATGCGACCCACTCGCCTTTCTCAAATTGCTGGATCAAATCCAATCCGTTCCTTTCCATTGCTTCAATTACTGACAACTTTCGGTCTTTAATAATTCCCGATGAAATAAAAACACCGCCGTCCTTTAAGTACAGTCCCACATCTTTGGTAATGTCTATTATTACATCCGCTATGATATTGGCAACTATTATATCTGCTTTAAAGTCAACACCATGAAGTTTGTCACCTTTGACAACTTTAACAGAATTGCCCAGATTGTTTCGTTTCATGTTATCTGTGGCAACTTTAACGGCAGTTTCATCTTTATCTATAGCCAATACTTTTTTTGCACCAAGCTTGCCGCAGGCAATTGAAAGTATTCCCGAACCGCAGCCAACATCTATTACGGTAAAATCCCTTTTCATATAGTTTTCCAATATTTCAAGGCAGAGCACCGTACTTTCATGGGTGCCTGTTCCAAAGGCCATGCCGGGATCCAATTCTATAACAATCTCATCAGGAGTTTTAGCCTTGTATTCTTCCCAGGAGGGCTTAATCACGATATTTTTGCCAATGTGGGTAGGTTTATAGTACTTTTTCCAAGTTTCGCCCCAATCCGCCTCAGAAATTGTAGCGATAGCTACTTCTCCTTTGCCGATATCGATACCAAAGCTGGGAAGTTGCCTAATTCGCTCTCTTATAACCTGGGTCCTCTCGGCTAGACTACTGTCTTCCGCCAGGTAACCGGTCACCTGGACCATTTCAAAATCCAAATCTTCAGGGACCTCTACATAATCCCAATCCTCATTGTCAGATGGTCGCAAATATATTTTGGGATCTTCAATTACAACTCCCGCAACTCCCGCTTCATAAAAAATGTTGGATACTGCTTCAATGGCTTCGGTAGTAGTTTTTACCTTTATTTCTACCCAGTTCATTAAAATCCTCCCGGCTATACACCAAAGGCATCTTTCATCTTTCGAAAAAGACCTTTAGATGTAGGTTTTATATCCTCTCCACTTATTTTAGCAAATTTAACCAGCAACTCTTTTTGTTTGTCATTCAGTTTCTTTGGAATAACTACCTCTACCTGTACAATGAGGTCTCCTCGCCCGTATCCCCTCAAATGTGGTATACCTTTAGACCTCAAGCGAAATCTCGTTCCCGGCTGTGTTCCCTCGGGTATTTTCAGTTTTACCTTTTCTTCCAGTGTGGGGACGTCTATCTCATCACCCAGGGTTGCCTGAACAAAGGATATGGGAGCCTGGTAGATTAAGTCATCGCCCTGCCTTACAAACAATTTGTGAGGTTTCACCCGGATGACCACATACAAATCTCCCGGCGGGCCTCCTAGCTCTCCGGGTTCTCCTTCCCCACTCATCCGTAGTTGGGAACCCGTATCAACACCGGCTGGAACCTTTATCTTTATTTTGCGCCCTACTTTGCTCTGTCCTCTGCCGTGACACTTTGGACAAGGCTCCTCTATTATTGTACCTCTACCGCCGCAATTTGTGCAAGTAGTGACGTTGGTAAACTGCATGGGACCGAGATTTTGTACTCTCCTCACCTGACCGCTACCGCCGCAAGAAGGACATGTCTTAGGCATGGTACCGGGCTTGGCACCGGTACCATTGCAATTTTTGCAGCTTTCCATGCGGAATATCTCAACCTCTTTTTCTGCACCAAAGGCAGCTTCTTCCAAGGTTATTTCTAAGTCGTATCTTATATCAGCGCCACGGGTCGGGCCCCTTCTCCTGCTCCGGCCAAAGCTTCCTCCGAAGATATCAAAAATATCGTCAAAGATATCGCTGCCAAAATCCCCAAAGCC
>LFSJ01000142.1:12357-17722 GCA_001512695.1 Tepidanaerobacter sp. DTU063 | reverse complement strand
CCGGGATTTGCCTGGGCGCTTTGCTGGTAAAGTCTCGAAGAAATATCGTAAAATACCTTTGTCAAGTCATCGGTAGCTTTTTGAATTCTATCGGTGTCATCAGATTCCAAAGCTGCTTTTACATTTTCAACTTCTCTTTTGATTTTGTCTTCATCATCTTTGCTTATTTTATCCTTCAAATCGGATAACATCTTTTCAGTTTGATAGATTAGTGAATCAGCCTTGTTTTTGGCCTCAATTTTTTCCTTTTTCTTTTTGTCTTCTTCGGCGAACCTTTCAGCGTCTTTTATCATGCGCTCAATTTCCTCTTCTTTTAAGCCTGTAGAAGAGGTTATAGTAATCTTCTGCTCTTTTCCTGTGCCTAGGTCCTTTGCAGACACATTTACAATTCCATTGGCATCTATGTCAAAAGTAACTTGAATCTGGGGTAATCCTCTTGGAGCAGGCGGTATTCCTGTAAGCTGGAATCTGCCGAGAGTTATATTGTCGGCAGCCATGGGTCTTTCGCCCTGCAACACATGTATGTCAACTGCTGTCTGACCATCTGCTGCAGTAGTAAAAATCTGGCTCTTAGAAGTGGGAATTGTCGTGTTTCTCTCAATAAGTTTTGTAAATACTCCACCTAAGGTTTCAATTCCTAGGGACAGCGGTGTTACATCGAGCAGTACGACATCGTGTACCTCGCCTGCCAGTACACCAGCCTGTATAGCGGCCCCCATAGCCACGACTTCATCAGGATTTACACCCTTGTGAGGCTCTTTACCTGTCAGATTTTTAATGGCCTCCTGCACTGCCGGAATCCGTGTAGAACCTCCTACTAATATAACTTTGTCGATCTCATGGGGCTCTAAACCGGCATCGGATAATGCACGCCTTGTTGGACCCATAGTTGCTTCGACTAAATCCCGGGTCAACTCTTCAAATTTTGCCCTTGTCAGTGTCATGTCAAGGTGTTTGGGACCGCTGGCATCAGCAGTGATGAAGGGCAGATTTATATTTGTAGATGCCATACTTGAAAGCTCTATCTTCGCCTTTTCTGCAGCCTCTCTCAATCTTTGAAGGGCCATCCTATCCTTGCGCAGATCAATGCCGTGTTCCTTTTTAAACTCATCAGCCACGTAATCGACAATGCGTTGATCAAAATCATCTCCGCCAAGTCTATTGTTGCCGCTGGTGGCCTTCACTTCAAAGACCCCATCACCCAGTTCTAGGATGGAAACGTCAAAAGTTCCGCCACCTAGGTCAAATACCAAAATAGTTTGGTCATCCTCTTTATCCAAGCCGTAAGCTAAGGCTGCAGCTGTAGGCTCATTGATAATCCTTAGCACTTCAAGACCTGCTATAGTCCCTGCATCTTTAGTGGCCTGTCTTTGACTGTCAGAAAAATATGCGGGCACCGTTATGACGGCCTTAGTGATTTTTTCCCCTAAATAATTCTCGGCGTCCTGCTTTAGCTTTTGCAATATCATGGCAGATATTTCCTGTGGCGTGAAGGTTTTATCATCAATTGTTACCTTGTGATCCGTCCCCATGTGCCTTTTTATGGACTGTATAGTCCTCTCGGGGTTTGTTATTGCCTGACGCTTGGCCAATTGGCCGATCAGGCGTTCTCCTTCTTTAGTAAAAGCCACTACTGAAGGCGTCAATCTTGAACCTTCAGCATTATTTATAATGGCCGGCTGGCCACCTTCCATGTATGCCACAACGGAGTTTGTTGTACCTAAGTCAATTCCTATGACCTTACTCATACAAAATCACCTCTATTGATTTTTAACAACTTTAACCATGCTCGGTCTAATTACTTTAGAATGATAAGTATAACCTTTTAGCAAAACTTCTGCCACCGTATCTGGTTCAAGTTCCTCACTTTCAATGATCATAACTGCTTCATGAAAGTTGGGATCAAATGGTTTGCCAAGCGCTTCTATTTCCTTTATTTCATGTTTATTAAGTACATCAACAATCTGCTGGTAAATCAACTTGACGCCCTTGTAAAAGGCGTCATCCTCATCTTTTACCGAGTTTAAAGCCCTTTCGAAATTATCAATAACAGGCAAGATATCTTTTACCAGCTGCTCGCCGGCATATAAGTTGATGTCTTGAATTTCCCTCTGCATTCTTTTCTTGTAATTGTCAAAATCAGCTTGGGATCTTAGCCACCTGTTCCTATATTCTTCAATTTCTCTTTGCTTATCCTCAAGAAGTTCGTTGAGAGAATTGATATCTTGAGATTCCGTTTGTTCACCATTGTCTTTACGTAAATCAGTCTCCTGCTGCAATTCATGTTGGTAAGTTTTTCCTTCCTGTGCTTCTACTTGCTCCCTATCTTCTATGGACTCATTTTTCCCTGCGTTTTGACCATTTGCCTCTTTGCATTCATCACCATTTTGTCTGCAGGATAAATCTTCTCCTGGCTTAATAGTCAATGGTCTATATCTCCTTTCATTAATTAAAAATCCATTTCACTCATACTCATCGGAGATTCCGTACCCGGACCTTGTCCTGCAGGCATATTGTCGCGTTTCTTTATTATAGTATTGATTCTTAAGATTGCTTCAGAGACTTCTCCTGCAGCTTTTAAGGCATAAGCTTTCACTTGAGCGGGGTCCACTACTCCAAGCTCTACCATGTCTTCAGCTTTGCCGTTTTCACAGTTAATGCCGATGGAGTTTTTGTTCGCTTCAGACTGGCTGTATATGGCTTCTTCCACTTTTTCCAGAGGATTGTAGCCGGCATTGTATACAATCTGGGCCAAAGGTTTCTTTAAGGCAGAAATGACGCAATCTATACCGTAAGCAGCCATGCCTTTGGTCTTATTGCGCTCTTTTTCCAGCTCTCGGGAAATAGCAATTTCAATGGCTCCCCCACCGGGAACCATACCGTAAAGGACTGCTGCTTGAAGGGAAGATGCCGCATCTTTTGCTATGCGTTCCCTTTCTCCCACTATTTCATCGGTAGCAGCTCCGACCAATACCGTGGCCATAGGAGCGCCCTTGCCACCGACAATTCTAAGCTGCTTTAGCTTTTCATCTTCATATACTCTCTCGGCACGGCCGATGTACTCTTTTATCTCTTCCACGGGTTTTTTGAGGCCTAATCTCTTCATAATACGTGCCCCGCTGTGTTCCGAAACCCTTTCCATATCCTTTCTTGAAACTCTATCCAATGCAATAATGCCTGCATCCGTCAATATTTCTTCTGCTTCATCGTTAATGCATTTGTCAACCAAAACCAAATTGACACCTAAATCGATGATCTTTTTGAGATTCTCTTTGAACTCTTCTTTCAATGCAAGGTACTTTTCAAAACCGGCTTCGGTCCTCAAAGCTTCGGGTGCAACTTCTTCTGGTTCCAAGGCATCATCTATTAATAAAATCTTTACGTCAGTTAATTCCTCTGGCATCTGATTGTTTAGCTTCTCTTTATCAATGATAAGGCCTAGGAAGACCTCATTTTCCGCTCCTGCCCTAGATATTATGATGTCCTTAAATTTAAAATTTTTATCTTTAAGTTTTTCTTCCCCGATGAGTTTAGCAGCGTCCGTGACCAGCTCGGCAATATCCTGATTTTCTCTGCCTGCAATTAGGGCAACATTTTTTAAGTTGGGATCATCTATTCCATTTACGGGGATTACATTGGCATTTAAAATTTCCTGTGCCTTGTTTATGCCAATTTTTATTCCCTCTATTACTCGGGCAACAGGAACTCCCCTTAAAATTTGAGCAACGCCTTCGGCCACCATGGCCCCTGCCATGAGTGTAGCTGTGGTAGTGCCATCTCCTACTTCTTCCTGTTGAGCCTTTGCTATGTTTATAAGGATTTTCGCAGCAGGATGATTCACATCCATTTGCTTTAGTATGGTAACTCCGTCATTTGTTATTGTCACTTCTCCAAAACGGTCTACCAACATGATATCGAGGCCTTTGGGCCCGATGGTTCCTTCAACCGCCGCTGCTACAGCCCTTATTGCATTTGAGTTTGTTATTAGAGCGGCCAATCTTTCGTCAACTTCTTGGGTATTATCCTTTAAAGACAAAGTAGATACCTCCTCTTTTTATTACAGCATAGTTGATAGGGTTTTTACCAGATAATTTGTCACCTGCTCAAGTATGCTTACGACCTTGGAATACTCCATCCGGGTTGGGCCCAAGATTCCAAAAACGCCTAAATCCTTCCCGTCAACAATAATATTTGAAGTCACAATGCTAAAATCTTGCAATTCAGTCAGAGGGTTTTCGACTCCAATAGTAACATTAATCGCATTGGGTTTCGATGAACTTTTTAGTGCCTTTGTGATCAAGTCGTGCTGTTCCAGCAGTGCAAAAAAGTTTTTGGCTTTTTCAACATCTCGAAATTCAGGATAATCCAGCATCTTGGAGCTGCCTGTAGAAACCACGTTGCCGCTTTCGGCATCTTCCTCCAGGTTCTCAATCAATATCTCCAACAGTATGTTGAGAATCTCGTCGTATTCTATCATTTCGGTCTTAATAGTTTCCATGATGTCGCTGTTAATTTCCGAAATCGTCTTTCCGCTGAGGTTGTCGTTTAATATGTTTGTTATCCTTTCAAGGTCTGAATCACTTATGGTAGGAGGCATATCTATAATGTTATGGCTAACGGTGCCGTAATTTGTAACCATCAACAAAAGTCCTCTAGTCTCGTCTATGCGGTTCACCTGAATATATTTTAAATGACTGCTTTTTAGTTGCGGGCCCAGGGTTAATGTGGTGTAACTGGTCAGATTTGATATTACCCTGGCGGCTTCCTTTACTAGCTCCTCCAGTTCATTAACTCGTCTATTAAAGATGCTTCGAATCAACGCCTGCTCTGCAGCACTTAACTTTTTAATCGGCATTAAAAAATCCACATAATATCTATAGCCTTTGTGGGAAGGTACGCGGCCTGCTGATGTATGGGGCTGGTGCAGATATCCCTGTTCTTCTAAATCAGCCATTTCATTTCTTATTGTGGCCGGGCTGATACCTATGCGGTACTTTCGGGCAATTGTCCTGGAGCCGATGGGTTCGGCAGTGGCTATATAATCGTGGACTACCGCTGCTAATATTTTAATTTTCCTCTCGTCTAGCATCATTTTAAACACCTCTCTTTAGCACTCTCAAGCTTAGAGTGCTAAATCTACTTAAAAAATATCACTTGGGGTGTTTTTTGTCAAGAATTTAAGGCAAAAATTCCATAAATACGGCATTGGCAAAATCCAATCCTGGAGCGGTTAATCTGAAATATTCCGAGTTTTCTTGTAATAACCCCTGTTTCTTCAGCTTATCTATGGCACTTTCGTAAACCTGTGTGATTTCACGATTAAAGCGCCGTTTAAAGGCGTCTTTGCTCAGACCTTTTAGCAGCC
>LFSJ01000142.1:2171-12329 GCA_001512695.1 Tepidanaerobacter sp. DTU063 | reverse complement strand
ATGGCAGAAGAAGACATGTTGATGGACTCGATATACTCCGAAAGGCCGGGATGATTGTAAAAGCGCTTGTTGTCAAAAAAAGAGTGTGCTCCGGCGCCAAGGCCTAAATACTCCTCGTAAGTCCAGTATGTCAAATTGTGCCTGCATTCTCGGCCGGGTAGTGAAAAATTTGATATCTCGTAATGCTCGTAGCCCTCATGAGTCAGAATCTCAATTGCTTTATGGTACATCTTTCGCTCTTCATCATCAGAGGGAAGGGCGAGCCTTCCCTCTTTTTGCCACTCGTAAAATTTGGTCCCCTCTTCAACAGATAAAGCATAACACGAGATGTGCTCCGGTGAAAAAGACAAAACATGTGTTAAAGTTTTTTCGAAATCTTCAGGGCTCTGACCGGGTAGGCCGAAGATCAAATCCACATTGATGTTATCAAATCCCGCATCACGAGCAGCTTCAAAATTGCTTTCAAATTCCTCCACGGTGTGAATTCTACCCATTGTCTGGAGAAGTGAGTTTTGACATGCCTGAAGGCCGATGCTAAGTCTATTTATGCCCAGCTTCTTTAATAGGCACAGCTTTTCCCGAGTCAATGTTCCAGGATTTGCTTCAATGCTAATCTCCGCTTCCTTTGCTATATGAATACTCTTGTGCAGCACATTTAACAAGGAAAATAGCTGGTTTTCCGATAAGACGGTGGGAGTCCCCCCACCTATATACAGGGTATTTACACTGAATTTGTGCTTTTCCAGGTTTGAAATCTCCTTTTTTAAGGCTGCAAGGTATTCCGGTACTTGCTCTAAACTTTCATAGGAAGTAAAATCGCAGTAGTTGCATTTTTTAATGCAAAAAGGTATGTGAAGGTACAAGCCGATGGTTTTCATGCTTTTCATGCTTTCTACTCCATTTTCAAAACCGCCATGAAGGCTTCCTGGGGCACCTGGACTGAGCCTATTTGACGCATGCGCTTTTTGCCCTCTTTTTGCTTTTCTAAAAGTTTCTTTTTCCGTGTAATATCGCCGCCGTAACATTTTGCCAGCACATTTTTCCTAAGCGCCCTGACAGTTTCCCGGGCTATGATCTTGCCACCTATGGCCGCTTGAATTGCAACTTCAAACATCTGTCTGGGGATTACTTCTTTCAATTTTTCCGCTATCTGGCGTCCACGGCTGTACGCCTTATCTTTGTGTACGATAAATGAAAGTGCATCCACAACTTCTCCGTTTAACAAAATGTCCAGTTTAACCATATCTGATTTCCTGTAGCCGATAAGCTCGTAGTCCAAGGATGCGTAACCTCGAGTTCTTGATTTTAATTGGTCAAACAGGTCGTAGATTATTTCAGAAAGGGGCATCTCATACCTTAAAATCACCCTGCGCTCGTTGATGTACTCCATATTCTTCATACTGCCCCGTTTTTCCTGGCAAAGTTCCATAACTGGCCCCACATACTCGGTAGGCAGCATTATGGAAGCTTCCACATAGGGTTCCTCTATACATTCTATTTCGGCAGGATTGGGAAAATTAGTGGGATTGTCCACATCAATTGTGCTGCCATCAGTTTTGGTTATTTTGTAGATTACGCTAGGAGCAGTTGTAATGAGATTTAAATTGTATTCCCTCTCCAACCGCTCCTGGACAACATCCATGTGCAGTAAGCCTAAAAAGCCGCACCTAAAACCAAAACCGAGGGCTGCGGAGCTTTCAGGCTCAAAAAATAAGGATGCATCGCTGAGCTGCAGTTTGCCCAGTGCTTCTTTTAAGTTCTCGTATTCTTCACCTTCCGCGGGATACATACCGCAAAAGACCATGGGCACGGCCTTCCTGTATCCCGGCAAAGCTTGTTTTGCAGGCTTTTGAGCATCGGTGATGGTATCGCCGACCCTCGTATCGATAACATTTTTTATGCTGGCTGCAACATAGCCAACCTGGCCAGCTTCAAGGTAATCAACGGGCTGCATGTCAGGATTAAAAACGCCGATTTCCGTCACTTCAAAGGTCTTGCCCGTTGACATCATCTTAATCAACTGCCTGGGTCTTATGCTGCCGTCCATTATTCGAACAAAAGCCACCGCCCCTTTGTACGAATCATACATGGAGTCAAAAATAAGGGAACGCAAGGGCTTGTCGCTGGAGCCTTCAGGTGGCGGGACTAGCTTGACAATCGCTTCCAGGACTTCCTTTATACCCTGACCCTCCTTTGCGGAAGTGAGTATCGCATTTTGGGCATCAAGGCCTATAATTTCCTCGATTTCGCGCTTTGCCTCTTCAGGGTCAGCACTTGCCAAATCTATTTTATTTATAACCGGTATGATTTCTAAATTGTTCTCAAGGGCTAGGTAAGTATTTGCAAGGGTTTGCGCCTCTATACCCTGGCTGGCATCTACCACAAGCAAGGCCCCCTCGCAGGCTGCAAGACTTCTTGACACTTCATAACTAAAGTCAACATGGCCGGGCGTATCTATCAGATTTAAAAGGTAATCATACCCGTCATCGGCTCGATATATCATCCTAACCGCCTTGGCTTTGATAGTAATGCCTCTTTCCTTTTCCAAATCCATTTTATCGAGAACTTGCTCTTCCATTTTTCTGTTAGAAATTGTGCCTGTATACTCTAAAAGCCTATCTGCCAGAGTGGATTTGCCGTGATCGATATGAGCGATAATGCAAAAATTCCTAATTCTCTCCCGAGGTATTGACATCGTGTTCCTCCTCTTAATTCTCAGCTTTAAATTCAATTATACATTTTGGCAGTTTTTTTATCAAGATTCACGGATTCCCTCATCATTACCCCGGTAGGAATTATAGGATTGATTGTAAAACTTTTCCCATTAATAGTAACATCTATTTTCTCCCTGCAGGCCACTATATTTCCAACTTGATAATATTTTTTAACTTCTAGGCTGTTGCCCAAGATGGTAAAGCTATATACCCGGTCCCTTTGAAAATCAAAATCAAAGCTCTTCGGTCTCAAATCAAGGCCCATGGTTTCATACAGACCTTGTTCGGCAATGCGAACCCCGAGAGCGAGCAAAAGGAAAAAAATAATGATGAGCGTAATTAGGTCCTTGTAAATCATGCTCCAGTTCCTTTACCTGCGATATGATAAGCTTTGCATGATTTATCTTAAACAAATTATCTCTTTTTCATTCAGTTATTGATAATTCTTTTACTATTTCAGCCAAAACTTGTGCAAAAATCTTTGCAGACGCAAGGGATTCTTCCATAGTATTGCCGTGGCTGCCAATTTCTACTAGGATAGCTTTGTTAGATAGATGCTGATTAAAGCGCTCGGATCTCAAGTCAATGCCTCGGGATATGCCCGGATAAAGCTGTTCCAACCTATCATGTAGTAGCGTTGCAAATCGATAATTCTCCTTCCAATTGGGATGGGGAAAAGTCCTATCCGTTCCCACAACAAGCAAAAACCTGGAATATGTGCTGTCATCTATCTTGACAGTAGTTATTTCCCTGGACTTTTGCAGGTCAGGTACCGGTGCATCCCTATGAAGGTCGATAACTATTTTTATGGATGGATGCTGTTTTAAGATCTGCTCCACAGTTTTTAGTGAGTTGGCATATGATGTCATATATGTAGGAATATCATGGAAAGTTTTGTCCTGAATTGTGGGCACGTTTAGTCGATTTAATTCTTCCGTCATCAGTTCTCCCACCTTTGCAACGCTGAAGTTTAAATCCCTGGTGTGGTAAGTGGAATCCGGTTTATAATTGAATTTTTCCGATGGCATATAGCCTTCAGTTGTATGAGTGTGGTATATGAGCACCAGCGGACCTTCTGAAATATTCACGAGCTTCTCAATTTCAGTCTCTTCAGCTTCTTTTATTTCCGGCGGCGGTAGGTTTTCTGAAGGTAAGTGCTCATCTTCGTATATTTGGGGGCCTTGTGGCAGCTCGAAACCCGGTGTCATGGCTGCCTCAGTGCCTATCATGCTAATTAGCGGCAGGTGAATAAAGAAGTAGGTTTCAGGATTGAGCACATCGACATTAGTAAGTGTCTTGGAAAGACTGCCCATCAGGTTTCTGAAATCGATAAAGATATACTCTTGATCAGGAGCTTCAAGTGCGGGCAGGCTCAAGGTCAGCATTCCCTTAAATATATCGCTGTCAATTTTGTGTATAAAACTTTGTCGGCTTTCATTTTGCATCCCTGCAATTACAGAAACCGCCCTGGAATGAAAATAATTTGCAAGGAGAAAAGATAAAAAGCTTAAAATTGATATCAATACAATGACAGATAACAGAATGCTTCTCATCCTTATTACTTTTATTCTTATCAAGCCCATCACATCCTCTCAATAAGCATATTCACGTACATAAAAAAAAATGAGGCAAATATTTAGCCTCACTACTGCAAAAAGGTACTTACTTCATCGTATTCTATCCCCGGATGAAGGGCTAGATTTAAACCTCCGGCCAAGGTTTTAGCGGTATTGTCAATCAGGGCATCTATTTCCTTTGGTGTAACGACCAGCTGGCCTACAAAGGGTGTCATAACTTCGCGAATTAGCTTGTATTTTTCCTCTTTGTCCAGTTCTTCAAGAAGCTTATAAAACTCACTGCCGGGAGTAGCTTGCCTTGCAAACTGGCCGATGAGCATATCTAAGGTGTCATTGGCCATGGTGGCAGCATCAACTACCGTGGGGACACCTATAGCTATAACAGGCACTCCCATGGTTTCACGGGTTATACCCATCCGCTTGTTGCCAACACCGGAGCCGGGATATACGCCCGTATCAGCGATTTGTATGGTAGTGCTTATGCGCTCCATGCTCCTAGATGCTAAGGCATCTATTGCGATGATCATGTTAGGCTTGACCTTCTCAACTATGCCACGAATGATATCTCCCGTCTCTATCCCGGTTATTCCCAAAACTCCCGGAGCCAGTGCACACACTGGACGTATACCACTGTTGGGACTAAACTTCCCCGGCATGTGTTCAAGTAAGTGCCTTGTAATGATTAGTTTTTCTATTACCTTTGGCCCCAGAGAATCGGGGGTGACATTCCAGTTGCCAAGGCCTACGACGAGAATAGTAGCATCTCTAGGGATTTCAACCATTCGCTCAAGTTCATCGGCTAGATTTTTACTCACTTCTTCCGTAAGGGCAGGATCCTTTTCTTTTAACCTAGGCACTTCCAAGGTCACGTAATAACCCATGGGCTTACCCATGGCCTTAGCCCCCTGCTCATCCTTAATCCTAACCCTGCTTATTGTCATTTGCTCTGACTCTTCAGTTTCAACTATTACGCCGGGCAGCTGTTCTTCTCCCACCATCTCTCTTGCCTCTAGGGCAAGGTCAGTGCGTATGTTAATACCAATCGCCTCCTTATCGAAGTTCGGTTGGCACAAAGGCATCGATCACACCTATGACCAAGGATGCCAGCAACGCTCCCCACCAAGTTACGCTCATGGCAGGAACTAAAAACTGGGCAAAATAAATTACAACTGCTGAAGTAATAAAACCTACAATCCCTCGACTTTGGGGAGAGACCTTGTCACCGAGCAAGCTTTCGGCTATAAAGCCTAAAATTGCAATAATTATGGCAGCAATTAAAGCACCTGTAAAGCCCGATACATTAAAGCCGGGTAGAATAAAGCTGACAAGCATTAATACCAGGGCTGAAACAATAAACCTTATTATCATTCCTATCATAAAACTGCACCTCCATATTTTTTTCATTTATTATATTAACCGCTAACAATTTATAATATACGATAGAGGCTTTTCATCATTTTTTATTAATGTTGCAGACTTGCCTTGCATTTTGGCAAGCGAAGTGATAAAATATCCCTAGTATTTTTTAGGGGGTGAAGGAATTTTGGCAAATACAGCTTCGGCCAGGAAACGCGTGCGCCAGACGAAGAAGCGGACGCTTCGGAATAATAAAGTTAAATCACAGATAAGATACTCTGTAAAAAGGTTTATGGAAGCCTTAAATGCAGCGGATCCTGAAAATATTCAAAGCGCCTTGAGATATGCCGTAAAGATGATTGACAAAGCTGCATCCAAGGGCGTCATTCACAAAAATACTGCTGCCCGCAAGAAAGCCAGTCTGTATAAAAGGCTTTCAGAAGCAAACACAGCAAGTTAAACTAGCGTAAGCCAGAGCTTACGCATTTTCTTTTTTATCCAGCATAAATATTTCATTTGGATTAATATTTCCCTACGAAAAAAGCTTCCAAGCCGGATACCTTTGCTTTGGGGACACAAAAACGCTCCCCCTTGTAGTAAAATCCAAAAGAGGAGCATATAATTCCCCGGACTCGGAAGCTTTTTTCGTGTGCTTGTTTGTTTAATTCGGCTTTTTTTGCCTTGTCCTTTAAGAAGATATTTCCGCAATCAAAAGTTCCAGACCCAGCATTTCCTGGATTTTGCCCGTCTTGATATCGCTATCCAATTGCTGGCATAGTTTAAGATTTCTATTTAGTTCATCCAGAGTAAAATTCTTTGCCTGTTTTAACGCTTTTTTCAGAACAAAGGGGTGTAAACCTGACTTTGACAATATATCTTGATAATTTAAACCTTCCATGCTTTTTACCGTCATCAAATCCATCAAATGTTTTGATATCATATACAGGATGACGACAGCCTTTTCGCCCTGCTCTGTTAAATGATTTAGTATTCCGATGGCATTCGAGGGATTTTTCATGCCGATATAATCCATCATCTCAAATATATTGCCTTCCAATGATTTGTAGAAGATCTTTGACAAATCTTCAGATTCAATACTTCCTTTGTCACCTATAAAAGCAGCAATTTTTTTCAGCTCATTATTTGTTTGGTTCAAATCTCCGGTGTGCTCTGCTATAAAATAGGCAGTCTTTAAATCTATGTTTTTGCCATAAAGCTTTGCCCTCTTTTGAATCCAAAATGCCTTGTCTTTTATGGAAAGCTGATTGAACTCGCGGGCTATACCTTTTGATTTGATTAGCTTATATATCTTTTTCCGCTTATCAACTTTTGATGCGGTAAAAATCAGTACGGTATAGTCGGGAATTGTCTGAAGTCTATATAACAAATCATCCTGCTTGTCCGACTTTTCCGCATCTCCTTTCCCGCTTTCAAAGAAAGGTGCATCATATACTACCACCAATTTTTTTTGTGAAAGGAAGGGAACTGTTTGGCAGGCATTTAGTATTTCTTCTTGAGGAACATTCTTGCCGTCGATGGGAATAAAGTTCATCGTTTCCAAATGACCAGGGACAAGCTTTTTTTTGATTTTGTCAATTTCTTCATTGATTAAGAGTTTCTCTTCTCCAAAAAGAAGTATTACATTTTTCATGGTTTTATGTACTCCCTACCGGATATGGTCGTATATATTTTAACATTGTCTTTAAAGATTTTAAAGCTTATAGCTCCATTAATGTCGGTCCTAAAAACGGCAATGCCCCTCTCCTCTAATAGATCTATTACCTTTGCTGAGGGATGGCCGAAATTATTGTCTACTCCAACGGTTATAACAGCGTACATTGGATTTACCCTTGATAGAAACTCCTCAGATGTTGATGTGGAGCTTCCATGGTGGCCGATTTTTAAAATGTGGGCCCCAATATCACTTCTTGAGCTTATGAGACTTTGCTCTCCTTCATATTCTAAATCACCTGTGAATAAAAAACTTACACCATTGTAACTCATTTTAAGCACAATCGAGTTATTGTTGCCGGAAGAAAAGGGCGCATACTTAACAGGATGCAGTACATCAAAAACTGCGTTATCCACAATGAAACTGTCTCCTCTGGCTACCTGTATGGTTTTGATTCCTTTCTGTTGTGCGATTTCAAGCATTTCGTTATATAGGGCACCATCTTCCGGCAGCCCGTACACAATGTTTTTAACTCTCATGGATTTTAATATTGATAGCAAGCCTTTGGCATGGTCATCGTCGAAGTGCGTAAAAACAGCAATATCAATTTGTTTTATTCCTTTTGAATAAAGCAAAGGCAAAACTATATCTTCTCCCGTATCAAAATCACTGTTAGTATATGACGGGATACCGCCCCCATCAATTAATATGACTTTACCGCCTGCAGTTTGAATTAGTAAAGAATCACCCTGACCTACATCGATAAAAGTCACCTCAAAGGCTCTGAAAGGCCATAGGCCAGGCAATACTGCAATTACTATTAATAAAATGGCAATTGCTTTTTTGTGTTTTATATAGTATTCGCTTTTTAAAGATAATAAGTCAAAGATTAATGCCAGGGAGATATAATACAAAAATGTGCTTATAAGTGGCATCGCAGGTACTATTACGGTTGCAAAGGGGAGCCTTGAACTTACGAGGACAATATTTTCTACGAGTTCTAATAGAAAGCCCGGAAATTTTATAAAAATGGCCCCCAAAGGTTCAAAGAAAAGTCCTGTAATTCCGGAAATAATACCGCCAATTAATATAAAGCTCACTAAGGGCACCACTAGAAGATTGGTTATGAAACCAATTAGAGATAAATTATAAAAATAATAAGCCAAAATCGGTGCTACCACTAGCTGAGCTCCTACCATCACTGCAATTGACTCATTGAGATATTTTGGTAGGGCATTAAGCTTATTTTTTATTGGATTATAAAAAAGAACTATACCGATGACTGCAGCGTATGAAAGTTGAAAACTGACTGAAAATAGAATTAGGGGATTTATTAGCAGCAGGATCACTGCCGAAAAGCATAAGCTGTTTAACGAGTCATTTTCCCTTCCAATAACTTTAGACAGCATAAATACCATTATCATGATGGAAGCCCTCATCACAGAAGGTGATAGGCCTGCCATAAAACTATAAAAAACTATTGCTATGCTCTCGATGACAAATGAGATTTTTCTGGAGGCGCCTAGTTTATTAAGAAATAACTCAAGGGCCCCATATATGACACCAGTATGAAGGCCTGACACTGCAAAGGCATGAGCAACTCCGCTATCTTTTACCGCTTTAATGGTTTCTCCCGGGATATTGTCTTTAATTCCTAAAGTGATACCAACAATCAGCGATGATATATTTGGTGGAAGATGGCTTTCGAAAAACGCAACTAGACGCTCCCTTAAGTAAAAGGCAGCTGCTTTGAAAGCATTGGTCTTGCCTTTGCCTATTACTTCAATCTCCCGTGAAAACATAGTGGTTGAGATACCCTTTTGCAAAAGATATGCATTGTAGTCAAAACCATTTGGATTTCGACGGCCCTGGGGCAGTTTCAATTTCCCGGAAAACTCAATCACATCTCCGTAGCGCAGCATCTGGCTTTTATCTTCCAAGCTCGAAGAAAGCCTTACTTTCCCGGTAATGGTTTTGTATCCTTCATTGGCCTTTATGTATAATGTTTTTACATCATATACTACCCTGTCATTTTTGGTTGTAAGTGTATCGCTTATAATGCCCACTATAGTTTGCTGTTCCCCAGCAAAATCAACAATGGTACCAGGGATTCTATCCAGCCTAAAACAATAATAAAAAGCTCCGAAGAAAACTAAAGAGGCGGCCAAAAATGCCACTTTTGCTTTCTTGTTTTTACAAAATACTGTGGCCAAAAGGCAAATAATTGTCGAGAAAAAATACATCCAGGCAGCCTTCATGAAATTGCCCAAGGCTACTCCAAAAACAAAATATGTGGCAATAAACAAAAAAGGCCTATACATACCCTGCTCCTTGCACAAACATTTTTTGTCAGTATATCCATAATCCAAATTTTCGTACCTGCTAAATAACGTTAATGACTTTTAGCTGTATGTTTAACCCTTTGGCATCATACTTTATTTTATCAGATGTAGCTATAATTTTTCTACTCTAAAACTTATTGAGCTTTGGCTTCTCGAACTTATGAGGTTAAGTTGCAATAAAAGATCCAAGGGAATTTAATTATCGCCATTGCCCCCTTGGATTTTCTCAATTACTCGCCTCTGCTTAATATGTCTTCTATCAAAATATCATCAATTTCCTGGGTAGGAATTATAAATGTTGGAAAACCGTATGCATAAGGTGTCAGTTCATATAGCTGGAAATATATAACTAGAGTTCTGTTTTCAATATAAAAGTCCTGGTCTGGCTTTATACTGGTAAAATCAACTATTACAGGTATATCTCTCTCCTGAATCTGTCGTTTTATTATATCTGTCAAGCGTTTCACATAATCAGAGCTTTCTTTAAACAGATCCTG
>LFSJ01000142.1:0-2155 GCA_001512695.1 Tepidanaerobacter sp. DTU063 | reverse complement strand
TGTGCTCCGCCAGAAAACCAATACATTTCAACAGAAATACCCAAAAGTCCTTTATTGTTTGTTCTTATATAATATCTTCCCGTCACTTCGGTCATGGGATTTTGGAAATAATCTGTTTGTTCTATCAATGTATTAACTATGCTTATCAACACTGAATTGATATAATGCTCTGCATTCTTGTTAAACAAACCTTCAATTGAAGGGTACTCTACGTCCAGCCTTTCCTTTTTTAAGTAACGAGTCTTAATCATTACAGGTGGTTGATTATGCACCATGATGAATCACCTCTCAAAAATAAAATGCCACTTTATTTAATCTATTCCGGTATAAAACTTTTTGTTAAAACAAAAAACACCTATCGAAAGGTGTTTTGTAGAAAACCGTATCTTAGGATTACAATATAATTAAAAACTCCATTATCTGCAATAAATTCTTTTATCTGCAACTTTTTTATGGTACCGATACAGCATCGTAATCACTTCTTCACGGGTGGCTGTATCAAGAGGCCTTGTTCCATCTGTTATATCTTCATTTTTTGCCCATTCCCAAGCCTCTTGTGCCCAAGATGAAGGTTTGTCAATATTCCCTTCCTTTTTCTCATTTAAATTATCCAATTCAGATTTCACCATGTATAAAAACCTTTGCCAACCCATATCAAGAGTCCTGTGGGGACAGTATTTTCCCGAAAAATCCTGATGCTTTTTTACCTTATCTATTCCCCAACCTTTCTCCTTTAGTTTGTATGCTATAAACTGAACAGCTAATTTTTCGGCCTCTTTAAATCTATTTCCGCCCGATTTGGAATAACATATTTCAATACTTAACCCTTTTCTATTTCCCAATCCGTTTTCTCCATCGCCTGCATGCCAAGCGTTGCGGTCATCTGGTATGCCCTGGACAATTTCTCTGTCATCTACTGCATAGTGAAAGGAAACCTTGTTACTATTACTTATCATATATCTTACTTCATTAAGCGCACTTGCATCATTTGCGGTGTTATGCACTACTATAAACTCCGCATCCATGAAGTAAGGGCATTTAACATTATACTTAGTTGGCGGCACGAAATACTGAACAATTTTCATAACCTCGCCTCCTTTGACAAGCTTTGAATAGATTAAATAAAACTGCATTTAAAATATTTAAAACAAGGCAAAGCATCTCATATTTTGCGCATTCAATAGCATTACATTTCATGAACTTTATCAATTTAATATATGATATGCAGCTTGGCCTTTGATTGACCTTCAATTTTAGTTGTTTACCGTTCTAATTAATAAAATAATTATAACAGTAGAAGGAAAACGTTCTTTTATGGTGAATATAAATATATAATAAACTGAATACTGTAAACTTATTAGGTGCCCATTTTGGGAGAATAGGGAATCAGGTGCAAGGCCTGAGCGGACCCGCCACTGTGAGTAGGAGCTGTCCACATTTGCCACTGGAGCTTTTAGCCTTTGGGAAGGCGTGGAGGAGCGATGACTGCAAGCCAGGAGACCTGCCTAATAAGGAGATCTATTAGGATGATGGTAAAGTCCTAAGATTGAAAGTCATTCAATCTTAGGACTTTTTTTATAACGTGCTAATCACATATCGTTGTTTACAGGGTCTGAGATTTTAGCTCTTTTAAGCTAGGAACAATATCCATGTTTACAAACGTCTTTGATGTTTCATTATAATAATAAACTTAAGGAGGAGATGTTGTGAACAAGCTTGAGCTAACTTTACAAAAGATTAAACCTCTAGATGTGGATGTTATGAAGAGAACTCAAAAGCGGCTGGATGAACTGACAAAGCCCCCGGGTAGTTTAGGAGTGCTGGAAGATATTGCAAAACAGATTGCGGGCATAACAGGTAACGTGATTCCGGAACTGCCGAAAAAAGCAGCGATTTTAATGGCAGGAGATCATGGTATCGTCAAAGAGGGTGTGACTCCATATCCTCAAGAAGTGACTGCTCAAATGGTGCTGAATTTTGTAAATGGCGGTGCGGCCATGAGTGTTTTGACAAGACACGAAAATGCTGACCTATATGTGGTAGATATTGGAGTTGCCACAGATTTACCTGATCTGCCAAACATTATCAAAAGAAAGGTAGCATACGGCACAAAAAATATGGCTGAGGGACCGGCTATGACTGAAGCTGAGGCTAT
>LFSJ01000088.1 GCA_001512695.1 Tepidanaerobacter sp. DTU063 | reverse complement strand
CATAGCGGAAACCCTTATAGCTTTCATCAGGGTACAATTCATTAATCAATACATCGGTATAGTCTCTTGATAGGCCTTCAACTTGCCACACGTTGTCTGAAAGCTTTATTATGGTACTATCATCATTTTCGTTATAGTTCTCAACATTGATGTAGTATTCAATAAACTCAGCCCTTACGTTTTCCTTTCCTTCATCCCAATACATATATCCATCCATATAATTGTCTATATAAACTATCTCGTCTGCAAGTAGAGCAGTCGCGGCATCTGCGTTGCCCTCATTCATTGATTTTACAAAGCTATCAACAATGGCATAGTTATCTTTTGCTTCGGTATAGGATAGAAAGGCCATAAACTCTCTACCGCTTCCAAGGGTTGCAGGCTTTTCACCACTCTCACCATCTGCATCCGCTTTTACATAGAAAAAGTAAGGTCCTGCTTCGGGTATTGTCTTATCGTAAATTGTCATTACTAGCTTTTCACCTTTTTGGGCAGTAATTCCCGTCACATGCACCTTTTGTCCATCATCGCTTACATCATCCTCTGCCAATACTTTTTCGATACCGCCTACCATCACTTTATCCTGTCCAATAGTAAAGTTTAATTCTTCCGGTAGACTGAATTCAAGGCATCCTCCATTAAAGTCATGTCCGAAAGTGTATGTCAGTGTTATGGTTTGCTTGCTGCCCGTTTTGGCACTATAGGGGCTTATATCCAGGATACCTTCATATTCGAGAGGAATTTTGGAGAAGAATAGTGCAGTATCGTAGTACTCATTTTCTGTTGGCAACTTTTCGCCCACACCGTCCGCATCGGCCAAAACGCTGAATTCGTAATTACCCGGACTTGGCATCGTTTTATCTTCAAGCAAGAGCATCAGCAATGATTTTTTAGCGGCCGTGATACCAGTTAGCATTACTTCGCTGCCTTCATTTTGGATATTTGCCGGCTCCAACTGGATAATTTCGTTTTCCCTTCCGACTCTACTAATAACTATCTTGTCTTTACCCTCTTTAGCCTTAATTTCAGGCGGCAAGCGAAAGAGCACAGAACCATTGCTAAACTCTTCCCCCAAGGTGTAGGAAAGGATTATTCTACCAGGCAAACCACTGTCAACAAGGTCAGGTTGTACTACCAGGTATCCAGGTTTTGTAATCTTTTCTATTGCTTTATCAAGAACGGCAATAGATTCAGCCCTGCTGATATGTTCATGAGGTTTAAAGGAACCATCCGGATAGCCGCTTATTATTCCGATATCGGCAACTACTGCTACATATGGTCTGCCCCATTCAGGTATATCATTGTAGTCGGTAAATCCAGTTAAGAGTTGTGAGTTCTCGGGCAAAGGCAAGTGTGCGATTTTAGCTAAGATGGTAGTCACTTCCAGACGGCTGATGTAATCGTCAGGTCGGACCGTCCCGTCGTTAAAGCCTGAAATGTAACCTGCAAGCACAGCCTTGGCTACTTCTTTTGCGTACTTGTGATCCTTGGGCAGATCGGTAAAGTATACATGAGTGGTTTCATCAAAGCCAAAAGCCTTGTTGGTAAAGGCTATAAACTCTCCTCTTGTGATTTTTGCATCGGGATAAAATCTCCCATCTTCGCCAATATCTGCCCAGCCTTTTTCAAGCCACGCCATGATTTTTTCCAGTGCCCAATGTCC
>LFSJ01000226.1:1138-14168 GCA_001512695.1 Tepidanaerobacter sp. DTU063 | reverse complement strand
TGGGGAGAACAAAAAAGAGTCTTCGGACTAATTCCCGGTTTGGAAGATGCCGAGTTTATACGGTATGGTTTCATTCACAGAAATACTTTTATTTTAAGTCCTCTTCATTTAAAAGCTACATTAGAGTATAAAGGAATAAGTGGCTTATTTTTTGCAGGGCAGATAACAGGTGTTGAGGGTTATATTGAATCAGCAGCTTCCGGTATAATTGCGGGATTTAACATGAAAAGACTTCTTAAAGGCCAAAGACCACTTGAACCGCCCACAGAAAGCGTAATTGGAGCTTTGCTGAATTATATATCTTCTGCAGATCCCGCTAGCTTTCAACCAATGAAAGCAAATTTCGGTATCCTATCACAACTCCCTCATAAGGTAAAAGATAAAACCCTTCGAAAAAAACTTTTGGCTGAGCGGGCCTTAGAGTTTATGTCGAAATATGTCAAATTATGAAAGAGTTTTTTCAAAAAAAAATAACAAGCCAAAATATAAATAATTTCGAAATTTAATCTTGCATAATTTTTAAACTTATGATACTATAATAAATGTTAATTGAGAGGTTTGATGATATGGATGACCAACTAATCGACAGCTTCTTAAACTACCTACGAGCCACCAAAGCCAAGTCCGAAAATACGACAAAAGCATATGCAGAAGACCTCTTCCAGTTTCTTGAATATTTAAAACAGAGAAAACTATCAGAACCTGTCCTCTTAAATATAAATCACTTACATATCCGAGGCTTTTTGGCACATCTTAGGGACAGGGAGTTATCAAAGAGAACTGTAGCAAGAAAATTGTCTACGCTGCGAAGTTTTTATAAGTATTTGATTGTGGAAGGTTTTACCAAAGAAAACGTTGCCAAAATGGTTCAGGCACCAAAGACATCAAAAAGACTCCCTTTATTCTTATACCCGCAAGAGATAGAGAGACTTCTTTCAGCGCCCAAAAAAGACATATTGGGAATTAGAGACAGAGCAATACTTGAGCTTTTATATGCCACGGGAATGAGAGTGGGAGAACTAGTTGCACTGAAAATCGGTGATATAAATTTTGGTGCCAATTATATTATCGTTTTTGGCAAAGGCTCAAAGGAGAGAATTGTATTTTTCGGGCAAAAAGCTGCCGAAAGTCTTGATGAGTACCTGATAAAAAGTAGACCGCATTTGGTTAAAAACTTTGAATGTGACAGCTTGTTTTTAAATAAAAATGGCACTCAACTTTCAGACAGAAGTGTAAGAAGGATAATTGATAAATATGTAAAAGCTGCAGCACTAAGCAGCAATATAAGTCCACATACTTTCAGACATACCTTCGCTACACACATGCTCAACAACGGCGCGGATTTAAAGACTGTTCAAGAATTGTTGGGGCATTCAAGCTTATCTACAACTCAGATATATACTCATGTGACAAAGGAAAGATTAAAGGAGGTCTATAAAAAAGCATTTCCCTACAATAAGGGCTGATATTTTAAGAAAGGGGATATAAAATGTTCTCGGCTACGACGATATTAGCTATGGTAAATGAAAAAGGTGCGGCTATCGCCGGTGATGGTCAGGTAACATTTGGCCAAAATACGATCATGAAACATAATGCAAAAAAAATAAGAAAAATATATGAAGGTAAAGTTCTTGCCGGTTTTGCAGGGTCTGTAGCCGATGCGATTACACTTTTTGAAAAATTTGAAGGAAAGCTTCAGGAGTATCATGGCAATCTTGTAAAAGCTGCAGTCGAACTTGCCAAAGAGTGGCGCATGGATAAGATGTTGAGAAGACTAGAAGCACTTTTGATTGCAGCTGATAAAGAGCATATATTCATTATTTCTGGCAACGGAGAAGTCATTGAACCTGATGATGGAATTGCAGCTATAGGATCAGGTGGCCCCTATGCTCTTGCGGCAGCAAGAGCACTAAATCGATATTCTGATTTAAGTGCAGAAAAAATAGTCGAAGAATCATTGAGAGTTGCATCCGAAATATGTATCTACACCAATAGTCACATCGCTGTTGAGTCTTTATGAGGAGGTGCAAATTGTGGAGAATTTGACACCAAGGAAAATAGTTGAAGAATTGGACAGATACATAGTAGGTCAAGATGAAGCAAAAAAATGTGTAGCAATAGCTCTAAGAAATCGATATCGACGTCTGATGCTGCCTGATGAAATCAAGGAAGAAGTAATTCCAAAGAATATCCTCATGATAGGGCCTACAGGCGTTGGCAAAACAGAAATAGCAAGGCGCGTTGCCAGACTCGTAAATGCTCCTTTTGTAAAAGTTGAAGCAACTAAATTCACAGAAGTAGGATATGTTGGAAGAGATGTTGAGTCTATGGTAAGGGACTTGGTTGAAACATCAATCCGAATGGTAAAGCGTGAAAAGATGGAAGCTGTCAAAGACAAAGCAAGGGAGCTTGCGGGACTTAGAATTGCTGAAATATTACATCCATCTCCGAAAAAAACAACATCTGTAAATCCTCTCGAAGCTATTTTTGGAACTACAGCTAGAGCAAAATACGAGCAGGAAGACGATGTTTTTAATGAAAAACTGAACAGTGCAAAGGAGAAACAAAAAGAAATATTGGAAAAAATAAACGATGGCAGTTTGGACAAAGAGCTAGTTGAAATCGAAGTGGAAGACAACACTCCTCCAATGCTCGAAGTTTTTTCTGCTTCAGGTATGGAAGAAATGGGCATCAATTTTCAGGATATGTTTGGTGGGCTCTTCCCTAAACGCAGGAAAAGGCGTAAAGTTACAATCGAAAACGCTCGCAGAATTTTGGCTCAGGAAGAAGCGCAAAAATTAATAGATATGGACGAAGTAATAAGTGAATCCATTGAAAAAGCCGAAAACTCAGGGATTATTTTCATAGATGAAATTGACAAAATAGCAGGAAAAGAATCACATAGCCCTGATGTTTCAAGAGAAGGTGTGCAAAGAGACATCCTGCCCATTGTGGAAGGTTCTACTGTCATAACAAAATACGGACCGGTTAAAACAGATCACATATTATTTATTGCTGCCGGAGCATTCCATATTTCAAAACCATCGGATTTAATCCCTGAGCTGCAAGGGCGTTTTCCGATTAGAGTTGAACTTCAAAGCTTATCGGAAAAAGATTTAAAAAAGATTTTGATAGAACCTAAAAATTCGCTAATTAAACAATATACTGCTTTGATAGAAACTGAAGGTATAAAAATCAGCTTTTCCGAAGATGCTATTGATGAAATAGTTAGAGTGGCAGCATATGTCAACCAGCAATCAGAAAATATTGGAGCAAGAAGGCTTGCTACAGTTATGGAGAAAATATTGGAAGATATTTCATTTACTGCACCGGAATTACCTCAAAAGGAAATAACGATCGATAAAAATTATGTTAATGATAAGCTAATAGATATCATAAAAGATAAAGATCTAAGCATGTATATTCTGTAAAACACAATAAACAATAATACATTTTGTTTTAAAATTTAAAAAAAAGTTTAATGGGAGGAATATGAAAATGAGCAAAAGCTTGTTAGAAAAGACGAGAAAAATTAACAAACTCTTACAAAGATCTGCGGGGTATCCTGTAGATTTTAACGATGTATGTAAAAGTCTTGGTGAGGTTTTGTCATCAAATGCATACGTAGCCAGTCGAAAAGGAAAAGTTCTAGGCTTTTACCTGTTGGAAGATTATGATTGCAATGCAGTTGAAGAAGACATCTTAGAGGACAAAATGTTTCCGAAAGAAATAAACGACAAACTGCTGGACATTCACGAAACAAAACAGAACATCTCTCCAAATTCTTCCGATTTTATTTTCCAAAATGGAAGCGAAGCAAACAATGCAGATAAACTGATTACAATCGTTCCCATTAACGGCGGCGGAGAGAGACTCGGCACATTGGTACTTTCTAGATATAAACATGAGTTTACCGAAGAAGATTTGGTACTTGCCGAATACAGTGCTACTGTAGTAGGAATGGAAATTTTGAGATCTAAGAGTGAAGAAATAGAGGAAGAAGCTAGAAAAAAGGCAGTTGTTCAGCTTGCAATAGGCACCCTGTCTTTTTCAGAGTTAGAAGCTGTGGAACACATTTTTGAGGAACTGGATGGCAACGAAGGCCTTTTGGTGGCAAGCAAAATTGCCGATAGGGTAGGTATCACAAGGTCAGTAATTGTAAATGCTTTAAGAAAATTTGAAAGTGCAGGAGTTATAGAATCTCGGTCCCTTGGAATGAAGGGGACATACATAAAGATTCTAAATGATAAGCTTCTGGAAGAACTGAAAAAGGTAAGATCGTAATCCGGATGTAAAAATCCATGTAAAAATAATATTTGGAAGGATTTTGTTGATAAATGTCTAATATATAGTATTTACAACAAATCCTTCCTTTTTATTTATAAACTAGAAAATTTTGGATTTATAGTTGCAATCTGAAGAAGGATTTTGGCGATTTATGTCTAATAATATTATAGATAAGCAATATATTCCATTCCGGCTTAGGCTAGAAAAAAAGGGTGAATGAATGAATATGTTCAAAACAATCGACTTTATGGGAACTTTATTGGATGTAAAACTAAAGAGACATGAACTTATTTCTAATAATCTGGCCAATGTTGACACTCCCGGTTACAAGAGATACGACATATCTTTTGAAGAGTTATTGAAAAGCAAACTAAATAAGAGCAGCATACCTTTAGCAACCACACATGATAAGCATATTGATACGAAAAAACAATTAATGGATGTTAAACCCGTAATATATCGCGAAGAGAATCACAGCTTCAGAAACGATAATAACAATGTAGACATTGATAAAGAAATGGTGGAAATGGTGAAAAACACTTTATCCTATAATATTATATCAGAGCAAATAAGTAAAAACCTAAAACTTCTCCAAACTGCAATCAGCGAAGGGAGGAAGTAGTCCGTGGGAATGTTCGATATGTTGGACATTAGTGCTTCCGGAATGACGGCGCAAAGGCTTAGGCTCGATGTTATTTCTAACAATATTGCCAATGTAAACACTACAAGGACAAATGAAGGAGGCCCTTATCAAAGGGAAAGGGTAGTTTTCCAGGAAATAAGGGATCGGAAGTCTTTTAGTGATTACCTCAGAGAAAGCAAGCGTGCTGGCGTGAGGGTTGTTTCAATTCAAAAAGACGATGCACCTTTTAAAACTGTGTATGACCCGACTCATCCTGATGCTGATGCAGAGGGATATGTCAGGCTTCCCAATGTAAATATTGTTACAGAAATGGTAGATATGATATCTGCATTAAGAAGCTATGAGGCAAATGTAACAGCTATTAACGCTGCTAAAAGCATGATGAGTAAAGCACTTGAGATAAGTAGGATATAATGAAGCTTGAAAGGGGATAAAGCAGTGAAGATAGAACTTGACAACAAAACCATGACTAATCATCTCATCAATTCTGGGGGAGCTAAAGTACAGGGGGAAAAGTCATTTGGGGAAGTATTAAAGAATGCGTTAGAGTCAGTAAATACATATCAAAAAGAATATGAAACTGTCCTTTATCGTCATCTCATTGGCGATGATGTTGATTTACATGATGTCGTAATTGCAGGTGAGAAAGCAAGACTATCCCTTGAGCTTACTTTGCAAATACGAAACAAGGCTATGGAAGCATACCAAGAAATCATGAGAATGCAGATTTAACAGGACAGGTGTAAACAATGGATTACTTGCAAGAAATAAAGCATCGAGCTATAGAGTTTTGGCAAAGTAGAAATAGGGCACAGAAAGTAAAAATCATTGTTTTTGCAGTTGCGATCATTTCAAGCTTAAGCGTGATGCTTTATATTATTAATAGACCTGTGTATGTACCTTTATATACCAACCTTGATGTAAAAGATGCAGCAGAAATTGCTAAGAAACTTGATGAAAACAATATTCGATATAGACTCGAAGACCAGGGGGAAACCATTCTGGTAGACCCTGAACAGAGATACAAAATAAGGTTAATATTAGCCCAGGAAGGTTTACCTAAAGGTGGCTCTATAGGCTTTGATGAGGTATTCAGCCAATCAAGATTAGGTACCACTGAATGGGAAAGACGAATACAATACAATCAAGCACTACAGGGAGAACTTTCAAGAGCAATTGAAATGATGAAATCCGTTGAACGGGCTAAAGTTTATATTGTACAGCAAGAAGATACCCTATTTATAGAACCCAATGCAATCCATGAACCTTCTGCTGCAGTATTTTTGCAATTAAAAGCTGGCAATGAAATGACGAATGAAGAAATAATGGGCATTATTAACCTTATATCTTATTCAGTAAAAAATATGAAACCAGAAAATGTTACTGTGGTAGACCAATATGGCAGGACCCTTTCAAACATACCTCTCTCTCAAGAAGAGGATGCTCCTGGAACTATAAACAATCAATTAATTATTCAAAACAGTTTTCAGAATCAGCTTCAAGCAAATGTTCAATCTTTATTAGAACAGATTTTCGGCCCAGGCAATGTAGCTGTTAGAGTTAATGCTGAACTGAATTTTGATAAAAAGACGGTACAAAACAAATTATTCACTCCAGTTAATGAGGAAACGGGTGAAGGAATCGTTCGGAGTATCCAGGAGCTAAGAGAGTATTTTAGCGGTACAGGCGCCGATCCAGTCGGAGTGCCGGGGGTTGATACAAATACACCACCCGGTTACGTCCAGGTTGGGACCGGAGAATCGGAACATCAAAGAACCGAGGTCATTAAGAATTTCGACATAAATGAAACCCTTGAAACTCTCACAGTAATGCCTGGAGCAGTAAACAGGCTTACCGTATCCGTAGTTATCAATCGTGAACTGAGTGAGAGTGATAAAGAATCTATTGCATCAATGGTTGGAAATGCAATTGGCTATGATCCAGAAAGAGATCAAATTTCCGTAGAGGGCATGGAGTTTCAAAATGAGATGGCCAGGCTTTTAGCTGATGAAGTTGCCCGCCAGCAGCGTGAACAACAGCGCATGAGAATTTATAGGATTGCTGGAATTGTTTTAGTGGCCCTCCTGGCTTTTATTGCCATAAGGACAATTATTAGCAAGAGAAGAAAGTTGGAGGAGGAAGAACTGGCCGAAGAAATGCTCGCTATGCAGCAAGCTGCGGTTTCAAAAACAGAAGAAGAGTCATTGGAAGTCAAGGATAACGAGATTTACAGAAAAATAGAAAGACACGCTCGAAGAAATCCTGAAGATGTGGCAAAAGTTATAAAAACATGGCTCATAGAAGATTAGAGGTGGATTTATGGCACGAAACAAGTTGAGCGGAAGACAGAAGGCTGCTATTTTAATAGTGTCACTAGGGCCCGAAGTTGCTGCAAATATATATCGCCATTTAAGAGAAGAAGATATTGAGCAGCTGACGCTTGAAATTGCAAATTTAGCTAAAGTTTCCAACGAACAAAAAAATGAAATTTTAGAAGAGTTTTACCAAATGCTAGTTGCTCAAAACTACATAACTGAAGGTGGAATAGAATACGCAAAAGTAGTGCTGGAAAAAGCCTTAGGTACCCAAAAAGCTATCGAGATCATCAATAGACTTACATCATCGCTGCAAGTAAGGCCTTTTGATTTTATAAGAAAAGCGGATCCATCTCAATTAATGAATTTTTTACAGAATGAAAATGCGCAAACTATAGCCCTTGTTATGACCTATTTAACACCGGAACAATCTGCATCACTTCTTTCCTCACTCCCACCGGAAAAGCAAGTTGATATAGCGCGACGTGTGGCAACTATGGATAGGACTTCTCCTGAAATTATAATGGAGGTGGAAAGGGTTTTAGAGCGCCAGATGGCTTCGGTGGTAACGGAAGACTACACCAGTGCGGGTGGTATTCAAGCGGTTGTTAACATTCTCAATAATGTCGATAGAGGTACAGAGAAAAATATCATAGAAGCTTTGGAAGTGGATAATCCTGAATTGGCAGAAGAAATTCGCCGCCGGATGTTTGTCTTTGAAGACGTTCTAACTCTTGACAATAGGTCTATACAGCGTACTCTTAGAGAAGTTGACAATAATGATTTAACACTGGCATTGAAGGGTGCAAGTGAGGATGTAAAGAAAAGGATATTTGAAAACATGTCTAAGCGTCAAGCTGAAATGATAAGAGAGGACATGGAGTATATGGGCCCTGTACGTCTAAGAGATGTAGAAGATGCCCAGCAAAAAATTGTCAATATTATACGGAAATTAGAGGATGCCGGTGAAATAATCATTTCCCGTGGCGGTGGTGATGAAATAATTGTCTAAAGTATTAAAGTTTGCGGTTCTCGAAAAGGGAAACCCCATAAAGTTGAAAGAACCCCAAAATCCAGCAACTACAAAAGATAGCGAAAAAGCCCTTATCAATGATCTTTCTGCTCGAAAGTTCTTTGAAGAAGAAGGCAATCGGTTACTTAATGAAGCAGCTGCTAAGGCAAGAGAAATAGTCGAAAAATCAAAAGAAGAGGCACAAAAGATCATAGCGATGGCCCAAACTGACAAAGAAAACATTGAAAAAGAGGCTTTCGACAAAGGATACTCTGATGGTTTTGAAGCTGGGAAAAAAGAACAAGAGCTTCTTTGGAATAAATACTTGATAGAACTTGACAAAACCAAACAAGAACTAAAAAAGCAAAATGCCGTTTTTAGAGAGCATTTGGAAAAAGAATGTATTAGATTATCATTGGCTATCGCCGAGAAGATATTAGGCAAAGCCATAGAGACCGATATTGAGTATTTTATAGACTTGATAAAAAAAGGCCTTGAAGAAGCCGGGGAAGATAAAGAAGCATTGATTAGAATCTCTGAAGAAGATTATGATAGGGTAAGCACATTAATCTCAAAACTCAAGGGCCAACATTCCATCACTTTGCTAAAAGACCCCACATTGTCTTCAGGTGACTGCGTAATAGTTGGACCTAATTACGAAATTAATTCGGGTATCCGCACTCAGATAGAAAATGTCGCGGAAGCCTTAAGGAAACTGGAAGTAATATGATGTATAGTAAGAATTTTGATTATGTTTATTCCATTTTAGATGATATAGTTACAATTAAGCCAAAGGGGAAGATTTCTAAAATTGTTGGCTTAACCATTGAGTCAGAAGGACCGCCAGCAGAAATGGGAGAAATCTGTATAGTTAAATCACCTAATAATCCAAAGACCATATTGACAGAAGTCGTCGGTTTTCGGGATGAAACAGTGATTTTAATGCCTTTAGGCGATATGGAAGACTTAGGACCAGGATGGGAAGTGGAAGCTAGCAGAAATAAAATGACCGTTGCCGTGGGGGAAGAATTACTAGGCAGAGTGTTAGATGGGCTGGGAAACCCCATCGATGGCAAAGGACCTATAAAAACAAATTATAGCTATCCCGTCTTAAATAACCCTCCTAATCCAATAGAAAGACCCATAATTAAGGAAGCTCTGCCTCTTGGAATTAGAGCAATAGACGCATTTATTACCTGCGGCGTGGGGCAAAGATTGGGTATATTTGCTGGTAGTGGTGTAGGGAAAAGCACGCTTTTAGGTATGATAGCGCGAAACACTAAGGCTGACGTTAATGTAATTAGTTTGGTAGGCGAAAGAGGCAGGGAGCTGAATAGTTTCATAAAAAAGGATTTAGGTGAGGAAGGTTTAAAAAGGTCTGTTATAGTTGTTGCGACTTCGGACAAACCTCCCCTCATTAGGACTAGAGCTGCCTTTACTGCCACAGCTATAGCAGAATTTTTTAGAGACCAAGGAAAAAATGTGCTATTGATGATGGACTCAATTACGAGGTTTGCCATGGCACAACGGGAAGTAGGTTTGGCAGCTGGAGAACCGCCTGTTACTAGAGGCTATACTCCTTCAGTCTTTGCCACCCTACCAAAGCTCCTGGAAAGGGCTGGGACTTCCTCGAAAGGTTCAATTACAGGCATATATACAGTATTAGTTGACGGTGATGATTTTAACGAGCCTATATCAGATGCCGTCCGCGGTATTTTGGATGGGCATATTGTTTTGTCGAGGAATTTAGCTAATAGGAATCACTATCCTGCCATAGATGTTCTATCAAGCATAAGTAGGCTTATGAATGATATAGTCAGCCCTAAACACAGTCAGTTAGCAGGAAGAGTTAAGAGCATCCTCTCAGTATATAAAGAGGCCGAGGATTTAATAAATATCGGAGCTTACTCTAAAGGGAATAATCCAAAGATTGACGAAGCCTTAAAGTACATCGACCAGATAGAAGGATTCCTCAAACAGGGTATTGAGGAAAAAATCGAATTTGATAAGACCATAGAAGCTTTGGAAATGATCTTTGAGGATGTAGATCTATGAAGAAATTTTACTTTAGATTGGAAACGCCCCTTAGGATAAAACAGCTCAAGGAGAAAATGGAGAAACAAAAACTATCACAAGCTCTGTATCAAAAGCGCTCGGAAGAAAACAAGCTTGCTGAAATGGAACTTACAAAAGACAACATTCGTGAAGAGCTTGACAACAGATTAATTGATTCCGTTGAAATCAGAGATCTATCAGACTTTAGTGTTTTTGCAAGTAAAATGATTAAGCTCATAGAAGCCCAGAAAAAAATCGTCGAACATGTAAGCGAATTATGTGAAGAAAGCAAAAGGGATTTTATGAAAAGTAGAATTGAAAGGCAAATATACGAGAAGATTAAAGAATACCATTATATGGAGTACAACAAAATGGTCTACAGAGAAGAACAAAAAATCAGTGATGAATTGGCAAACATCAACCATGGCCGTTTAGAAAGGAATTTAGCTAATGAGCAGTATTAACGGCAAAAGCATTTTAATCGGGATAGTAATTTTTTTAGTGCTTGTTTCAGTAGCATTTTATTTTTTATATTTTAGAAACCTTGATAGTGCACATCCTTTAAAAACGGCACTGGCAAGCCTGCCCTTTTTTAAAAAAGAATCATCACAACAATTAATCGAAGAGGAAGACCTTGAAGAAGAAAAAGCAAGAATTGAACACGAGTGGGCCAAGTTAGATAGTGAAAAAAAACAACTTGCAGATAAGGAAGCTCAACTAGCAAAAAAGGAAAGTGAACTGGAGGATTTAGAGAGGGAGCTCAATGCTGAAAGAGAAAGATTGGAGACTGTCATAACCAATATTAAAGATTTGGCAAGATATTATGAATTAATGGAAGCGAAAGATGCAGCAGCCATCCTTGAGAATATGGAAGATGAGCTGCTAATACAGCTGCTTCGTAATATGAAAAAAGAGACTACTTCGGAAATACTTTCAAACCTTGATGCTAAAAGGGCCGCAGAAATCACAAAAAAAATGAGCGGCTTATAGAGAAATCATAACATATGAGAGGAGGTGAAAGGAGTGGATATGGCATTACAAGTGTTCCAGCTAGATGCCAATATGACAAAGACAGTAGACAATAGAAAAACATTTACTACATCAAAAGGAAACGAATTCAACAAACTCCTTGGGAAAATCAAAGAACTAACTGGTAAGAGGAAAGAAAACGAAGTACATCCGCTATTAATGCAGCTAATGAATATCTTAAACATCGATACTTCGTGGCTGGGTTTTGAAGAGCTACTTGAGCAGCAACATACTAGTTCATTTACAAACTTAGAAAACATCCTGTATGACAAATTGCCCACAGATGAATTAAACAGATGCTGGCAGGCAATACTTGCGGAGTTTAATATAACGGGAGATGTCAAGCTGGATACTATAGAAAAATTTCACTCAGCTTTGCTAAAAGCACTGCCACACGATGCGGATTTAGAACCGAATATTCTTAGGGATGCCATTAGTGATATACTTAGGGCTTCGAACTTGAAACCCAAAACAAACAGCTTTAATTCAAAATTAAGCAACAATAATTTGGTAGAACACAGTATGAATGAAGTGACAAATCTGGAAGATAAAAACGTCAAAGGCGAGGAACTAGAGGCTGACCTATTAAGGGATGAATCTGAACTTTCTATTAGAGACGAACTAAACCATGACAAAAGGGTATTTGTTGAAGATAACTTCGGTTCATACGAGAAATCTGATGAGCATACTCAACAAGAAATTGGTCCCGATTCACAGCAACAAGACATCTTTTTGGCATCTCACACACAAAAAAGCACTGCCGCATCAACGGGTAAAGCAATAACAATTTCCACAAGCAGTTCTGAATCTCCGGATGTTTTTGACCAATTAATAGACAAGGTCCGATTTGCCTTAAAAGGAGAAGTGCAGGAAATAAAAGTTCGCTTAAAACCTGAGTACTTAGGTGATGTCATGATTAAAGTTATTTCTGAGAAAGGCAAGTTGAAGGCCGAACTCTTTGTAGGTAACACGCATGTAAGGTCCATGTTAAAAGCACATGCTATTGAATTTCAAAATCAGATACGGGAGCAGGGATATAACTTTTCGGAAATCAATGTTTATAAAATGGATGAGGGCTTTGAAATGGGGACCTTTGATCATCGGTCAGGCGGCAACAATAGCTATCAAGGAAAGAAGTCAAAAGGAAATTCTTATTTTGAAGTGACAGAAAGCCAGCAGTCAACAGTTACGGACAACTATGGTCTATGGGGATATATAAGCAATATTAATTATATGGCGTAAGGAGGGGAATTATGAATGTAATCAACACTGAATACAACGTTTCAAATCAGCAGCAAAAACTTGGCACGACAAACCTAGGCAAAGATGACTTTTTAAAACTATTAGTCACCCAATTGAGATACCAAAACCCGCTTGAGCCCATGGACAATAAAGAGTATATAGCTCAACTAGCACAGTTTAGTTCCCTAGAGCAAATGCAAAACTTAAATATGCAACTGGCCAGCCTGTCAGCTATAAACACTATTGGAAAGACTGCAAAGGCTGTAGTAGAGCAAAAGGAAATAGAAGGCATCATTAAAGGAATTGCATTTGACAAAGGGCGGGTTAACTTAATAATTGTCGGTAATGAGAGTGAAATAAAGGTGCCCATTGAAAACGTGGCTGAAATCAGATAAAGAGGTGGGGCAGATGCAAGATTATACCAGAATAAAGACCGGGATTAATATT
>LFSJ01000226.1:0-1003 GCA_001512695.1 Tepidanaerobacter sp. DTU063 | reverse complement strand
ACATGCGAAATATAAGACTTACACAAGAACAAAAGCAATTGCTAAATAATGCTGTTGAAAAAGCCAGTCAAAAGGGTGTCAAAGAATCCCTTATTCTTATGAATGACTTAGCTTTTGTCGTAAGTATCAAAAACAGGACCGTCATTACTGCTATGGACGGTGATAGCATAAAAGAGAATGTTTTTACAAATATTGATGGTGCCGTAATTATATAAGCCGGACCGCAAGGAGGCTTTAAGCTCCGGATTGACCGAAGGAGCTGGCACCCAAAAAGGGAGGAATTTTCTATGATGCGGTCAATGTTTTCTGGGGTTACCGGCCTCAGAAATCATCAGATAAAGATGGATGTTATCGGCAACAATATCGCAAATGTCAACACCGTAGGATTCAAAAAGAGCAGAGTGACATTTCAGGATACTTTGAGCCAAACCATGCGTGGGGCTGCATCTCCCCAGGGAAACCGTGGCGGGACAAATCCCATGCAGGTAGGTTTAGGGATGACCATTGCTTCAATAGATACTATACACTCATCCAGTAGTGCCGAATCTACAGGCAATATGACAGATCTGGCCATTGAAGGTGAGGGATATTTTATACTTCAAGGTGAAGGCCTTGAGCGATATTTTACCAGGGCGGGTAATTTTGGATTTGACACAAGCGGCAATTTGATAAATAATGCAAATGGCATGAAAGTCCAGGGCTGGCAGACAGCAGATTTTAGAGTTCCCAATGACAAGTCACCACAGGACATTCGCCCAATACAGATTAGGAAGGGAATGATGGTAGAAGCCAAAGCTACTGAAACTGTCAAGTTTTCAAAAAACCTCAATGCAGAAACAGAAGATGCAGGGACTTACTCAATTCCCTTCAAAGTATATGATTCCTTAGGATGTGCGCATAATTTGACAATAGTATTTAGGAAATCAGAAAACGAGGTTAATACTTGGACCTACACAATTAGTCCTGACGATAATAATGGCAGTATAAATCAAGGTGACTCGGG
>LFSJ01000222.1 GCA_001512695.1 Tepidanaerobacter sp. DTU063 | reverse complement strand
CGGTGCTGATGGTGTTTACATGTCAATTTTCATGGCCATACCCATGTGCGAATGGATGTACAAGAAGCTTGTAGGAGACCGTGCAGAGGAGGTCATTAAGAGATGAAACTGTCAATAAAAGACCCAGTCGTAATTACTGTGATTGTTGCCATACTGACCTTAGTCGGCAATTTTGTCGGCTACAAAATCGATCCCATTACTGCCTTTCCGGGCATGCTTATTCTCTATCTGATAGTAATTGGGGGTTTGTGGATAACCAAAATAATGCCGGGGAATCTGCCTGCCGTAGTATATGTCTCGCTACTAGGCATTGTGCTCACAATGCCCTGGTTTCCTCTAGGCGAAAAGGTGGCAGAGCTGACGTCACAGGTTAACTTCCTGGCACTTACCACACCCATTTTGGGATATGCCGGCATTTCCATGGGCAAGGACATAGATGCCTTTAGAAAACAGGGTGTCAAGATTGTATTAGTAGCCATTTTTGTCTTTGTGGGCACTTATATCGCTTCTGCAGTGATCGCCCATATGGT
>LFSJ01000108.1:14190-14962 GCA_001512695.1 Tepidanaerobacter sp. DTU063 | reverse complement strand
TTTCCCGGGCTTGATTTTGTCAAGCCCGGGAAAATTGAAAGGTTGTTAAATATGATAACACTCACAAAGCTTAACGGAAAAAGCTTTGTAATCAATGCTGATTTGATTGAAACTTTGGAATCAACTCCTGATACCGTGGTGACATTGACTACAGGAAAGAAATATATAGTAATGGAGAAAACCGATGATATCATTGACAAGGTAGTACAGTACAGAAAAGAAATCTTTTGTAGTGGACTTCAAATCTTGAAGGGAAGTGCAGCTAAGTGCAACGCAGAATAGATTATTCAACCTTAATTGGAGTCTTTAGCGGCGTTCTACTGATAATGTTTGCAATTTATAACGGGGGAACCATAAGGACATTTTTAAATTTCAACTCCTTTTTAATAACTTTCGGCGGAACTGTAGCAGCTACAGTAGCCAACTACCCCTTATCTAAATTGGCCGGTTTAGTTAGGGTCTTAATAGTCGCTTTTACTGAAAAGCCTTTGGAACCAAACAATGTAATTAGAACCATTATTAGCCTTGCTGAAACTGCTCGGAGGGAGGGCCTTCTTGCCCTTGAAGATGCTGCTTATCAATTAGACGATGAGTTTATGCAAAAGGGCATCTTGCTAATAGTTGATGGAGCGGATCCAGAACTGGTAAGAAATATTATGGAAACTGAACTTGCCTTTTTAGAGGAGAGACATGGTGAAGGGCAGGGCATCTTTGAAACCATGGGCACTTTTTCCCCTGCCTTTGGTTTGCTTGGCACTGTAATAGGACTAAT
>LFSJ01000108.1:0-14155 GCA_001512695.1 Tepidanaerobacter sp. DTU063 | reverse complement strand
TTCTATGGTTCTTTTCTGGCAAACGTGATTTTTTTACCACTAGCAGGCAAACTTAAAGTTAGAAGCAGAGAGGAAATACTCATCAAAGAAGTGATGATAGAAGGCATGTTATCAATTCAAGCTGGTGAAAACCCGAGGATCATAGAAGAAAAATTAAAGGCATTCCTTGCTCCTGCTATCAGAAGTGATGTAAGTTCATATAAGAATGTTGAAAGTGGTGAAGACCTTGGCTGGCAGCAGGCGGCGCAGCAATAAAAATAATGAGCAAGCATTAGGTGGTTCTCCTGCATGGATGACTACATATGGAGATTTAATAACGCAGATTCTCATATTTTTCGTTTTGCTCTTTTCCTTTTCTAATGTGGACAGAGACAAATTTACTGCAGCCATGCTTTCGCTGCAAGGGTCCTTAGGAATAATCGATGGTGGTATGACTTTACAAGAAGGCGATTTAATGGAGCAAGGAGAGATTGGTGAAATCATGATCTCTGTCCAGGAGCAGAGGGAATTCGAATTACTTCATGAAAGAGTCGAGGAGATCATTTCTGAAGACGATCTGAATGGTATACAAGTAAATCTAGATGAGCGAGGTCTCGTCATCAGATTTGTTGAAGGGGTTTTATTTGATTCCGGTAAAGCTGACATAAAAAATGAAGCAAGAGCCATTTTAGACAAAATTGCCCCACTGCTCATTGACACTCACAGACATATAAGGATTGAAGGCCACACTGACAATTTACCGATTAATACACGCGAATTCCCATCAAATTGGGAGTTGTCCACTGCAAGAGCTGTTAACGTTGTAAAGTACTTTATAGAAAAACATAATTTTTCTCCATACATTTTATCTGCTGCGGGTTATGGTGAATACAGACCTATAGCTCCAAATGATTCAGATAAAAACAGAGCTTTAAACAGGCGTGTGGATATTATTATATTAAAATCAACATCAGAATCCACTGAGCCTAGATAAAGGAGGATGGGCATTGGCAACGCAGAAAAGCCCAGAAAAAAAGAGTGGCTTGAGAAATATTTTGTTAGTAGTGTTGGCATTATTTTTCTTGATGCTAATGACTACCGGTGTAGCGTATGTAGTAGCAAAAAATATTGCTTCAAGCAATGAGAAAGTTGTAGAGAATCCCAAAAACCATATTACATATGATGCAGGAGAGTTTCTAACAAATTTAGCAGATAAAGGATATGTAAAACTGTCCATGGTCTATTTACTGAATGGTAAAGATGTTGAAAAGGAATTAGAAATCAAAGACAGTGAAGTTCGTGACAAGGTATTTACAATATTACGGTCCAAAAATCATGACTCGGTTAGAGATAGCAATGGTATGGAAGAGCTTAGAAAGGAAATAAAAGAGTGTTTAAATCAATTGTTAAATAGCGGAGAAATTGTTGATGTTTTCTTTACTAGCATCATTGTAAATTAAGTAGATGGGGGCGAACACAATTGTCTGAAATACTTTCTCAAAGTGAAATCGATGCACTCCTTGCCGCCTTATCCACCGGAGAAGTGAAAGCTGAGGACATTAAAAGCAAAGAATCGGATAAAAAAATCAAACCATATGATTTTAAGCGCCCTGACAAGTTTTCAAAGGAACAGCTTCATACATTAAGTATGATTCATGAGAATTTTGCTCGCTTGTTAACCACTTATCTTTCAGCTCAGTTAAGAACTCTTGTCCAGATTAACGTTTTTTTTGTTGAGCAAATGACTTACAATGAATTTATTATATCGGTTTCAAATCCTTCTTTAATAGCGGTTATAGACTTTTCTCCTTTGAAGGGTGCAGCTCTAATTGAGATAAACCCAACTATTGCTTTTGCAATTATTGATAGATTGTTGGGCGGAACCGGAGAGTATAAAGAAAAGGTGCGGGAGCCTACAGAAATTGAAAACAGCATAATCGGTAAAGTCTTTAACAAAATGACAAAGATACTAACTGAAGCATGGCAAGATGTAGCAGAGATTGATATGACTATGGAAAAGCTTGAGACAAACTCTCAGTTTGTCCAGTTGGTATCGCCCAATGAAGCAGTTGCTTTGATTACTTTTAGTGCAAAAGTGGGAAATACGGAAGGCATGTTAAATATATGTATTCCCCATATTGTATTGGAACCAATTATATCTAAATTGTCTACACGAATATGGTTATCAACAAGCAAAAGAGAGCACTCTGAATTCACAAAAGATGTAATAAAAGAAAAAATATCTGATACGAAGTCTGAAATTATAGCTGAACTTGGCAGAACTTCTATCACCGTTAGAGACTTTATAAATCTGACTGTGGGCGATGTTATAACCTTAGACAAAAGTATACATGACGGAATTGACATATATGTTGAAAATAAATTAAAATATTCAGGCACCGTCGGCATCTATCACAATAAATTGGCTGTAAAAGTCCAAAAAATGTATGGAATGGAGGACTCATTCAATGGATGAGCAATTCCTATCTTCTGAAGAGTTAAGAGAACTTACAAAAGATTTTTCCGATCCTGAAAAAAGTCAAATTTCAAGTGAGGAAATCGACACTTTAGGTGAAATCGGCAATATTTCTATTGGGACATCTGCTACTACCTTGTATTCTTTGCTTAGAAATAGAGTTACCATCACAACACCTAGAGTATTTATTACAAATATTCAAGAATTAAAAGAGAATCATCCCATACCCTTTATTAGCGTTGAAGTATCTTATACAAAAGGTTTGAGCGGTACCAATATTATGATCATCAAGGAAAGAGATGCAAAGGTTATTGCGGATTTAATGATGGGAGGTGATGGTACAAACACTGATGTGGAATTGGATGATATGAGAATGAGCGCCGTAGGAGAAGCCATGAATCAAATGATGGGTTCTGCGGCTACCTCCTTATCAACCTTGTTAAAAAAAGATATTAGCATATCACCTCCACGCTTGACTAAAATCAACCTGGCCACCGATTCGCTAAAAGGGTATTTTAATGAATATGAAGAAATTATAAATATATCTTTTAGAATGGAAGTAGGTGATTTTTTAAAAAGCGAAATTATGCAATTAATGCCTATTCCTTTTGCTAAAGGTTTGGTTCAAGATCTTCATACCTTGTCTACTTCTTCATACGAATCAGAATCGGATCAAGACAAAATCGAATCCGAGTTGGAAAGTGCAAGGCCTGAAAAAACAGAGGTGCAAAAACCTGTTCAAATTTCTCAGGCACAAAAAGATATGTCAATAAAGGAACCGAAAACAGTTAGGGACACCGGAACTGAAACTAGGGTTACGGTCAAGCCAGTTCAGTTCCAAAGTTTTGAAGAGGAACAAGTGCCAGCTGCTAGTGCGAGCATAGATTTGATATTAGATGTTCCTCTTGAAATAACCGTAGAACTGGGTAGGACAAACAAGACGATAAAAGAAATCCTAGAAATATCTCCCGGAACCATTATTGAGCTGGATAAAATGTCGGGAGAACCCATGGATATTTTAGTTAATGGCAAGTTGGTAGCCAAGGGTGAAGTTGTTGTTATTGATGAAAACTTTGGCGTGAGAATAACTGAAATAATAGACTCTATTGAAAGAGTTAAAAGTTTACAGTAATAGAGGAGGATGAGTCAAATGGCAGGAATATTAATAGTAGATGATGCCGCTTTTATGAGGATGATGATAAAAGATATACTTACTAAAAACGGATACCAAGTAGTAGGTGAAGCAGAAAATGGAGTTGCAGCAATAAAAAGTTATAATGAATTAAATCCTGATTTAGTAATTATGGATATAACAATGCCCGAGATGGATGGAATTGAAGCGGTGAGAAGAATAAAAGCTAGTGATCCTTCTGCGCGCATTATCATGTGTTCTGCTATGGGACAACAGGCGATGGTTATTGATGCTATTCAGGCTGGTGCCAGAGATTTTGTAGTAAAGCCTTTTCAACCTGAAAGGGTTATAGAGGCGGTAAAAAAAGCTCTTGCGTCTTAAAGAGGTTTTACTAAATGAAAAGAAACATTCTATTGATGATTATATTGTTTATACTTATTTCAATCTTAACTGCCGGAACCCTTGTTTTGGCAAATCCGATAGATGTAGACAACTTGAAAAATTATGATTTTGATGTCATTGATGACAACACAAATCACACAACTTCAGCCCCTTTGAGCTTCCTGACTTTTGTTGTATATTTTATTTTTTTCGTTCTTATAGCCGGATTGGCCTATTTGACTACACGCTGGATCGGAAAACAGCAAAAGAAAATAAGAGCAAAAAGTAAATACATGGAGCTGATTGATAGTTTGCAGCTCAGTGGAGACAATGCTCTTCACATTGTGAAATCACCTGATGGTGTTTTGTTGCTTGGCACGGGTAAAGAAGGTATATTTTTGTTAGGCAAGCTGGACGATGAAGAAGCGGAACTGATTATTCAAGCTGAGAAAAATCAGATTGAAGAAAATTTTTCAGCTCAATTGAACAACTATCTTAGTAAAATTAAATGGGGCACAGATCATAATAAATTTGGTGAATCAAAATGATATTGCGTAAAAGTTTTCTACCCAAGATAATTTGCTTAATTTTATGTTTTTTATGTTTACATGTTACAGCTTATGCTGCTGAAGAAGGTATTCAACTACCCTCACTTCCATTTATAGAGCCAGCCGATAGTCCAGAGGACCTGAGTTTATCTTTACAAGTAATACTGCTGCTAACCATACTATCTTTAGCACCTTCAATCTTAATAATGCTTACATCTTTTACCAGAACTATCATCGTGCTTTCATTCGTTAGAAATGGCATGGGAATTCAGCAAGTTCCGCCTACTCAGGTTCTAATTGGCCTTGCTTTGTTTCTGACAATATTTATAATGGCTCCGGTGTGGAGTCAGATAAATGAACAGGCTTTACAACCACTTATATATCAGGAAATCACTACAAGCGAGGCACTGCAAAGGGCTCAGATACCTTTACGAGATTTTATGTTCAGACAGACAAGAGAAAAAGATTTAGCCCTTTTTGTTCACTATGCCAGGCTGGAAAGAACCATTAATTCTCTCGACGACATACCTACTTACGTGTTGATTCCTGCGTTTATAATAAGTGAATTAAAGACAGCATTTCAAATGGGTTTTGTAATCTTTATACCTTTTTTAGTTATAGACATGATTGTATCAAGTACTCTTATGTCAATGGGTATGTTGATGCTACCTCCGATAATGATATCTTTGCCTTTTAAGATTTTGCTTTTCGTCATGGTTGACGGATGGAATTTAGTAATTAATTCGATAATAACCGGTTTTAGATAACTTTAAGGATGTGAAAGGATGGCCCAAGAGACAGTTATATATTTAGCGCGGGAGGCCCTATCGGTAGCATTGTTAGTGGCTGCACCGATGCTAGGTCTCGGCATGTTGGTGGGAATTACTGTAAGTATTCTTCAGGCTATAACACAGATACAGGAACAAACCCTGACTTTTGTTCCGAAGATCATTGCCGTTATGATTGCAATAATCATATTTGGTCCCTTGATGTTGACAATCATTACGGAATTTACTCAAAATTTATATTCTGAACTTCCAAATTTTATAAATTAGGTTAGGATATCATGCAAATAAGTTTAGAAACGGCATTACTTAAATTTTTACTTGTTTTATTCAGATGTTTAGGGTTCATGTTAATTACTCCGGTTTTTGGCCGGCGGGAAATCCCGGCACAGGCAAAAATAGGCCTGTCAGCGCTTTTATCAATCGTCGTTTATCCCTTTGTCCATGATATATATTTTGACAACAATCTATGGATTATAGCTACAATCGCTTTAAAAGAATTTATGACTGGGATAACAATGGGTTATGCATCATTTTTGCTTTTTTCTTCGCTATATCTTGCCGGCGAAATAATAGACATGGAGATGGGCTTTGGCATAGTAAACGTGCTAGACGTGCAGAGCAATACACAAGTGCCTCTTATGGGCAATTATTTTTATATTGTAACCATATTATTGTTTTTAACGGTTAACGGGCACCATGTGTTGATTTCTGCTATAATGAAAAGTTATGACTTGCTACCTCTTGGTGGAGTTGTATTACAGGAAGGTCTAATTAAAGAGATAGTCATAAGTTTTAAAGATATGTTTCTGCTTGGTGTAAGAATAGCCCTGCCGGTAGTATCAGTTATTTTTTTTACTGATTTAGCCTTGGGCATAATTGCAAGGACGGTTCCTCAAATGAATGTATTCATGGTGGGACTTCCTTTAAAAATAACCGTGGGTTTGATTAGTATGATAATGGTTTTCCCAATGTTTTTTGTAATAATAGATGCATTTTACAATGGCAGCTATGAAGGCATATTAAGAATAATAAAAGAAATGATGGTTAGACCGTGAACTTACAATTATTTGCTCAGGAAAAGACAGAAAAGGCTACTCCCAGGCGACGCCAAAGAGCAAGAGAGAGAGGACAAGTTTTTTCCAGCAGGGAACTTTCCTCTGCTTTTATACTACTTATAAGCATTATCCTCTTTAGAATACTTGGGAAAAATTCAATTTTAAACATAGCCCAGCTTTTTAACTATTACTTGACCGATACGATGCTTAGAGAAGACCTATTTACTCATAGTGGCATCATTACATTGTTATATGAAACTTTTAGCTCAATATCCCAGGTGGTTTTGCCCATTATACTTGGTTTATTCAGCGTTGGTTTGGTAATAAATTACATGCAGGTTGGCTTTGTATTAAGTATTGAGCCGATTACGCCTAAACTTGAGCGAATAAACCCTCTAGAAGGACTGAAACGTATTTTTTCTAAACGAAGCCTTATAGAGTTGTTAAAATCCAGCATAAAAATAGCAATATTAACCTATGTGGTTTACTCTAGTGTAAAAAATTATCAGAATCTGTTCCCATTAATGCTAGACATGAGTTTAGCGGATTCGATAAGTTTAGTTTTAAATATCGCATTTAACATCGGTCTTAAGGCCGCAATTGCGTTATTGATTTTAGCGATTTTTGATTATTTCTATCAATGGTACGAGTACGAAAAAGGTCTCATGATGTCAAAGCAAGACATTAAAGAAGAATACAAGGAAGTTGAAGGCAATCCACAGATAAAGTCTAGGATCAGACAAATTCAGAGGCAAATGGCTCGCAGCAGGATGATGAAAGATGTGGAAAGAGCAGATGTTGTCATCACCAACCCCACTCACTATGCAGTTGCACTGGCCTATGACTCTGCCCTACACAATGCCCCTGTAGTTTTGGCAAAAGGTGCAGATAAACTTGCAGAGAGGATAAAGGAGATCGCATCAAATAATGACATTCCCGTTGTGGAAAACGAAGCTTTGGCTCAGACCTTGTATAGAACGGTGGAAGTGGGAGACGAAATACCAGAAACTTTATATCAGGCAGTGGCTGAAATACTTGCATTTATTTATAGTCTTAAGGGAGAGGAGGTTATGAAATGAAGCTAGGGGATATTACTATGGCCATAATGGCAATTGTTATAATTATAATGATGGTAATACCTTTGCCTGCGGCCTTATTGGACTTATTATTGGTTTTCAATATAACCTTTTCTCTTGTAATTCTCTTGATATCGATGAATACGGAAAAGCCTCTAGATTTTTCTATTTTTCCTTCTCTCTTATTAATTGCCACTCTGCTCAGGCTTTCGCTGAATGTATCATCCAGCAGACTGATTTTACTTAACGGATATGCCGGCAAAGTTATAGAGTCTTTTGGAAATTTTGTAGTCAAAGGAAATCCTTTAGTTGGATTTATAATTTTTGCTATTATTGTAATAATACAATTCGTTGTAATAACTAAAGGTGCAGAGAGGGTTGCAGAGGTTGCTGCCAGATTTACACTTGATGCCATGCCGGGCAAGCAAATGAGTATAGATGCGGACTTAAATGCTGGAATTATAAGTGAAAGTGAAGCGCAAAACAGGCGATTAGAAATCCAAAGAGAAGCAGATTTTTACGGAGCAATGGATGGTGCCAGTAAATTTGTTAAAGGTGACGCTATAGCTGGAATCATCATAGTTATAATAGACATAATTGGAGGCCTTATCACGGGAATAGTATTTCAGGGTTTAGATTTTACAGAGGCGCTTAATAGATACACTCTTCTCACTGTAGGTGACGGTTTGGTAAGTCAAATTCCTGCTCTTTTAATTTCGACGGCTACCGGTATAATCGTAACAAAGGCAGCAAGTTCGGGCCATCTAGGCCAGGACCTTTTAAGACAGTTGACTTCATACCCCAAGCTTTTGCTCCTGTCAGCCGGAGCCCTAGGTCTTTTTGCCATAATTCCGGGCTTGCCTTTTTTCCCTTTCATGGCTTTGGCAGGGACATTGGGATACATGGGTATATCATTAGATAGAGCATCCAAACAAAAAGAAGAAGAGGTAGAGCTACTGGAAAGAGAAAGAGAAATAGATGAGATGAGAAAACCTGAAAACATTTATTCCTTGTTGCAGGTTGATCCCATTGAAGTGGAGTTTGGCTATAACATTATTCCTCTGGCTGATACCAATCAGGGTGGAGATTTGTTGGATCGAGTGGTGATGATTCGAAGGCAATGCGCCCTGGATTTAGGTTTAGTAGTTCCGATGATAAGGCTTAGAGACAATATACAGTTAAATCCAAATGAATATCTAATCAAAATCAAAGGTGTTGAAGCTGCAAGAGGGGAACTTAGAACTGACAGCTTTTTGGTTATGAATCCGACTGGCGGGCCAATTGAGATTGATGGCATAGAAACTAGGGAACCTGCTTTTGGCCTGCAAGCTCGGTGGATAAGCAGTGACAAAAAAGAACAGGCAGAGCTTAAAGGTTATACAATAGTAGATGCATCATCGGTTCTTGCTACCCATTTAACGGAGATCATAAAGCGTTATGCCCATGAGCTATTGGGGCGTCAGGAAGTCAATAATCTGTTGGACAATTTAAAAAACCTATATCCTGCTTTGGTTGATGAGGTTGTGCCTAAAATTATCTCGATAGGCGAATTACAGAAGGTGCTATCTAACTTACTAAAAGAAAATGTGCCAATTAGAGATTTAGTGACAATTCTTGAAACGCTGGGAGATTATGCTACCTTAACGAAAGATACAGATATGCTAACGGAATATGTGAGACAGCGTTTAAAAAGAGTAATAACGGAGCGATTTGTAACTGCCCAAAGTGCAAAGGTAATTACTTTAGACAAAGACGTCGAAGAACTAATTTTGGGTTCCATCCGACAGGATGACCAAGGTTCTTATTTGGCAATCGAACCCTCTTTTGTGCTTAAAATAAGAAGCTCTCTGGCGAAATTGGTTAACAATTTAAGCATGAAGGGGATAACACCAATTGTATTGACAAGTCCAATGGTCAGAATGTATTTCAAAAAACTTATAGAAGATCACTTTTCATTTCTACCAGTCTTATCTTACAATGAGCTGGAAGCAAGTGTAGAAGTGCAGTCAGTCGGGATGGTGACTTTAAGTGATAATTAAAACTTACGTAGCCGAAAATATTCAAGAAGCGTTTTATAAAGTTAAAAGTGAAATGGGAAAAGACGCGGTGATACTCCAGACTAAGTATATAAAAAAAGGCGGTTTTTTTGGCCTCTTTGCAAAAAGAATGGTTGAAGTTGTAGCAGCTAATGATATTAAACTGACTTCGGATTCCCCTGTAAAGCCAGACCTGACTACCCTGGCGGCCATTAGTTCAAAAACCAATCAAGCTACATCCAATACAGGAATCGATGACTTAAAAACTGAAATAAAAGAAGTCAAGAAATTACTGAATGAACTATATATTGACACAAAAGTTCAGCAGGGTAATAGTAATGCTTTAGATGTTAATTTGCCCTTGTCCATTAAAAAATATTATGACAGAATGCATGAAATGGAAGTCGATCCTACCATTATCAACAAGCTAATTAATAATACAACTAAAGCACTTTCTGATACAGAATTAAATGATAAAGCCATATTATATAAGACCTTAAAAAAAGAAATAAAGTCATTCGTTGATGATATTGAACCCATTGAGTTGTCAAACAAAAATTACATAGTAGCTTTTGTTGGCCCCACAGGAGTTGGCAAAACTACTACCATAGCCAAGCTTGCGACACATTTCAGTCTGTATAAAAACAAAAAAGTGGCTCTAGCAACTGCAGACACATTTAGAGTAGGTGCAGTTGAGCAGTTAAAACATTATGGAGACCTTTTAGAGATTCCTGTTCATGTAATTCATAGACAGGAAGATGTGCGAGAAACATTAGCGTCTTTAAGTGACTATGATCTATTGTTAGTTGATACCATGGGTTTTAATCCCAATAATCGCATGCAGATAAAAAAAATAAAAGGCCTGCTAGATGTATTAAACCCTGATGATGTACATGTTGTCATAAGTGCAGCTACTAAGAATCGCGATTTGACGGATATACTAAATAATTATAAAGAATTATATTACAATAAAATACTCATTACAAAATTTGATGAAACAAAAACCTATGGCGTAGTCCTAAATGCTCTGAATGTTGGCAAGTGCAAGTTGTCATATTTTACAATGGGCCAAAATGTTCCAGATGACATTGAATTACCTTCGGCGGACAAAATAGCCAAAATGATCTTGGGGGAAAAAGAAGATGTATGAGCAGGCTCTAAAGCTAAAGAAGCTTATGGAGCAAAAGAAACCACCCACTGAATTTGATAAAAAAGTAAAAGTCTATTGTGTCGCAAGTGGCAAAGGTGGTGTAGGCAAGACTAATTTGTCGGTTAATTTGAGCTTGGTACTTCAAAATCTAGGAAAGAATGTACTTTTGATAGATGGGGATTTGGGTCTTGCCAATATTGATGTTGTAACCGGTCTTTATCCAAAGTACAATCTTTCTCACATTTTAACTGCCGGTAAATCTATTCAAGATGTAATCCTCGATGGACCTAAGGGGATCAGCATACTTCCCGGAGCATCGGGATTGTATGAACTTGCCAATATTAGCAGTAGCGAGCTGGAAATACTGATAAAAAGCTTCAACAGTATTTCGAGTATTTTTGATATAATAATTATAGATACAGGTGCGGGGATTTCTAAAAATGTATTGAGTTTTATTCAGTCTTCTCACGAAGTGATTGTAGTAACCACACCTGAACCAAGTGCAGTAACAGATGCGTATGCCCTGATAAAATTAGCATACAAGCACTGTGATACAATAAATGTAATAATAAATAAAGCTGATAATTATAAAGAAGCCAGTTTTACCATGGGAAAACTTGCAAAAGCAGCGAAAAAGTTTTTAAATATAGATATCAGATATTTGGGTTTTGTCCTGGAAGATAAAACCGTATTAAAGGCCAATATGGAACAAACTCCTTTTCTAATTAAATATCCAAACGGATTGGCCTCCAAATGCTTGATTAACATTACAAATAAACTGTTGTATGGCCAAGAAATTCATAATGAAGGTACGGTAACAATTGAAGGGTGGTTCAAAAAATTAATGTCATTTATTAAAACTAATGTGGGGGCTCTATGATGTTTGAAGTTATTTTAGAAATAGGCATGAAGGTGATAATTGAAGTAAAAGGAGATAGCGGGGACTTATATTTCTCATCTAAAATTGAAGATATAGGATCTGATGATATTACATTGGGGATGCCCATGAAGGGTGGCAGAACTTTTTTCATCGCAGTAGACGAGAATATAAACATTTATTTTTCCAGAAAGGGTTCATTTTATTGCATAGAAGGTAAAGTGTTAGAAAAACGGTATAGACCCATTCCGGTTATAAAAATACTTCCTTTGAGTTCTCCGTATAAAAAACAAAAGCGAAGCTTTTTTAGACTAAAAATATCACTCCCCATTCATGTAAAAATGGATGATGCAGAGGGTAGCTTTATAAGATACACCCGTGATATCAGCGCAGGTGGAATTAAATTTTCACATTCCGATTTAATAGAAGTAGGAACAAACTTAGAGATTACAATTCCTGATGTTTTGGGGAATAAGACAGCTATTAAAGCAATAGTGCGGAGAGCCGAATATGACAGCACAAGGGAAATAAACAAATACGATATTGCGATAGAATTTTTAGATATAGATGATCGGACACGAGACATCATAGTAAAATTCATACTTGTCAAGCAAAGAGAACTTAGAAAAAATGGTCTTGAATGAAAAGTAGGGGTGAATAAAATGAATAATCAGTATTTAGATGTTTTTTTAGAAGAAGCTAAAGAGCATATTGAAAATCTAAATAAATATTTATTAGAACTAGAAAACAACCCTTCTCAGGAAATTGTTGACGAAATATTTCGTTCTGCTCATACCCTAAAAGGCATGTCAGGTACCATGGGCTTTACTCAACTCTTGGAATTGACCCATGAGATGGAAAACCTTTTACAAGAGATAAGAAGTCAAGAAATCAGTGTTAATGAGCACATTATTGACACTCTATTAAAGAGCGTTGACATCTTGGAAGAGTTAATCCACGATGTGGAAGAACATGGTCAGGAACAAGAACGCGATATACATATGGTATTACAAATGCTCAAAGGTAAAAAAGCTATTGGCTTGGATGAGGCAAAAGTAACTCCTAATGAAAACGAAGAAAATTATGTTTTTAGTTTTAATGAATATGAAGAGAGGATAATTCGTAAAGCTTTAGAGCAAGGTCTTTACATATGGAGAGTAAAGGTGACACTTGTTGATGAGTGCCTTTTAAAATCTGCAAGAGCTTTTCTCGTTTTTAAAAATTTAGAAGCCTTTGGCGACATTATAAAAACTGAACCGTCCGTACAGGATATAGAAGATGAAAAATTTGACAATGAATTTACTTTGTATTTGATTACATCAAAAAACAAAAATGATATTTCACAGGCTTTAAGTTCTGTATCTGAACTCAAATCAGTAGATGTTACAAGTGTTGAGCATAATTCAATAGCTGTTAGAAAAATTGAATCAGATAAAGAACAAAATAGTCTTGAAACTGTAAAAACTTTAGCATCTAGGCAAAAAACTTCTAAAGGGACAAATGGTGTTAGGAGAACGAGCAAAACTCTGAGAGTGGATATAGAGCGATTGGATAACTTAATGAATTTGGTCAGTGAATTAATTATTATAAAAACTCGATTAGAAGATATTAAAGACAATAATTATCAGGCGCAGCGTGAAACAATAGAATATTTGGAGCGAATTACTTCAAATCTTCACGATGCGGTAATGAAGGCAAGAATGGTGCCCATAGAAAATGTATTCAATAGATTCCCAAGAGTCGTTCACGATTTGTCTCGTGAACTGTCGAAAAAGATTAATTTGATTATTGAAGGGGCCGAAACAGAACTAGATAGGACGGTTATAGATGAAATTGGGGATCCCCTCATACATCTTATTCGCAATGCCGCAGACCACGGAATAGAATACCCACAGGAAAGAGTAAAAAAAGGCAAACCCGAACATGGGACTATTAATCTAAAGGCCTATCAAGACGGAAACAACGTAATCATTGAGGTTTCCGATGACGGCAGGGGAATTGACTTAAGTAGTGTGCTAACAAGGGCCTTAGATGTAGGTCTCACTAGTGCCGAACAAGCGAAAAACTTAAAGGATTATGAAATAATATCATATTTATTCGAACCCGGTTTTAGCACATCAAGTGAAGTGACGGATGTTTCAGGAAGGGGGGTTGGCCTGGATGTAGTTAAGACTAAAATCGAATCATTAGGTGGTTCTATTGAAACAAGCTTTATAAAGGATAAAGGGACGACCTTTCAAATTAGACTCCCCCTTACACTTGCTATAATTCAAGCATTAATGGTGCTGGTAGGCAATGAAAAATATGCTATTCCTCTAAGTTCAATTAGAGAGACTGTTATAGTTACTAAAGACCAAATAAAAACGGTTCAAAAAAGGGAAGTAATATTGCTAAGAGGCAACGTAATTCCTATCATAAGACTAAACCAGGCATTAGAAACAGAAAAGTTTGATGAGAATCAGAAAGAGTTAACTTTAGTAATAGTTAAAAAAGGTGAAAAAAATGTAGGTTTGGCTGTGGATGATCTTATAGGCCAACAAGAGATCGTAATTAAAAGCTTGGGCAAATTCTTAAATGATATTGAATTCATCGCAGGAGCTACAATTCTTGGCAACGGTGAGGTTGCTTTAATACTTGATATAAATAAATTGGTCTAA
>LFSJ01000062.1:1953-2108 GCA_001512695.1 Tepidanaerobacter sp. DTU063 | reverse complement strand
GACAACTTTACGGCAGGCTTGATTAATGCAGTATCGGTTCTCGTCATAGCATGCCCCTGTGCATTGGGCCTTGCTACACCTACCTCGGTAATGGTAGGCACCGGCAAAGGTGCAGAACACGGGGTTTTGATCAAGGGCGGAGAACACCTGGAAAG
>LFSJ01000062.1:0-1724 GCA_001512695.1 Tepidanaerobacter sp. DTU063 | reverse complement strand
GCATGGATATTGTCGATGCAGAAGATTTCATGGCAATACCGGGCCATGGTATTTATGCCAAAATCCAGGGCAAAGATGTATATCTTGGCAACAGGCGATTGATGAAATCCAAAAACATAGATACAAATGATGTGGAAGCCATCTTAGAGAAATTGGAAGATGAAGGCAAGACGGCCATGATCATGGCCATGGATAATAAAATCCAGGGCATAATTGCCGTAGCCGATACCTTAAAAGACCATTCCAAGAAAGCTATCAGCGAATTAAAGGAAATGGGCATTGAGGTATGGATGATAACCGGAGATAACGAGAGAACCGCTAAAGCCATAGCAAAGCAAGTGGGTATAGATAACGTTATGGCAGAAGTGCTGCCCGAGCATAAGGCAAGAGAGGTAGAAAAACTGAAAAGCCAAGGCAATATTACCGCCATGGTGGGAGATGGCATAAACGATGCGCCCGCTCTTGCTGCAGCGGATGTAGGTATCGCAATCGGCACCGGCACCGACGTGGCCATGGAAGCATCTGATATCACTCTAATGAGCGGCGATTTAAGGGGAATAGTTACCGCAATAAAGCTGAGCCGTGCAACTATGCGAAATATTAGGCAAAACCTGTTTTGGGCATTTATCTACAACACTATTGGAATCCCCTTTGCAGCCTTTGGCTTTTTAAGCCCGGCCATCGCCGGAGCAGCTATGGCCTTCAGTTCAGTTTCAGTGGTAACTAATGCGCTAAGACTTAAAAGATTTAAACCTTAATCTAAATAAAGTAAAAAGCGAAGATTGCCACACTAATAGATATAGGTTAGATGGTTTTATATGATCATCTATCCTATATCTTTTTTAATATATTATTGTTTAATTTGATACACAATAATGTAAATTCTGGTATAATTGAATTGCTAGAAATCAAGGAGTAAGCATAAAGCATCATTTACACATTTATTCTCCGTATGGGAGGCTGCCTTATATGTTTCCTTTTAACAAAGAAAGCGTATACATAGGTTATTCCTTAGAAGAACTGGCAAAGGTTAGATATGTACTTAATAGGGAGGGAATAAAGCATTCTTATAGAGTGGTAAACCGTTCGGGCCAGTGGTCGGGACCTGGTTCAAGAAGAGGCAGGTTTGGCAGTTTCGGAATGAATATGAAATATGAGAAACAATACACTGTTTATGTTCACAAAAAGGATGTTGAAAAGGCAAAATATCTTGTCAATAGTGTTTTACATCAATAAAACAAATGTTGACTCGTCATAGAACGTCATAGAATAAGACGGGATATTCTCATATCGTGCAATATAATGCCATGCCGAAACGGGTAGCAAAGGCTAGCCCCTATTATAATGCCTGTAATTATTTTGTAATAATATTTTTCCTGATAGCGTGTTGTTATTAAGCAACTTTTATGTTAAAATATATTTAGATAATTGTCTAATTATCTAAATAATGGGAGGTGCTCGTATGGCAGATAAAACGAAATCAAGATTGCCGATAAATTGGTTTGTGGTAGCACTGATTCTATCGCTGTATGTTTTGGGATATTTTCTCTATCCACATCTACCCGAACAGGTGCCGTCACACTGGAATATGGCCGGTGAAGTAGACGGTTATAGTTCAAGGACTTTTCACATTTTATTTTTCCCGAGCCTGATTCTTTTCTTATATCTAGTAATGTCATTTGCACCAGTTTTAGATCCCAGGCCGGAAAGTTATAGAAAGTTCC
>LFSJ01000025.1 GCA_001512695.1 Tepidanaerobacter sp. DTU063 | reverse complement strand
TGGACCATTTGCCTCGCCTGTGGACAAGATTAGAGTGTTGTAAGCACGGATAAGCAAAGTGAATACACCTTCCGACTCCCGTGCGATGATGGGGCAATAATCTCATCACCGCATGGGAGTCGGTTTTTTTTTGATGGAAAACATCTTGGCCATTGGCAGTTTTTCAGCGCCGTCAGCTTCGATGACACGTATTCCCAGAGGCTCAAGGTTTCATTTTGCGATTGACACGTTCGGTTTGTATCCTTCGGTGGCATATGTTTCTCTGGGCAAAGGTCTAAACTTGGACAGCCTTTCCCCTCCCCCAGTCCCCAAGCCCAATAACCGCTCAATCTTAGATAAATACGGCTTTACCTTGTTGAAATAGTTCCACTTAAACGGGACTCCTGCATCCGGCCAGTATCCGTCATATAGGAAAAATCCCATCCGGAAAAAATAAAGCCGTCGATTTCATCCATAAGCTGATGGAAGTAATCCAAAACCGCCTCACCCTCTTTTTCTTGTAATAATGACATGACTAATTCTGCGATACTCAGGTACTGTTAGTAAGGGTTATAATATTCCGATTTTATTAAACACATCATACCAGAGTGTCGCCAAAGAGCAATTAAAAAAGCTAGCTGTATAGGCTTCACACTCCGCTTAGTACTCTATACCTGTTTTTCCCCAACTTGTAGCCCAGGCAGAAAGGTTTTCATACCATGTAATGAATCTGAATCACCAAGCTAGGAGTGTGATATGATGTCTGAGCCGAGTATTCCCAGTGAGATAAATATAACGGTAAATCAATCGATCGCCCTTTTGCTGGCATCTATTGGCATGGAAGAGCTCAGTTTAGCTCATTTAATTAATGCTGAAGCAGAAAAGCTCCAGTTGGTCCTCGGAACGTTAGCAAACGGGCAGCCTCCTCCACCCATAACAAGCCTAGAAGACCTGCTGGCGGTCAACAACAGTATCCGCAGCACTCTCAGGGAAGTAATCAAAAACCAGATGATGCTCCAGTTTAAACTAGAAGATGTCTTAAGGCTTATCGAGATGGAAGAGGAAGACGGACCCGTAGTATTTGAGTGTGACTGTTCTGTCTCCGCTGAATTACAAGAAACCGGTGTGAGTATAAATCTGCTTGATCTCCCACTACTTCAGGCAGATGTTGACTTAGCCATCAATATCTGTCCTGAGTGCAGCAGTGAAGGCAGTTCATTGACCCTTGGTCTTACCGGACTCCCAATAATTGTTGGCGACATCAGTTTTAAATTAACTGATATCGCATCAATTGTCTGTGCCGATGATACATTAACTTTAACTGGTGCCGGCACAGCAACTGGCATCATTGCCGGTCTGCTGAACTTGTCGTTAGAAATCGATGGAACAGCCGGAACGGTCGATTTGGAGCTGCTCGATCCGATTCTTGGCACTACCTTGCTGAGCTTCCAGCTTACCGGTGTAGATATAGAAGTTACACCCTGCAACGGTTAACCGGCATCCAGACAAGGCCCTTGTTAGCGGGGCCTTTTCTAATTAAAGGAATTCTTTGTACCGGGCTGCAGGTTTAACGGCATTAATGTGCTTTGGTGTTGGCTGCTGGCGGCACACTTCCAGCAGATCCTCAAGTTTATACTGGAGCAGAATCTGAAACTTAATTATTGCCTGCAGCATACTTACTACTTCCCGCTGAACAGCAACAAAATTCTCTGGAGTGAGCGGAATTTGCTTGCTTGAAATCACCGCTCTTAGTTTATCTGCCTCTGAATTGATCAAATTAGCAAGGGCTTTTTCCTCAAGCGCAATGGATTCCAACAGCTCACAAATAGCTTCCAGGCAGCAGTATCTGGCACCCACTTGTCTCACCAACCCTATATCCCTTTTTCATCTATTCATAATATGGAGTTAAGCAGCGGGTGACACTGCATTCCTTAACTACGCACAGCTGCAGTCCTGCTGTGCTTTTTACTTTCCGCAGTCCAGGAAAGGTTTGTTGGTTTGGTTTGCGCTATGCTTATAGTACCGTACGGAATAACTGCGGCGAGCGAGAAAGTCGAGCACCGTCAGGCTGATGCAGAAATACGTCGATTATATCGAAGGGATAATGGACATAAATGGCCATAAAAAGACCTCACAAATGGCCACTTGAGAAAAGAAAAATGCCCACCCTCTCGAAGTTGTTTGGCAAGTCCAAACCAACACACATTCGAGGGGTGAGCAAATTTGACGAAAGTGAGGACTGTCGTGCAAATACGTGAACTTGGTTACATACTGTTCGATGCCACAGGTTCGGATCATTTATTCCAGCTGGTTGCCAAAGTATATGAACATAGGTCTCTGATTGTGACCACCAATCTCGACAGGCTTCTACACCAAGCCCTTGTGGTTTTACTTATAGGTGACAGCTACAGGATCAGCTATCGTCTTACGCCCCCAGCACCCAGCATCTAAGAAGCACTATGAAACTTAAGGGGGGGATCCTCGCAAGACATTGGCAGGCCAAAGATAAAGGAGTACAAATAAGCGTGCTGCTTGGTGATTGGCCGTTCATTGTGTGAGGAAACTTTTCATAGTCTCTGTCGAGTATCATGCCGCGTCACGATGCCGCAGCGACCACTAGCTAATCTGCCGTGAAAAACTCATAAATCCGCCGGTTGAAATCCCTGGCTTCAGCATATGCCGCATGTCCCAAGCCTTCATACATATAAATGCTGCAGCCAAGCTGCTCAGCAATCTCTCTTGATGCTTCTCCTGTCATCAACCTATCTCTATTTCCGCCAATAACCAAGACAGGACACTTAATCCGATGCAGTTGGGTATAAGTGTCGCATGTCAGACAAGACTTAGCCAAGGTGATGAAGCGTTCCGGGTTTTCAGGCTTCTGCATGGCGACAAGCAAAGGGAATAGCCAGCCGTATCTCCGGACATACCTGTCCGAATACATTTTCTCCAAAATATCTCTTCCGAGCGCCCGGTAGTCGCCCTGCTCCACCAGGGAAACCCAAGTGTTGATGCAGGAGGTTATGGTTTCATTGCTGCGGGCCGAGGTGACGGCCAACACCAGTTTGCGGACAAGTTCCGGATGATTGATGGCCAGGTATTGGGCAATCATGCCGCCTTGGGAAACCCCAACCACATATGAGTCGTGTATTCCCAACGCCTGCATTGCCGCGGCGTAATCTTCAGCAATCGCTTCCACAGTGTAATCCTTGAGAATCTGCCGTTTCCGGTCGATGCAGTACACTTTGAAATCCCGGGCGAAAACACGGTACATCCAGGCCAAGGCATAGCCTGATCCTTTGACGTTTCTTAAGTTCAGTCCTGGAATCAGCACCAGCGGTTTTGTTCCTCTGCCGAAGCTGACATAATCCGCTGCAGTATCACCAATGGGCACACTAGCTTCGCGAACCATCGCTCAGATCCCCTCCAGAGCCGTGCTTGACCAGCTCCTCATAACTTATCCCAAATTGATATGCGATGTCACTCACGAAACCGTGAGGCATGGGTTCTCCCGGCTCTATTTTATACGTCCGCTTAACCATTCCTGCCATGCCACCTTCGTGCCTATCAATCCTTTCGATGCCTGCCACCAAGTTTGCCAGCTTGGTGACCCCGCGGGCAGATGTGTTGATCTGTCCCACTCGCGCCGCCAGTTCATACAGATGGGTGACAAACACCACCCTGGCACCGATGATGCTTAATGCTCTAAGTATCTCTTCCGCAATCACAGCCCCCTCATGCGCATTGGTTGAGGAAAACGATTCGTTCATCAGCAGGAGACTGTCTCCGGATATTTCCTGCATGATCTGTCTCAGGCGGACCATCTCCTCTTCCAGCCTGCCCCGATCATCATCAGTCTGCTCTGCGCTAGCAAAATGGGTGAAAATCCGATCAACAGGGCTGATCACAGCGCTTTCCGCAGGTACCAAAATACCTGCCTGAGCCAGCAACTGCACTAAACCAACAGCGCGAAGATACGTCGTCTTCCCTCCCTGGTTGGGCCCGGTGACGATAAAAATCAGTCCCCGCTCACTGTCCATGAATACATCGTTTTTCACTATGGCATCTAGTGAAAATTCTTGCTTGGAAGCGAGATGAAGCGCAAGGCTGAGGTCATAGATCCCACTGGCTATAAACTTTTTGTGCTCGCGGGGTATGAACTGCGGCCGGCAAACAGGCAGGCCATGTCCCCGGACAACCTGCAGCAGCTCAACCACAGCTTTGTAGTAAAGCACTTCTTCCTCCAGATTACGGAAAAACCGCATCAGCGCCGAGGTGACGCTGGATACGATCCCTCCCAGATGCAGCATTGTTTTCTCAAACAGTTCAGCCACACATCTTTTTTCTAGGAACATGATATCAGTCACAAGCAGTGGATCGGGCTTATCATCATCGCCGCCGAAAACATGATCAAGGAAAGAGCCTTTTCTTTTCCGTGTTGGGCTGCTGGAATCTTCTTTGTCCAGCCCTGTTATCTCGGCTAGACGCAGTCTGTGGCTCAGGTCGCGGCCTATAGTCAGGTTCAGCCTGAAAGGGTCGCGCACCGTATCCCGCAGCTGACGCAAAACATTGATCAGCTCTCGGTATTCGGAACTGGCTGCGCAGCCGCAAACATATTCGGTCAGGTTCCGCAGGCCCTCCGATTTGTATGGATATCTTTCCTGCAAAACGGCGGCAAGTGTGTCAAAGAGCCCTAGGTAGTTCAGCAGCAGTTCCAGGTTCGAGTGAAGCTGCCTGACCGAATTGGTACGGCGGTAGAGTACAGTTTGCTTTCTATTTGCCGTAAATGAACGCGCCTGCGCAGTCACCTCCAGAATCTTGTGCGGCAAATACGGCTTTTCGAGCAGTTCTTCTGTGATGGCCAGCCTGTAGTTGATGTTGTCCACATTGGTTTCTAAATCAAGCAGTACCCTCAGCAGCGCTGCTTTTTCCTTGCCTCCCGCATCAGGGAAAACACAGTCAAGGATCTTGTCCATGTTCAGATCTTCTTTAAGATGATCAAATCCAGCTGCTTGCTTGGGCTTACGCTCTGTTTTGAACAGCAAACTGACATTTCGCCTCATTTTTTGATCCCACCCTCGACCAAACCTCTTGTTTCAAACAAGTGAACCAGCTGCTCAAAGGTCAAGCCGCACTTTTGGGCAATATCTCGGGCATAACTGAAGGAAAAGGGTGTATTGACTCGCTTGATCTCATAGGTCCGCTTTCCTTGCATACCTATACCGTCTGGATCGATGACTCCTGCCTGGAGATTGACCACCTGGCTGCCGTTTTGAATTTTCTGGTTGAACAGCTCTGCATCGTGGGCCAACTCGGTAATATGGGTTACAAAAATGCCGTGGCACCCTAGTTTCATCATAGCCTTGAGGACATCCTTGCCAAGAATGTAGCCATCGGCCCTTCGAACGCTTGAGAATGACTCATTGAGCATTACCAAGCTGTACTCAGTGGCTTCGGTAAAGATCCTGGCGATCCGCCCAGCTTCTTCCGCAAGCCGTCCTTTCTTTTCGCCTAACACTTCCTTTTCAGGAAAATGGGTGAAAACATGATCAACAGGACTGAGCTCAGCATCGGCAGCAGGCACAAAACAGCCGGCTTGAAACATTATCTGGGAGATGCCAATGGAACGGATGAAGGTTGTTTTTCCGCCTTGATTCGGGCCGGTCAGAATAAAGACTCTTTCAGCATCATCGGCCTTATGGTCGTTGCAAACCATGCAGTCTGCGCCGTAGTCATCTTCCACCATGCGCAGCGCCAGGCCCAGATCGTAGGCTCTCCTGAGGGAGAAGTGTTTTTTGTTCTTCGCCATGACTCTTGGTTTGCAGAAAGCAAACCCGTACTTTTTCAGCTTTTTGATCATGGTTATCATGGCTGTGTAGAATCGCAGCTCGGAACCGTAGGGCAGCACATGATCCAGTGGAAACTCCTTGTACTTCTTACTGAATGCAATTAACGCACTGAAGTGTTCCGGGAATGCTTTCCGCTTCTCTTCCAGCACCAGATCTTCAAGCTGTGAGAAATCGCTTCCCTGGTTTACATCAGCATACCCATCGGCAGCAGCCAAAGGTACAATTGGCTGAACCAGCTTAATCAACCTTGCCAGCAGCCGCTCCTGGTTCTCTGCCGGGCGAACGTCCACAGTAAAGCTAGTGATCATCTCATTCTTGCAGTTGAAGCAGATATCAACTTGGTTGATCTCCTTGGCCTCGTCTTCCAACTTGGCAATGTCCTGCACCATGCTGCCAAAGGTGCTGGAATTTGCTATCTGGGATACGATCCCGGTCAGCAGCTGTAAACCTTCAGAATTGATGTTTTCTTTGTATCTTTGCAACCCTTCCTGCAGGGCAGTGATGATCTTGGTGTAGAGGATGGATTTTTGCAGAAAACAGGAGGCCTGCCGAATAGGATCTTCGATCCCAGCTTCGTCTTTATCCAGGGATTGCAGCTTGTCGACCAGAAAGATGAGATCGCTAAACAAAATGAACAGTCCATCGCATTTCATTAGGTCGTCCATGATCTCAAGCCGGTATTCGATCTCTTCTTCTGATGTGCAGGGCCTGCACAGCATATCTTCCACAACCCATTGTGACTGCTGGTCTGCCTGCAGGTGTTTGATGATTTGACGAAGGCCGAGATCAGAAATCAATGACGAGGGAAGTGGTTCTTGATGTTCCCAGGCTTGCAAGTTCGCCGGGTTTTTCCACAAAAAGCTGAAGTGGGGCCGCTGGATGGAAGTCAATCTGCTTACCTCCGCTCTATCTGCCTGGACTGATAAGCCCACTGTTTCAGAGTCTGTGCCTCCCAGAGTCTAGCAGTGGTTTGACGCTGCTTTTTGAAGGAGTATTTTTGACCGAGTTTTTCTTTGGTCAGCTCGGCCATATGCTTAAAATAAAGGGTTCCGAATGGTTCCAGAGCAGGTTCGTGACGGGAAAAGGCCATATGGTACCGGTTGTCTTGGAAGTACTGGAAAGGATAATAATCGTAAGTATAAACGGAAAACCAATTGTTAGGAGTATACTCTCGATCGGGAGATGGAACAGCGGCAGCTTCTTGTGCTGCTCGATTGGATACCTGCGGCTCTCTATCCCGTCCTGATAGCCCTAGAGCCCTCCTGCCGGGAAACTTGCTGTATGGGGACGGGAGATTGTTTCTTGTGAGAAAATCGTCACCATACTGCAGCAGAACATGGAATTCCCTTGGAATGATGTTTCCGTATTCCAGATTATCAAGGATGCCCGCCAGAATAAACCCGTTTGGGCGCAAAACTCTGGCACAATCCTGCAGCAGCTTGCTGGGAATATCGCCGAACACCCGGACTTCGAGAATCACATCCACGGAGCTGTCAGGTAAGGGCAAGCCGTCCATCAAATCCGCCTCTATAATCACCAGGTTGTCCCGTTCTCCCAGCCTTTCCCTGCATTCCGTTAACATCGCCTTTGACCGGTCGATCCCGATATAGTTAAACCCAGCGTCGACAAAGCGTTTGGCAATTCTGCCAGAGCCGATCCCTATATCTAGGATCGTAGGATTGGCAATTCCCCGTTCCAAGCACAATTGTACTACTTTGTCCATAAATCGCTGCTCATCAAAGGGATTATTCCGGACATACCCTTGAGCTCGCCGCCTGGTCCAAGCATCATAGCGCAATACGTAGCTGTCCAAAGCTGCGACAGTCCACTGAGAGTTATCAGCAGTCATCTCTAAATGAAATAAACCCCAGGCTCCATGAGCATCTTTTGCTGCGGCACGCACCAAGGCCTGGTCTTCGGAAAACGCATGGGTAAGATAGATATCCACTTCACTTTGTTTCCAAATTTCAGGGTTCGCACAAAGAGGCATCCGGAAGTTATCCGTGAGCTCAGCAAACGCATTATCTTGCGCTTTGCTGAAAAACTCTTTTACTGCGGTTTCCATGTTCGGGTCAATCGGCTGCGCATAAAGCATCTTGGCGTGACCCAACTCCTGGAACAACTCTTTGTTCATGCTCTCGATGCTTGCGTTAAAGCAGGATGCGAAAAACAAAATCAGGTCCGGTTGTTCGATCCACTGCATTACTTTTGCCCAGCCATAGCGTTCAACCATGAAGGCAGCGCAACAGGCCTGCAGGTCTGGAACCCCATTCTCGAACATGAGTCTGGGAAACTCGCAAATACTTTTAATGCTATTTTTCATATGGCTGAAAGGCGCGAAATCCCTTTTTGCCCAATGGCTGAGCATTTGCTGCCACTCGGGGTGGTAGTTGCTCCATTTGCCGTCAACCAAATAAAGAATGAACAACTGCAAGTTATCGCTTGCAACTGCATGGATTTTGCGCTGCTTTTCGTCAATCAGGACCGTCCTGCCTTCACCGAATACGGCTTTGAATTGGCAGTGTGTCGGATATAGATAAATATGGATGGCTGAATCACACTGGCAGTTTGCAAAGGATTTTACTCGTGTCAGAGCGGTTTCACAACGTTCAGTTATTTCTTCCGGGATTTCGTCGATGTAATGAAAAACGA
>LFSJ01000022.1 GCA_001512695.1 Tepidanaerobacter sp. DTU063 | reverse complement strand
CATGGCAAACCCTGTAGAAAATCAGGGTGAAATATGGAGATATAGAAAAGATGGAAAATTGCCTTGGCAAAGAGTCTACAGGAGCACAAGCACTCCTGGAAACTCCGTGCTGTCAGGTTTTAGATATTTGATAACTCACAGACCTTTCGGAGGCAGCCCCGCTATTTATGCAGCGGAAGCCGGCGATAGAGTTCGGGTATTAAAATCTACCAATGGGGTAAATTGGCGGGTTTTGGAGGACACCATTCTTCAAGGATCATCCTCAAGGGCAATGGTGACTCATAGAGGCAAATTATATATTGCAACTCGAGACGAACTCGAGGAAAACCCAGTGCCGCTACTTTATAGCAGTGAGGATCCCGAATTTTATCCGTGGGAACCGGTTATTACTAACGTTCAGGGCTTTGATCCGGATAAAAACCCCAGGGGTTCCATATGGAACATGGCAGTGTTTAACAATAGGATATATATATCTACGAGCTACGAAGATAGGATTCAAGTCTGGAGAACAAATGACGAAGAGCCGCGGTTAAATGACTGGACCCTTGTTGTTGATGGATTCGAAAATCCGTTAAATA
>LFSJ01000009.1 GCA_001512695.1 Tepidanaerobacter sp. DTU063 | reverse complement strand
GCCAACAGCCATTAAAGCACTTTCGATTTGTGATGGGAATACGTTGACACCGCGAATAATCAGCATGTCGTCGGTCCTGCCAAGGAGTTTGCTGATCCTGGCATGGGTTCTGCCGCAGGCACAAGGTTCATAGGTAAGGGAAGTAATGTCTCTTGTTCTGTACCTTATAACAGGTAAGCCTTCCTTATCGATGGTTGTTATAACCAGCTCACCTTCTTCACCTTCAGGCAGGGGTTCTTCCGTGACAGGGTCGATTATTTCGGGGATGAAGAAGTCTTCGAATATGTGAAGGCCCTGCTGCTCAAGACATTCACAGGCAACACCTGGACCTATTACTTCGCTCAAGCCGTATATGTCAAGGGCCTTTATATTTAATTTCTCTTCCAGTTCTGCACGCATGTTTTCGGACCAGGGCTCCGCCCCGAAGATGCCTGCTTTAAGTTTCAGTTCCTCCGTCTTTATACCCATGGCCTCAAGTCCTTCAATTATGCACAAGGCATAGGAAGGGGTGCATGCCAGAATTTCCGTCCCCAAATCCCTCATGAGCATAATCTGCCTGCGAGTATTGCCACCTGATGTCGGTATAACTACCGCCCCTATCTTTTCTGCTCCGTAGTGAAAACCCAGGCCCCCTGTAAAAAGCCCGTA
>LFSJ01000189.1:5180-5841 GCA_001512695.1 Tepidanaerobacter sp. DTU063 | reverse complement strand
TATACTCTTTATTTTCTATAAACTCAACAACTCTATACTTCTCCTTTAGATACACATACTTCTCTTTTTTGTAGCCTACAGTGATATATATCCGCTCAATACCAGCCTTTACTAATGCTTGCATGTTAGTCTCAATTAACGGCGTGCCACGAACAGATATTAACGGTTTTGGTGTTTCATTAGACAGAGGCCTGATTCTTACTCCCATTCCAGCTGCCATCAACAATGCTGCGGTTATCTTATTATTACTCTTCTCCCTGCTCAAATTAATCACCCCAGAATTATTCACAGTTCAACCATCCTATAGCATTTATTTTTATGATGGGTTCTCCTATTTTCTAGATCCGGCTGCTTCATGTAATCCCCATATAATTGTGTTAAACACTCATGGTATCCTATTGGAATGGGAAAATCGCGACTTTCAAATCGCATTGGTATTGACTCTCTGAATATACTAATAGGGTATCTATCGTCATACCCCTCGAATATGGTAACGATCATCCCTGCTTTTTTTGATCTATCATAAGGGTACTTAGTAGCCAATGCAGTAATCAATCTTACCCAAAACGCTTGGCCAAACATCCTAGCAATTTCTGACGCAATATATCGAACAACGCTCTTTCTAGGTTCTTTAACACACAGTGTAAACAACCGATTCAGC
>LFSJ01000189.1:0-5102 GCA_001512695.1 Tepidanaerobacter sp. DTU063 | reverse complement strand
GATGATTAAGTCCAGGATTTCGTCCGCACCCCCAGTGGATCACTTTTATGTTGACGATCGCATCGGGAGTACATCAATATCTACACCAATAGGTTGGATACTAGTGTAGTCACAACCACTTTCTATCTTAATAGTAGTTGCATCATACACTTTAGCGTACACTGTTTTACACCTCTTATCACTGCCATCTATAACTCGGTATTGCTTGGAAGGATCAGTTGGTTTGTATGATTGTATGAACCTATCATAGTCGGGTCTTGGCACAAAAATATCAATATCATCATCCCATGGAATAAACCCTTGGTGGGGGACTGCCCCAATTAACGTTCCATATGCTAGAAAATATGTTATTTCATTTTTTCTACAGAACTCATCAACATCACACAAGATGTCATACTCAATGTTTTTTATTTCCTCATGAGTAAGTTCTACTCTCGATTCGGTCAATCGATCATCATTCCTCTTTCTATTCAATGTCACTCCTCCAGCCAACGTATGTGTTTTTGGAAATATAATTTTCCATAGGTTGGGGGTGGGGGGGTGCGGATATTTTTATATTACCAAAAACACATATCACCCCCAAGAACTAATGTAATAGCTACCAATACTAAGTTTGAAGGATGATCTCATCATATATATCCATTAGACGTTTCGTATTCTGGCTGATATCATGAGTTCTTAACGCACGCTTTCTTGCATTCGTTGAGAACTTCAATGCTAAATCATCGTCTTCAAAAATCTTGCAAACATAATAAGCCAACATATAAGGCGCATCATGTTGATAAAGAAATCCGTCTTCTTTATCCTTAAGCATATCGGGTATACCACCAACAAAAGATGCTACACTAGGAACCCCCAAGATCATAGATTCTCCCAGTGAATTAGGACTATTCTCGATTGACGAAGGACAAACAAATACGTGAGATCTAATATATCTTTGACACATTTCAGATTCACTCAAGAGCCCGGTAAATATCACATGTTTTTCAAGTCTTAAGTTAATAATAATCTTTTTCAGATACTTTCCATAATAAGTNNCTTCCAACATAAAGTGCAATCCCTTAATCGAATACTGCCCTTGACTTGTAAAAATTGAGTGCTTTTCACAGTATTCAAGCTTCCATTGGTGTCTATAAAATACATCCCTAAGCGTTTCATTGCATGAGTAATATTTCGCTTTCGAGTTTATTTGTTGCGAGCAGGCCTTATCCCAAGTTGTTCGTCCAATGATATGGTCTACTTTTCTCAAAGCCTCAATCTCGTTATTACCCTTTCTAATAAACCTTCTTCTTAGCCCTTCTACATTGTCTCCCCTTATAATATTCCTTAACGATTTACCATAAATAACATGTGTAGGTAAGTTGGAATACATATGCTTTTCTATAACTGATACCAGTCCCTGGATGGATATAACAACTTTCGTATTCGTCCGTTTACATGCATTAACCATAGAGAGCGCGTGCGCCATCTCAGTGCCATGAATATGTACAATATCTGGCTGCAATTCAGCTAGGAGGTTGTCAAAATATTCATTGTTCTTTATCCTTTTCGTATCATTATCCTTAATAGGGGCAAAGGGATAGTATTTTACCTTCTTGCCTACTAACTGTTTATATTTATTCGCTTTATTTGTGGGAAACGAAACAAATAGCTCAACACTTTCGATATTCGCCAAACAAAAAGCTGAGTTAACCAACCAACCACCAAAATGTGACGGATGTTCACCCATTAACATATAGGCTTCCGGTAATCCTACATTTGTTACCCAAAGGATTCGCATAGAACTTCTCCCCCTACTAGCGGAAATGCCCGGTTCCATAGCAACCTAAACACCAACAAATATAAGGAACTGAAGGAACTATCAAAAACACAACTAAGCCGATATGATATACATATAGAATCGGATTAATAATCCCCAACGCAATAAACAACAATTGAACCACAAGTATACCAATAGTAGATTCGTTATGCCTGTTTATTCGTATTATTTTGATAAAATTAGACCCAATAGCTAAGAACAGTGGTATGGTCGCGAATAAACCATAATAAGCCATAAGGTCAAGCCAGCCTGAATGACCTCCGACTATATAGCTACTCGTACCGAACGGTCCGTGAACTCCAAATAATGGATTGCTTAGGAAGGATCTAAAAGATGAATAGTACAACTGTATCCGATTCGTGGTTTGAGAGTAAATGGTAAGGTTACCAAAAGTTAACGCTAAATCCCTTAGCTTTTCATATATAACCGGATTGCTGTCAAATACATCCGCTAACTTGAAAAATATCGTGCTGAAAAACCCTTCTGTTGCAGAGAAAATCAGCATTATGCAAACAAATTGAATAGCGAGTATATAGAATGTTCTCTTCCTCCGTACAAATAACACTAAAGCACATCCCAAAAAAGACATCATCAATGCTATAGCATACGATGCTCTTACTATCATAAATAACATAGCTGTTAACGCAAGTAGGACAAGCATCTTGTATTTAAAAGGATAAAGCGATCTCTTCTTTACAATATCATTTGCCATAATAATTAATAAGAAAATTGCACTATAAACATAATTAAACCCACCAATTCCTGCATTGGTATAAGTTGTTCTGAGAACTGGATCTGGATTTCCTACTGCCAAGTACCTAGATGCTGCAGGATATTTAAATAGCCCAATAATAGTCTGTATTGAACCAATACCATAAAAGAATAGAGTTATTATTGCTAGTAGACCAAGAAAGTGAAGGTCATTACGGGAATGATAGTATTGAAATATGAACATCCCTATAAAGAACAGATAGAAAGTGCCAAAAAGCGATAAAGGATTAAACGTCGAATACTTGAACGTACCTGTTAACACATACGGTAATAGCGTAATGAAAAAACAGATCGTTAGTAGCAAGTCAGCATTCCATTTCATCATGAACAAGAAAACCCCGGTTGTTGCTATCCACAATAAAGATAGCACGACACCAAAATACATTCCTAATCTATACGATGCAAAAGGCCAAGCAAACCATATACAAAATAAAATACATATGGCTTTATTTAATCTGTATAAGTTATTCTGGTTGCCTGTTCTAACCATACCGCTGCACAATCCTTTATGTATTTATAGTTCTCGATGTACTAATGAATATACCGGTGCGGCAGAGCCGCGGGTCCGGTGGCGACTGAGCCACTTGCTCTTATTCGCTTAAATGCTTGTCCAATCCAAAGACTTCACGCATGGAGATGACCTTAGCTGGATCAATGCTTTCGATGTTGATTTTATACCCATCATGAACTACTCGGTCTAAAATTGCAATTGCGTCTGCCATGGGGCTCGCACTGCCACCTAATTGCTCATACCAACCCTCTATCCTGTACTGGGAGCAGAATATGGTAGAAGATTTCTTGCGACAACGATGTAGTCTCAAAGATGTCCTTTTGCTCGTTTCCACTGGGTTTCAGCAACGGTTTTCAGGCCTAGTGGCCAAGCGATGCCCAGCTCCTTTGCTCTTCTTAACGCACTTGAAACTGTGTTTCGGGAACAAGAGCAGTTTAGTGCAATGTTCCGTTCACTGAATCCCAGGCTCTTTAGCCGCAGGATCCCCCGATAATCGGTCATATTTATGACCTCCTCTAAATGTACTTACATCAGTGAAGTGATGTACAAACACATTATAAAGGATTTTATTGGGGTGGATCAGTGTCTTCCGGAATGGTGGCTCAGTCATGGCCGCCCTGATGGCTCAACGAGCCCTGTAATACTCAACTAACTCAGGCCACAATGATAGGGTTTCTCCCCCAATATCTCTAATATGTCTTTTACAAGGTGTTCGCGAGTTATTCCGGGATCATGGTTATTGTAATATTTCTCCAATGCTTTTTTAGACAGCATTTCTTTCAACTCATCTGTTTCAATTAAATAAGATAATCTCGATTCTAACTGCGATAACCTTGTGACACAATAAGCACAATCCTCAAGGTATTTCATCGAAGCAACTTGAGCAGGTCCAATCGCAAGAATAGGCTTGCCTATTGACATATACTCAGGAATCTTCGTTGATATCGATAATCTGGTAGATTCAGTACTTCTCCTATCAAATGCTTCCACATGCACAAGTATATCGCTCTGATTCAGAACTCTTTTAACTCCTTCAGCGTCAAGAGCGCCACAGAACGAGCTAGCATTTTCCACATTTATAAGCGATAAGATTTCGTTGTTCGCGCCTTGTTGTGAATAAACTCTTAAATATACATGTCTAGTTGTTGTGGGCATTTCGTTATATTTCCTAACCGCTTTAGCTAAAGCACCTAATGTTTTGTACCGATTGTAATGCAATCCTCCTGTATAAACCATATTTATGGTGGTTTTTTCATTTGTTCTTATTTTTTCATCTTTAAGTGATGCAGCCATATTCATTATGATTCTGCTATCAACGCCGAAAATACATTTGTAAACTTCTCGCATTTCAGGGGAGATTGTATATAATAAATCGCAAGTTTGAATGGCAGATCTCATCTTTGCCATAATAAGATGTCTGCGTATCCACCAAAATGGGGAAATGGTTCTACGTGGTAGAATATAGTCATCAGTGATGTAGACAATTAGTCTTGTGCTGTATCTATTCTTTACATATGATACTATATCGTAAGCAAAGCCACTGTCACCAGCAACAAAAAAGACTACATCTGGATTAAAGTCGTCTAACCAGCAATCTAGAGCTTTCGTTCTCCAGATACCTGTCTTCCACATTATTTCCCTATATAGTCTCAAAATATTACTACGTTTTAGTTTCAGAAAACCATCGTTGTTTGCTGGAACCCTGCCCTTTTTCTCTTCTGTAGATGGTAAAACTGGACCTCCAACTATGCCTTTCCGCAGAACTAATCCCTTTAGAACATCTCGATCTGAAATCCGAAAATATTTAGTATAGCGCTTTACGCGAGGTATCTCTGCACTAAAATATAACTGTGCAACTTTATTTGCTAGGTAATTCGCAAAAAATGATGCCAATGTCTTACCATTATTATTTGTATCACTAAAACAATTGTTGCTTACTACTAGGATCTTTGGAAACTCAATCTTATCTAAATCATTTTTCACTCCATTTCCTCCAAACTA
>LFSJ01000017.1:1089-29364 GCA_001512695.1 Tepidanaerobacter sp. DTU063 | reverse complement strand
AAGGAGGCAATTGACGCTTGAAACCGAAACGAGTAAAGAAAAAAAAGGTATGCAGCTTTTGCGTTGATAAAATAGAGTTTGTTGACTATAAAGATCACGGCCGCTTGAGAAAGTATATAACCGAACGTGGCAAGATCCTGCCAAGGCGCATAACAGGCAATTGCGCTAAACATCAGAGACAACTTACCACAGCAATTAAGAGAGCGAGAAATATCGCCCTGCTACCGTTTACAGCAGATTAGAGAGGGTCTTCCCTCTCTTTTTTGCCATAAAGGAGGAAATACTGCATGAAGCCAACAAACACCAAAGCACTGGTGGAAGGAGCGCTGCTGGCAGCTATCAACATAGTGCTGAGCATCATGGCCCTGTACATGCCGATCCTTGGGTCTTTCGCCACTCTGGTATGGCCGGTGCCGATCGTCATTCTGGGAATAAGGCACGGCTTAAGGACAAGTATCCTTGCCACGGCAGTTGCGGGAATTATCGTTGCGATATTGAGCGGCCCCTTTCAGGCCCTGAGCATTGTCATAAGTTTTGGCTTGATAGGAATAGCCATGGGTGGGGCTATAAATAAAAAGCTGTCTCCCTTTAAGGTGCTGGCAGTAGGTGGTGCAGCTTCACTAATATCCAAGGTCATACTGATCTTCTTAACCATGCTGATGATGGGCATAAACCCTATTACCGAAGAAATCAATATAATGAAAGAATCCTTGCTAATGGCTGGAAGCCTGTATGAAAAATTTGGCATGGACCCCCAGACCGTAGAAACTACAATCGATAGTTTCAATAGGAGCCTTGAACTTTTGCCCATACTCATCCCGGGCATCTTTATAATGGCATCTGTAATGGATACTTTTCTGACTTATGTAGTGACAAAAGCCGTGCTGGCAAGAATGGGTCAGAAACTAGAAGATTTGACGCCTTTTTGGCTTTGGAAGTTTCCGGATTTCACCGTGGCATTTTTTCTTTTGGGCTATCTGCTGGTGCTCTTAGAGACCTATTGGCCGGTAGGGGTGCTGAAAGCCGTAGGCATGAACATATCCTTGGTATTTGGTTTTGCCTTTTACATAGAGGGTTTTTCGCTACTAGCCTATTTCCTGGGCAAGTACAATGTGGCAAAACCATTGAGAGTACTCATTACCTTTTTTGCCCTCTTTAATCCCCTGTTTTTGCAGTTGATGTTTTTTGCGGGCTTATTCGATATTCTCTTTAATTTCCGCAAGATTTATTGATTTGAGGTATTTATCATGGACAGAGGAAATGATAGGATAATACTGCTGGGTGGCTTGCTTTACCTGCTGGGAGTTATACTTATCTGCACAATTCTTATAGATGTTAAAGTGGCCCTTTTGCTTCTTCCCCTATTAGGCCTGCTGCTGTACTACTTAGTATTTGTCAAAAAGGAAATACAATCACTGCCAGCACTGATCGAACCCACGACCAGCTTCCGGCAGGGGCTGTGGAAAAACACTTTAAATGAGCTGGGCACAGCCGTGGCCATAGTAGATAAGAACAACAAGGTCATATGGAAAAACAAAGTTTTTATTGACAATTTCCAGGCGGCCGACGACAGGATAAAGGATATAGGTGACATTATCCCCCCAGACATTTTAAACTCGCTTAATGACCAATGCCAGGAGATCGAGATAAATGAAAGGCACTTTTCCCTAAGGAGCGCCCCCTTGCCCGGCAGTCGAAGGGGCAATAGGGGAATGTACAGGGCGATTTTTATCCAGGATATTGAGGACCTGCATGAGCTGAGGGTACAACTAAAAGAAAAAGAGACTGCAGTTTGTTATTTCCACGTGGACAACTTCGATGAAATTATGGCGGAATGCCAGGAGGAAAACAGGCCCGAGCTCTTGGCCAGGATTGATAAAACCATTACCCAATGGGTATACAACCACAATGGGCTTTTAAAAAAATACGATGACGACAAGTACCTGGTACTGCTAAATCTTAGAGATTTTCAAAGGGCCGAGGAAGCCAAGTTTAACATATTGGATGCCATGCGGGAAATAAAAGTTAGCCAGGTAATGACGCCAACTTTGAGCATCGGGGCAGCTTACGGAGAAGCTACCCTCACTCAATCTAGCAAGCTCGCCCAAACTGCATTGGAGCTTTGCTTAGGCCGCGGCGGCGACCAGGTGGTGGTTAAAGCTTTCGGCAAGACGTATTTTTACGGCGGCAAATCCAAGGCAGTGGAAAAATACAGCCGCGTGAGAGCCCGCGTCATATCCCATGCCCTGAGAAACTTAATCGAAGAGTCAGACATGGTAATGGTGCTGGGGCACCTCTTTCTTGACATGGATGCCCTGGGCGCGGGAGCGGGAATAGTAAGCGCAGTAAAGAGCTTAAACAAACCCGGGTACATCATACTCACACCGGAGCAGAGCCCATCGGTGGATGCCCTCATAGAACTGCTGCTGGGCGATGAAAAGACTAGAAAGGACTTCATCGGAGAGAAGGAAGCCTTGGAGAAGATCACGAAAAAAACCCTGCTCGTGGTATTGGATACTCACAAACCCTCCCTTGTGATGTCGCAAAAGGTCCTGGAAAAGGTAGAAAAGGTCGTGGTCATCGATCACCACCGCCGGGGAGAGGAGTTTATAGACAAGGCCATGCTGGTCTATCTAGAACCCTACGCTTCCTCTACCAGCGAAATGGTGACCGAACTCATACAGTATATGGGAGAAGACATCAAGATATCGCCCCTGGCGGCTACAGCCATGCTATCCGGCATAGCAGTAGACACCCGCAATTTTGCCTTTAAGACCGGCGTTCGGACTTTTGAAGCGGCGTCCTTTTTGAGGCGGGCGGGGGCTGACCCGATTATAGTATATAAGCTGTTCCAGGAAGAGGCGGATACCGTGCACCAGCGGGCGAAGGTAATAAAGAGGGCCGAAGAGTTTGTAGACCATGTGGTAATATCCTATTACGATGAGGAGCCTGCCAATCCCACCCTGGCAGCTGCCCAGGCAGCCAACAGCTTAATAGGTTTAAAGGGCATCTATGCTTCCTTTGTCCTGGTGCCCATGGGTGATAGGATATCCATAAGCGGTCGCTCTTTGGGCGATATAAATGTACAGCGGATCTTAGAAAAACTGGGTGGCGGAGGTCACATGACCGTGGCCGGCGCCCAACTTTCCGGGGTAAGCATGCCGGAGGCTTTGGAAATGGTGAAACAAGCGGTAATTGATTATCTGAAAGAGGGTGAAGCATCGTGAAGGTAATATTGTTGGAAGATGTGAAAAAGCTCGGCAAGAAAGGCGATCTGATAGAAGTGGCTGACGGCTATGCCAGAAATTATCTTCTTCCTAGAAATTTAGCCAGGGAAGCAACTGAAGGAGGCATAAAGCAGCTGAAACAGGAAAAGGCTGCCCTTGAAAACAAAAAGAGAAAGGAAAGGCAGCAGGCCCAAGCCCTTGCTGCGAAGCTTTCTGAGATGACGGTTACCCTTAAGGTAAAGTCGGGTGAACAGGGAAAGCTATTCGGCTCGGTTACTTCAAAAGACATATCGGAAGCTCTAAAAGAGCAACACGATATTGAAGTGGACAGACGCAAGATAGAACTGCAGGAGCCTATAAAATCCTTAGGCAATTACGAGGTTGACATAAAACTTGCCCCGGGCATAGATGCAAAGCTCAAGGTAAAAATAGTTGAAGGGTGATTTTATGGACAATCTTAAAGTGCCTCCCTATAACCTAGAAGCTGAGCAATCAGTGCTAGGTTCCATGCTCCTGTCCCAAGATGCCGTAATCGTAGCCACGGAACAATTGCAGCCGGAGGATTTCTACATGGAATCGCACCGGCGAATTTTTGATGTTATTTCAAGGCTTTACGAAAATCGAGAACCCATCGACCTGATTACAGTAACGGAGGCCTTAAGGTCCAATAAAATATTGGAACAGGTAGGAGGTGCCGTGTACCTTACTACCCTTACGGAAACGGTGCCTACCGCATCAAATATTGCGTACTACTGCAGAATTGTAGAGGAAAAGGCGATTTTAAGGCGCCTGATAAGTACTACTTCAGGTATACTGTCAATGGCCTATGATCCCGAATATCAGGTTGAAGAGCTTTTGGATGAAGCGGAGCGGAAAATTTTCGAGATTGCCCAAAAGCGCAAGGTGGAGAATTTCTATCATATAAAGGATATCTTGTTTGATACCTTTGAACGCATTGAACAGCTCTACAACACCAAGGGCGGGATAACTGGCGTGCCAACGGGCTTTCCGGACCTGGATGAAAAGACATCGGGTTTTCAGCCTTCCGACCTCATCTTAATCGCTGCTAGGCCGAGCATGGGCAAGACGGCCTTTGCCCTGAACATAGCCCAGAACGCCGCCATTCGTTACAAAGTACCTGTAGCTATATTCAGCCTGGAAATGTCCAAGGAGCAGTTGGTCCAGCGGATGCTATGCGCCGAATCAAATGTCGACAGCCACAAGCTGAGGACCGGCAGGCTCGATGAAGAGGACTGGCCGAAGCTGGCGCGGGCCATGGGCCCACTGTCGGAGGCACCCATATACATAGACGATACGCCGGGGATATCCTCCCTGGAACTCCGTGCGAAGGCAAGGCGCCTTAAGGCCGAAAAGGGCCTGGGCCTTATAATCATAGATTACCTACAGCTGATGTCAGGCAGGGGCAATTCGGAAAACCGGCAGCAGGAGATTTCGGAAATCTCCAGGTCCCTAAAAGCCCTGGCCAGGGAACTGAACGTGCCCGTTGTAGCGCTGTCGCAGCTTTCCAGGGCCCCCGAAATGAGGTCAGACCACAGGCCGATCTTGAGCGATCTTAGGGAATCCGGCAGCCAGGAGCAGGATTCCGACGTGGTTGCCTTTTTATACAGGGATGACTACTACAATCCCGATACCGATAAGAAAAACATTGCCGAAGTCATAATTGCAAAACAGAGAAACGGTCCTACCGGCACAGTCGAGCTCGTATGGCTCCCGAGATTTACGAAATTTGCAAGCCTGGAAAAATACCGGCAAAGTCAGGTGGGCTAGCTGACTTGCCGATAAAGGTGGGGTTTTTGCAGAGGTAGATTTCCTATTTTGAATTTAAGGGGGTTGAAGGCTCAGCCGTAGTATATGAGTGAGACGGACATAATCAGAAAGATACCAATATTTTCGGACCTTGAACCCGAGGAACTAAAAGAGGTCAGCAATATTTATATTCCGAGAAAATATAAGAAAGGCCAGATAATTTTCTTCGAAGGTGATCCCGGTGAGGCGGTATACTTTGTAAAAGAGGGGAAGATAAAGATCTACAAATCCGACCCTGAAGGCCGCGAGTACATACTCCACATATTCGGACCCGGCAATATTTTTGCAGAGACAGTCCTCCTCGGTGGGGATCCATATCCTGCCAATGCGGAAGCCGTTGAAGACTCGGTGGTGGGAGTTATAAAAAACAGCGACCTGGAGAAGCTCCTTAAGAAAAACACCGACATTGCCTTTAAAATCATCAAAGTCCTGTCAAAACGACTCCGGGATTCGCAGGAGAACATAAAGAACTTAGTTTTCAGGGACACTTATGACAGAACTGCCTGTGCTCTTCACAAGATGTCCTTGGAGCACGGCATAAAGACCCCCCAGGGAATTGAAGTAGAAATGCCCATTACCAGGTCAGAGCTAGCATCTATCGTTGGCACTTCCCGCGAAACCGTAACGCGGATGCTCAGCGAAATGAAGCGAAAGGGCATTATCGACATGGACAGGCAAAAAATCATAATAAAGAATGAGCGGGAGCTCATGGTCTGCGTGAGAGATTAAAATATCCCCCTTCAGCGACGCTGAAGGGGGATATTTGTTAATCAACAGTTATGATAATTAATTGTATCAAGAGCGCAAAAGTAATCAGTTTACGGCTTTTTATACTAATCAAGGCTTGTAGTTTTAAAGCGATTATAAATTAAATGGCGCCTAAAAGCATAAATTTATAAAAGGAAAGCACTATAAAAGATCCCTCAGTATATTTATAAGGTGGTTGGCATAACCGGGAAGGGTCCGGCCTTTGGCATATGCGGCCACAAACTCCGTCGTGTGAATGTGGTTGCCCACCAGGAAAAAGGCAGGCTTTTTGTTAAAGTCAAAGTACGAGGTGTAACTTTCATTGCAAAAGGATACGCCCATCCCTTCCGCAGTCATTCGAAGCGAGGTGCCGATGCTGCGGACGCAAAAAAGTTTTCCAGGTTTTATGCCGGTATCTTCCAGGATCTCATCGACAGAAGCCCTGAGGCTTTGCCCTTCATATTGCAGGATAAAGCGCTCGTTTCTAAAGTGTGCAAGATCTATCCAGGGATACTTGCTTCCCGTGACGCGCTGAGCCTGTGAAAGCTTCGGATGATTGGTGGGTGCGGCAAGCAGTATTGGCTCCCTGCGCAGGGAAATGTACTGAATTTTCTGGTTGCGGTGGGGACAGTTGCAGAAGAACAAATCGAGTTGATTGTCCAAGAGCAAACCTTCCAAAAATCGATAGTTGCCCTCGTGAAGGACTATTTCCACATTGGGATAGTCGTTTTGGAACCTTTTAAGCAGGGCAGGGGTTATGTGAGGAGAGCGAAATGACTGCATTCCGATGCGAAGGCGCCCTTTATAACCCTTGATAATTCCCGGCAGTTCTGCATCAAATAGGTCCTTGAGATTTAGCATTTGGCGGGCCTTTTGTGTATATAGCTCGCCCACATAAGTTAAAATCAGGCGCTTGCCTACGCGTTCAAAGAGCTTGACACCTAGGGAATTTTCAAGGTTGCTGACAAAAAGGCTCAGGGCAGGCTGGGAAATGCCCAACTTTTTTGCAGCCTCGGTCATGTTTCCGGTATCGGCCAAAGTACAGATGTACTGTTGTTCTTTCAAGTTCACGGCAGCACCCCCAAAAAAATTATTTCCCAAAGAGGAGAAAACATTAGAAACATTTATCAATATCAATATTATCATAATATTATATACCGATTGTGTCAATATTTCGACAAAATAGTAAACCTAATAATATCTTAAATCAGTGATTTAACAATGGTTATAACGGACAATTAATCAATAAGAATAGATTATGAATGTTATAATTTACATTAATTTTACAAATATAGTTTTATTTAGTATACTATAAATTAACACAACTTGTAAAACTATCAGAAAATGGAGAGACGTATGATTAGGAAAAATTTAAAAAAAGAAATAGGCAAGCATATTGAAGAGATATCGGAAGCTTTGTGCGAGATAGCGGACAAGATTTTTGATTATGCAGAGCCGGGTTTTGAAGAACACAAGTCGAGTGCCCTCCTCTGCGATTGGCTGCAGCAGCGAGGCTTTAACGTGGAGCGTGGGATTTGCGGCTTGGACACTGCCTTTCGAGGAAGCTATGAATTTGGAACAAATGGGCCGTCAATTGGACTTCTTTGCGAATATGACGCGCTACCGATCGGACACGCCTGCGGCCATCACCTTCAGGGACCCGTGATGCTGGCCGTTGCAGATGCATTAAAAAGCCATGTTTTTGACAGGCCCTTCAAGCTTGTAGTTTACGGCACTCCTGCCGAAGAGGGCCTGCAGGGCAAGGCACACATGCTGAGAAATGGTTGTTTTAAAGACGTCGACCTTGCATTGATGGTGCACGCAGCGGACCGCACCACGGTTGATGTAAGGTCTCTGGCGGGGGCCAAGCTCAATGTCAAGTTTAAAGGCATAGCAGCCCATCACTCAATAGCTCCCGAGGCATCCCGTGATGCCCTGGATGGGCTGATACTGGCATTCCAGGGTATCGAATTTTTGCGGGGCCATATAAAAGATGATGTGCGGATATATTACGGAATAAAAGATTGTATCGGCATGCCGGGCAACAAAGAGCAGACAAATGCGGAGGCTTATGTGATTTTTAGGACATACCATAATGGCGATGTAGGGGAATTGGAGCAAAGAATTACGGATATATTCAAAGGTGCAGCCCTAATGACGGGGACAGAAGTCGAGATCCGAAAATCCCATGAAATGGTTGGCAAGTTACCTTCTCACATCCTCAACAAGCTCATTTTAGACAATGCGGAGGCCTTGTCTGCCCCGCAGATTTTAAAACCCCACAGGGAAAAAACGGGGTCCACGGATTTTGCCTTTGTCAGCCACCTAATCCCCAGTGCAGTCTGTCGCGTTGCCTTCGTGCCTGAGGGGACGCCACCCCATTCAAAAGCTTTTCTGGATGCCGGGAAATCCGAGCGGGCCCATGAGGCCATCCGCTTAGGCGCGAAGATCATCGCAGGTGTTGTCGTTGATTTAATCTACAGTGATGAGACTTTTAAAGCTGTTTTGCAGGAGCATGAAAGAATAAAAGCTGAGGAGGCTTTGACAAGGGTCTAATGGCGGCTTTTCATAACATCCTATAAATATAAAACAGGAGGGAACTAAATGGAAAGAGGAAGGCTTAGGTTGATTGCTTTGTTGTTGTGTGCTGTGTTTTTGCTAGTCGGCTGCGGGGGGTCGGGAGGTGAAACGACTACTGAAAATGGAGAAGCTGCTCCTGCCAGGGATACGCTGATAGTAGGAATGGACCGTGAACCTGCCGGGCTAGATCCTGCGAGCAGTCACGTCACCACTGCTGTCATGATTTTCAACAACATCTACGACACCCTACTCGCCTTTGATACCGATATGCAGATACAGCCCCGCCTGGCGGAAAGTTACGAACAGCTGGATGATGTGACGTACAAGTTTAACCTGCGCAAGGGCGTCAAATTTCACAACGGAGAGGAGCTAAAATCCAGCGACGTGCTGTTTAGCTTCAAACGGCTCTATGACATTCCTGCAGCCCAGGGTCAGGTGGACATGATTGACCCGAACGGTTTTGAGTGTCCCGACGATTACACCTTCATCCTCAGGACGAAAGAGCCCTGGTCAGCACTGCCGGCCCAGGTCTGCTCCAGCTACATGAACATTTTGAACGAAAAAGCAGTAACTGAAGCCGGAGAAGATTACAACCGGAATCCGGTCGGTACAGGTCCCTTTAAATTCGTATCCTGGACTCCTGGGGACAGCATAGTTGTTGAACGCTTTGATGATTACTGGGGCGATAAGGCCATTTTGAACAAGGTCGTCTTCCGCATCATAACAGAAACCACCAGCCGCGTAATTGATTTGGAAAGCGGCGGACTGGACATAGCATTGGCAGTTGGAGTAACTGACGTAGAGCGGTTGCAGAACAATCCGGATTTTGAACTGATTCAGTTTACGCATACTGGAATTCGCTACGGGGCCTTTAACTGTTCGAAAGAGATCTTCTCCGACAAGCGGGTCCGTCAGGCCCTGAATTACGCAACCGATGTGGATACAATTTTCAACGTGCTGTACGACAACGGCCTTGGAGCAATGCGTGCGGATTCGCCGGTGATACCGCTATTGCCCGGTAGAAACACTGATTTGCCAAAGTACGAATACAACCCCGAAAAGGCCAAAGAATTACTGGCGGAAGCCGGCTATCCCGACGGCTTCTCTGTAGAATACAATTATCTTGCCAATACCACCAATACCCGCTTGGGCGAAATGCTTCAAGCACAATGGGCGGAAGTCGGGGTAGAACTTATCATGTCACCGTTGGAAAGCGCCACTTTAACTGCTGCCCTCAATGCGGGAGAACATGATTTCTGCACCGCCAATTCCACTTACGCCCTCGGAGATACCATTGAAGGATTGTACAGCTTCTTCCACTCATCAATGCACGGCACCAGCCGCTGCAGGGCATTCTTGAGCAGTCCCGAGATAGACGCATTACTGGATGAGGCAAGGGTCGAGCAGGATGAAGAAAGAAGATTGGAACTGGCCTACAAGATACAGGAACTCATCCACGAGGAGGCACCCTGGATCTACATAGCGTATGAGTACTACAATGTTGGATTGAAATCTGATGTGAAAGGTTTCGTGCCGGCTCCCAATTCAGCTCATGACTTTTCAAAGGTGTACATCGAACCCTAGGAATTTGAAAGAAAGGCAGTGCCGGCAAGATTGCTTGCCGGCCTGCCAAACTGCAGTAATAAGCAATTGAAGGGGTAGGCATAATGATAAGATACATTTTGCGCCGTATTTTGATGATGATACCGGTAATGCTGGGTGTAACCCTAATCGTCTTTACAATGATGTATATTACACCCGGAGACCCGGCTCAAATCATACTTGGTGATAATGCAACACCGGAAGCAGTTGCAAAGTTGCGGGCGGAAATGGGCCTGGATGATCCTTTCCTGGTTCGCTATTTTAGGTTTGTCAAAGACCTGTTGCGCGGAGACCTGGGAATATGTTATGCCACCAAACAGCCGGTTTTCGACCGCTTAATCCAAACTTTCCCGAATACGGTAAAACTCGCTGCCTTTGCCGTCGTAGTGTCAACAATTATGGGCTTGTCATTGGGCATAATCTCTGCAGCAAAGCAGTACTCACTTTTTGACAATATAGCCATGCTCCTGGCCATGATGGGCAATGCCATGCCTAATTTTTGGCAGGGTCTGCTTCTCATGCTGGTATTTTCCCTTTGGTTGGGCTGGCTACCGGCTTCTGGATTTTCCTCCTTTAAGCACATGATTCTTCCTGCCCTTACGATGGGTACCTCTTCAGCGGCAGTCCTGGCCAGGATGACCCGTTCCAGCATGCTGGAAGTTATCCGTGCAGACTACATTTCAACGGCACGGGCCAAGGGTCAGACGGAGTTTAAGGTAATCATGCACCATGCCTTTAGGAATGCCATGATTCCTGTTATTACAACCATCGGTCTTCAATTCGGCCGTCAGTTAGGTGGTGCAGTTCTGACCGAATCCATCTTTGCCATTCCCGGAGTCGGGAAGATGATGGTGGATGCCATCAAAGCCAGAAACTACCCTGTGGTCCAGGGCGGAGTGCTGCTGATTGCACTGTCCCTAAGCATAGTAAATCTTGTAGTCGATATTTTATATGCCTATATTGATCCCCGGATCAAATCACAGTATAAGTAGGGAGGCAAAGAGATGGGTACAAATTTAAATACGGTAACTTCAAAGCCCCTTCCTGTCTATAAAAAGAGAAGTCAAGGCGCCGAAATTTGGCGGCGTTTTCGCCAGAACAGAAATGCTTTGCTGGGAATGGGTATTTTTTTTATTCTCGTTTCATTTGCTCTCTTTGCCGAAATTATTGCACCTTACGATCCCATTCAGCAGAACTATGAAAAAATAATGCAGCCCCCAAGTCGACAGCACATCCTGGGGACCGATGAGCTGGGCCGGGATATTTTTTCGCGCATCGTTTACGGGGCCCGCATTTCCATGACTGTCGGCCTAATCGCCGTTGGCATAGCCTTTGTCGCTGGGACGGCCCTCGGAGTGATTTGCGGCTATTACGGCGGTGTCATAGACAATGTCATAATGAGATTTGTAGATATTCTGATGGCCATACCGGCCATACTGCTGAACATCTCCATCGTGGCTGCCCTGGGAACGGGATTACAGAATGTGATGATTGCCATCGGAGTATCTAACGTTCCCCGCTTTTGCCGAATAATACGGGCTTCCGTAATGAGCTTGCGGGACCAGGAATTTATCGAAGCCTCTCGAGCAGCAGGGGCAACGGACTTTTTCATAATCATTGATCACATAATTCCCAACAGCCTTGCACCTTTGATTGTACAGGCAACAGTAAGTGTAGGCAGTTCCATACTGCAATGCGCCAGTTTGAGTTTTATCGGATTGGGCATAGTGCCACCTACGCCTGAATGGGGAGCTATGCTTTCTACAGGTCGTGACTTTTTGCGTAAAGCTCCTCATTTGACTACATTCCCGGGTCTTGCGATAATGGCTGCCGTGTATGCCGCAAACTTGATGGGAGACGGATTGCGGGATGCCCTTGATCCCAAACTGAAGAGGTGAGGAGGTAGAAAAATGTCACAGCAAGAAAAGCTCTTGGAAATAAAAAATCTGACGGTGCATTACGAAACCGTTGACGGGACGGTAAGGGCAGTAGAAAACCTGAACCTTTCTGTTGGTGCCGGGCAGACCCTGGGGCTGGTAGGCGAGACAGGTGCAGGTAAAACAACTACCGTAAAGACCATCATGCGTATCTTGCCCGTCCCTCCTTCGGTGATAAAGAGCGGAGAGATCTTTTTCAAGGGCGAGGATCTGCTGAAAAAAACGGAAAAGGAAATGCGCTCTATCCGAGGAGCAAAAATATCCATGATATTTCAGGATCCCATGACCTCCTTAAATCCGGTTCTGACTGTCGGGGAGCAGATTATGGAGGCTATTGGCCTTCATAACAGGGTAAGCAAGCGTAAAGCCATTGAACTGGCGGAGGAAATGCTGGAGACGGTAGGCATAAAGGGGGACCGCCTCAGCGACTATCCCCATCAGTTTTCCGGAGGCATGAAACAAAGGGTGGTAATAGCAATGGCCCTGGCCTGCAATCCTCAGCTTTTGATAGCAGATGAGCCAACCACCGCCCTTGATGTCACCATACAAGCCCAGGTGCTGGAATTGATGCAGCGGCTCAAAAGGCAGTACAAAACATCCCTGATCATGATAACCCACGATTTGGGCATCGTCGCCGAAATATGTGACTATGTGGCCATAATGTACGCAGGCCAGATTGTTGAGTACGGTTCCCTGGAAGACATATTTCTTCACGCCCAGCATCCGTACACTAAAGGCTTGTTTTCCTGCATACCCGATTTATACTCCGATGACAAAGAGCTTATACCTATACCGGGCCTCATGCCGGATCCATCCAACCTACCTTCGGGCTGCAGATTTCACACGAGATGCCAGTACAGCTTCGACAGGTGCGAAATACAAGAGCCCCCATCGGTTGAGGTATCACCGGGACATCATGTGAAGTGCTTCTTTGCTGTACCGGAAAAAGGGGAACCACAGGGGACGCCCCTTGGAAGGCCGGTATGACAAAGAAGGAGGTGAAGATTTAAAGATGGCACTTTTAGAGGTAAAGAACTTAAAAAAGTACTTTAAGACGAAAAGTGGACTGTTGCACGCAGTAGATGGAGTTGATCTTCACATAAATAAAGGGGAAACCCTGGGCTTGGTGGGTGAGTCCGGCTGCGGCAAGTCCACCATAGGTAGACTTGTCCTTCGCCTGATAGAGCCAACAGAAGGTGAAATCATATTTGAAGGCAAGGATTTAGGTAAACTCAATAAAAGTGAAATGCGTCAGATGCGCCGCAAAATGCAGATAGTCTTTCAGGATCCATATGCTTCCTTGGACCCGCGCAAGAACGTGTTCGAACTAATTGCAGAGCCCTTGATAGTACAGAGAATATATTCAAATAAAAGGGAGTTGGAAAGGCGCATTTATGAGCTGATGGAAATCGTCGGTCTAGCCCAGCGCCTTGTGAATTCTTATCCTCATGAACTTGACGGTGGCAGGAGGCAGAGGGTGGGAGTTGCCCGGGCTATAGCTTTAAGACCTGTCTTTATGGTGCTGGATGAACCGGTATCGGCTCTTGACGTATCCATCCAGGCACAGATTATAAATCTTTTACTTAAACTCCAGAGAGAATTCGGCCTTACATATCTGTTTATTTCCCATGACTTAAGCGTGGTAAAGCACATCAGCGACCGGGTGGCGGTCATGTACCTTGGCCAGATAGTCGAGCTGGCGGACTGCAAGGAAATCTTTAAAGAGCCTCTACATCCTTACAGTCAGGCCCTGCTATCGGCAGTGCCCGTCCCCCGCATAGACCTAAAGAGGGAAAAAATAATTCTCGAGGGAGAGGTGCCAAGTCCGATTAATCCAAAACCCGGATGCCGCTTTACCAGCCGATGCAGGTACTGCCAGGATATCTGTAAAACCGAAACGCCGGTTTTGAGGGAAATCTATCCGGGCAGATTCGTAGCATGCCATTTTCCCCAGAAGGGGCAATAAATATATCGCTGTGGCCGCCAGTAAAAATTCATCCCTTTCAAAGGATTGTTGGAACTAATATCATCGGTAGAGATGACGACAGCTCATCTAAAATCAAGACCTGTTGTCTTAAAGTTTGGTACTGTACTTCGCAGAGGTTCACGGGCAATTCGGCATCCTGCCGAGTGCCCGGCAGCATGCAGGATACACTCTGCCTCTGCTACGCTTACGCCAAACTTAAGACCAACTACGGTCTTGCTTGAATGGTGCGCTTGTCGTCATCTTTAAATTTTTTAGAGCAACTTTGAAGGGGATGTAGATTTAATTCTTGGCGGCCACGAACATTTTACTCCCCGGGGTGTAGCATGATGGGCGGTCGAGTGCTGGTGGTACTGCTAGCTCTTTGCCGTGGAGTTTGCCCGTAAGCCCCTCTTATATTAGGCGAAAGTTCCGCTCCCGCCTCAGCGTCATATCCAATATCTGTCGGCTTTAGGACGAACTGTTTAATATCTTCGTGGTTGGTTTTAAATGCCATGACAATCCTCCTTGTATTTTAATTCCCTCCTCTGTAGTATTGCAATAAGCCAATACATGTATTCATAAAATTTTTTCCGAACAATGAACCAAAATCAAATAGAATATTCCGAAAACAAAATTGATTTTCCGCCCCAGTTTTGTTATATTTATATTGTTGCAAATTAATTTAACATGGTATAATCGGCAATGCTGTGTCAACAGCGCCATTTTGGCAATGAAAATGGAGGTTGTTATGTCTAAAAAGTATGATGTTATTATAGTTGGTGCAGGTCCTGCAGGAATTTTTACGGCCCTTGAGCTGGTAAAGGAGGCTACAGAGCTTTCGATACTTATTGTAGAAAAGGGAAAGAAACTGGAAAGCCGGCAGTGTCCTGCAAAGGAAAAAAACATTTCCTGTATCCGCTGCAATCCCTGTTCCATAGTCAACGGTTGGGGCGGGGCAGGGGCCTTCAGTGACGGCAAGCTCACCCTTACCACAGAATTTGGAGGATGGCTTGATGAATATATAAGCCGCAGCCAGGTGATGGAACTTATAGAATACGTTGACAGCATATATTTGAATTACGGCGCTCCGGAAGAAATCCACGGGGTAGATGAAAAACGGATCAGGGAGCTGCAGCAAAAAGCAGCCACCGCAGATCTGAGGCTCATACCGGCAAGGATAAAGCACCTGGGCACGGACAAGTGCTGGGATATTTTAAAGGAAATGCGAGATTTCCTGGATTCTAAGGTGGATATAAAGACATCCACCGAAGTGAAACAGCTTTTAGTAGAAAACGGGCAGGTTGCCGGCATCGAAACGACGAGAGGCGAAATTTTCCTTGGCCGCTTTGTGGTTGCGGTCCCTGGTCGAGAAGGGGCCCAGTGGTTTTCGAAAGAAGCCCAGCGGCTTAAGCTCGATATGGCCATTAATCCAGTGGATATCGGCGTGAGGGTGGAAGTCCCCGCAGTTGTAATGGAACATTTAACAGATGTGGTTTACGAATCGAAGCTGATATATTTCTCCAAGTCCTTTGACGATAAAGTCAGGACCTTTTGCATGAATCCCTACGGTGAGGTGGTCACGGAAAACAACAGCGGCCTGATTACCGTCAACGGCCACAGCTATTCGGGTAGGAGGACTTCCAACACCAACTTTGCCTTACTTGTCAGCAAGACCTTCACGGAGCCCTTCAAAGAACCCATTTCTTACGGCAGAAATATAGCTACCCTCGCCAATATGCTTGGTGGTGGAGTGCTGGTGCAGCGCCTGGGGGACCTTCTGTCTGGCAGAAGGTCTACGCCAGAGAGGATAAAGCGGGGCTTGGTCGAGCCCACTTTAAAAGAGGCTACACCGGGGGATTTGAGCTTGGTATTCCCCTACCGGCATATGGTAAGCCTCCTGGAAATGCTGGAGGCCATGGACAAGATAGCACCGGGAGTGTATTCAAACCACACCCTGCTCTACGGTGTCGAAGTAAAGTTTTATTCTTCCAGGCCTGCCTTGACTTCAAACCTGGAAACCCAGGTTCAGAACCTGTTCGCAGCCGGTGACGGAGCAGGTGTGACAAGGGGCCTGGCCCAGGCATCGGCGTCTGGAATAATAGTTGCCAGGGAAATATTAAAGCGCATGTAACAAAAGAATTAAAGCCTAGTCCCGTTATAGGTTTTAAGGCAATTGCCCATATTATTGCCGTCAGGCGAAAAATTAATTTATATGGAAGTGAAATTTTATGAGTATTTTTGACCCTGAGGCCAAAACATATGATATCTGGTACGATACTAAGATGGGTGCCTTTGCAGACATGGTCCAAACAAAGCTGGCCTTTGAACTTTTTGAGCCTAAAAAAGGTATGCATGTCCTTGATGTGGGCTGCGGCACGGGAAACTTCAGCATTAAACTTGCCAAAATGGGCTTAAAGGTGACCGGTATAGATGTATCTGTCAACATGTTAAATGTAGCTGAAAGTAAGGCTAAGGCGGAAGGCTTGGAAATAGATTTTATAAATATGGATGCCCGTGATATAAAATTTGAAGACAACTATTTTGATGGAGTAATTTCCATGGCCATGCTGGAGTTTATCCGGGAACCTTCAACGGTTTTGAGGGAAATGTTTCGAGTAGTCAAAAAAAGCGGCAGGATCTTAATAGGCACCATCAACAGGGACAGCAAGTGGGGAGACTTGTACCTTAGCGAGGAATTCAGGGAAAATTCCGTCTTCAAACACGCGTCTTTGAAGACAATTGATGAGCTAATAAAGCTGCATCCGGAAAAGCCCAAGGCTACCGGCCAATGCCTGTTTATCCCGCCGGGTATGCCGGAGGACAGGATTTCCCTTGAAACCGAGCGAGAACTTGCTGCCACGGAAAGGGGAGGATTTATATGCGCCCTTTGGGTAAAGTAATTGCTTGTGAAATTTCCTTTGTGCCTGTGAAGTGCAGTGACAGCAGCTCTCCGGTAAATGAGGTGATTGAGCTCATTGAAAAAAGCGGCCTGGAATACAGTGTCGGGCCCATGTCTACTTTCCTGAGGGGCGACAGGGATAAGCTGTTTCAGCTGCTAAAAGATATTTATACGCACATGGACGAAAAATGCAATTTTGTCATATCAGCGAGAATATCAAACATATGCGGCTGCAATTTAAATCATGGCTGAGCTGATTTTTAAGAACATTAACTGCCACTTATGTGACTAAAAAAGAGTATTGCTTAGTTTTGCCGCAAATTTGGCAGTACAAAAAAATTTATGGTGTTGACAGAAAAAAAGTTTTATAGTAATATATTAACTGCTTGTTTTTTGCGAGCCATTAGCTCAGTCGGTAGAGCACCTGACTTTTAATCAGGGAGTCCCGCGTTCGAGTCGCGGATGGCTCACCATGTGGCCCCGTGGTCAAGTGGTTAAGACACCGGCCTTTCACGCCGGTAACAGGGGTTCGAATCCCCTCGGGGTCACCATTTTTTTGACAATTAGGAGGCCTGGAAGGGCCTTTTTTTGTGTACGCACTCCGCAGGAGTGCTTTTTTATTGAGTATCTGCTCTAAAAATCAGCCAAAATCATGCGCTTTTCCGTTTCCTTAGGGTTAAACTAAGGAGAGCTTCATTCCTTTGTTTGCCGGGCAGGGCAGCGCTCACAAATTGCGCCTAATAGCTGCTTTCCGTGATGATTTGAGATATGGCGTAAGCTATCTCAAACGACAAATTTCAGATATTGTAAAGGAAGGGAAACGGGAATTAAGGGAGAATTAGATTATACAGGAATTACTTCAGGGTTGCTTAAGAGCTGCCTGGGGAGTAATTGATGATGTAAAGTAAACTATGTTTTATTTATAAAGGAGGCCAAAAATGACACTGGCATATGGCGGATTTACCAACCAAGGGCAGGTCATCGGGATACTTATGTTAGACACTAAGTTTCCAAGAATACCCGGAGATGTGGGTAATGCCTTTACCTTCGACTTTCCCGTAAGGTACCAAACGGTGGTGGGGGCAAATCCGACCCGTGTGGTAAAGGAGGCAGATCCGTCACTCTTAGAGCCCTTTATCGAAGGGGCCAAAGCGTTGGAAGCGGCGGGATGCAGGGCTATCACCACCAGCTGCGGTTTTTTGGTGATGTTTCAGAAGGAGATGGCAGCTGCCGTCAATATCCCGGTGCTGACATCCAGTTTATTGCAAGTTCCCTTCGTAGCCAGCATGTTAGGTCCCCACAAAAAAGTGGGAATCCTTACCGCCCGGGCAAGTTCCCTCACCGAAAAGCACTTTAAAGGAGCGGGAATGGAAAATTGCTCCTACGCCATTCAGGGCATGGAGGAATATCCCGAATTTACCAATGCCTTTATCGAAGGGCATACTGTCTTAAACGTGGAAAAGGCCAGGGAAGAAATTGTGGATGCTGCCAAAAAGCTGCTGAGGGAAAATCCCGACCTTGGGGCGATAGTCTTCGAGTGCACCAACATGCCTCCTTTCGCCCACGACGTCCAGCAAGCGGTGGGGCTCCCGGTTTTTGATATCGTGACTCTGGTCCGCTACGTTGCCATGGGCCTATTGAGAAGTCCATTTGCTCCTAAGTGCTTGTAGATCCAGCACTGTATAAAACATACGATACATTAAGGGGGTAATTGTGTGATTAGGATAATTATGTCCGGCTGCAACGGCAGGATGGGCAAGGCCATAGTGTCCCTTGCCAAGGAATGTGAAAAATACCGCATTGTTGCAGGTTTTGATGCTCATCACGGAAAAGACAATGATTTTCCGGTGTATTCGGATTTAGATGAGATCCAGGAAAAGGCTGATGTAATGATCGATTTTTCCCACATATCCGCTACGCTTAAAGTATTGGATTACTGTAAAAGGAATAAACTGCCCCTGGTCCTGGCTACCACCGGCATTGCAGGTAATTTGGAAAAAGAAGTCCTTGAAGCTGCCAAGACCATACCGATCTTTAAATCTTTCAACACCTCCTTAGGAATAAGCCTTCTAATGGCTTTAGTGCGCCAGGCGGCCAAGGTGTTAGGAGATAGCTGCGACATAGAAATAGTGGAAAAGCATCACAACCAGAAGCTGGATTCTCCCAGCGGCACTGCACTTATGATTGCCGATGCCGCAAGAACAGCCTTAAATTACGAACCGACGTACATTTACGGTAGGGGCTGGGAACATAGGAAGAGGAGCAATAAGGAAATCGGAATCCATGCGGTTCGTGGGGGGAGAATAATTGGCGAACATGAAATAAGCTTTATAGGCAATTACGAGATAATCACCATATCCCATTCCGCTCTATCCAGGAGGCTCTTTGCCGAAGGGGCACTGAAGGCGGCGGAGTTTATCATTAGCAATACTACTCCGGGCATATACAATATGGACGACCTAGTGGCATCTTTAACGAAAAAGTGAACTTTAAGGCAGCCTGTCGAAAGAGTGGAATCCTCCCCTTTGAGTAGACAGAGGAAATAAAGAATACAGGTCTGCCCAAAGGGGAGTTTTTCTATAACAAGAGTTTGCACTTAGTTGACAATTAACAGCTGAAGATTTATAATAATAATACGATAAATTCTGCGTGCGGAAATAGCTCAGCGGTAGAGCATCGGCTTCCCAAGCCGAGGGTCGCGGGTTCAAATCCCGTTTTCCGCTCCATATTGCAAAAAAGGGTTTCAGGCTTTTTAAAAGCTTGAAACCTTTCTTTTTTTTATATGCCTTGCAAATCAGGGCCTGTCATCAATGCCGGGTTTTACTTGCAGTGCAGCCGGAAGCAGAGGAAATGAGTTTATCCGTTTTTATAGCCTAGAATATTTAACCAATTGGATGTAGTTAGTGTTTTTTTAATGGCCCACTGTCGTTTTATTTTTTATATCTATCGTATCAACAGATAAGATTTACAAATAAAAAACGAATAAAATGATAATAATCAAAACTATTAAATATATTAATTAAAGATGGTACAATAAGAGGGAAAGAAGATGTGAAAGGGAGGCAAGAAAATGAAGAAGCGAAGGATTGTTATCATTTTGAGTCTCATACTGCTTGCAGCTGCTTATAGTTTTTTTGTTCTTAGGTCGGAAAGCGATGTGGATACAGGTAAAACTGCAGATATCATTGCTAATACATGTCCTAGGTATAAGATAGATGTGGATTTTGACCCTGAAGCTAAAAAGCTTACCGCATTTCAGGAGGTGGCAATTGTAAACAGCAAGGCCGAAGAATTTGAGTCGCTATACTTTCACATCTACCCAAATGCTTTCAAGAACGCCGATGAAGTGCCCTTTGCCGACGAAGATATCAGCTATGCATATCCTGAAGGCTTTGCTCCTGGCTACATAAATATTAAAAAAGTAACTGCAGGGACAAGGGAAGTGGAATTTAATATTGAGGATACGATTTTGGAAATAAAATTGGAAACGGCACTAAAACCAAAAGAAGAAATCAGTTTGACTTTTGAATTTGAAGTCCAAATCCCTCCGGCCATTGGCAATTTTGGATACGGTGAAAACACCTACAACATTGCCCAATGGTACCCGATACTCGCCGTGTACGATGAAAAGGGCTGGCATAAGGATCCTTATTACGGCATAGGCGACCCCTTTTACAGCGAGGTGGCCCAGTATGAAGTAAAAATCAAAGCTCCGAAGGAATACACCATCGCTGCCAGCGGGAGCCTGGATGAAAAGCACGAAGAAAACGGCCGGGTAGCCTGGAGCTTTAAGACCGGCTTGATTCGGGACTTTGCCTGGTCAGCAAGTGCTAGTTTTGAAACTAGAGAGGCAACCGTGGGAAAAAGCAAAGTCATATCTTACTACATAAAGGGCAAGGAAGAATACGGTCAGAAAGCCCTTGAATTCGGCAAGAATGCATTATCTTTCTTTAATGAATATTTTGGGGAATATCCCTATGAGAATTATAGCATAGTGGCTGCGGACTTTATCTTTAGCGGCATGGAATACCCCAACCTTGTAATAGTAAATGAAGAATTCTACGAGCAGGGGATGTATTTAGATTACCTGGAGTATACGATAGTTCACGAGACTGCCCATCAGTGGTGGTATGGCCTTGTAGGAAACAATCAAATAGAGGAAGCATGGCTTGATGAGGCTTTGACGGAGTATTCTACCGTTCTATATTATGAACACTATTACGGCAAAGCGGTGGCGCAAGACATATACGAAAGGTTCACGTTGGCCCCGTATAGGTATTTTGAGACATCAATGTCTCTTGGCCCCATCAAAAGGCATCTGTCGGAGTTTGCGAACTGGGATGATTACAGTGCTACGGTGTATAACAGGGGCGCCATTATGCTAAAAGATATAGAAGCACGCATGGGAAAGGAAAAGCTCCGTGAAGCCCTGAAATTCTATTTTGAGCAAAATATTTATGATAATGCCACGGCTGAAGATTTCATAAGTGCCTTAAACCGGGTTACCGGGACTGACTGGACCGATTACGTGAATGAGTGGCTTGAAACAACTGAAATACTGGAAAGCGCAGCATAATTAAATTACCTTATAGGTCTTTAGTCCTCCTTTTTTTGCGGGATTTGGAAAAGCTATCCAGGTATATTTATGGCAATTATGGGAATTATTATCTTAACGGGTTTTTGAGGGCCTTCCAGAATTTACATAGTGATAGTCTGGACAATATTTTAAATCTAGGAAGGAAAAACAGGATTTGCATAGAATATAATATAGTATGTTACAATTTGATTACAAAAAATTAGCATCATATTAAATGCCCTTTGCGAGAAGGCTTTGAGGCTAGAAAATGCGGACAAAAAAGGAAGGAGTGGGGGGATGGAAAAGCCTAATATAAAGGGGCTGTACGAGAAAATACTGAGCGATAAAAAGCTTAAGACCATAGCAATCTCGGGGCTTTGTTGCCTCGTACTTTTAATCGCGCTGGTATCTGTCTACAGCCGAACGGTCTTGGAAGTTAGTGTTAACGATAGGGTTATCGGCTATGTACAAAATCACGAAGTGCTTTCGGAAATTACGGAAGAGCTTAAGAGCAGGTTTGAAGCAAAACTCGGCGCAGATGTTGAGTTCGTCCAGGTAATAAAGGCCACACCCGTGAGGGCCGTTGGCCATAAACTGGCTGTTGAAGATGAGATAATTAAAGACCTTGAAGCTGCGTTGACCTGCAAGCTTAAAGCAGTAGCCATTAACATAGATGGAAAAGAAATTGCGCTGGTAAAAGACAAGGGGACGGCGGAAAATGTGTTGCAACAGGTTAAGCAGCATTACATTGACCAGACGCCCGGAGAATTGATAAAACTTGAAGTTGCGGAAAATGTTAAGCTGGTAGAAAAATATGTTTATCCAAACCAAATTATAAGTCCTGAAGACGCCAAGAATCTCATTCTCAAAGGCAGCGTTGAAACCAGGACTTATGAGGTAGTTGAAGGTGATAGTCTCTGGGCTATTTCCCGAAGGGAGAATATTCCCATTGAGGAATTGATAAAGGCCAATCCCCAGCTAAAGTCCGAACATGAGTTAGCCTTAGGAGATATAATAAACCTAACCGAAGTGAAACCGCTACTTACCGTTTCCATGTTGAAAAAGGTGACATATGAGGAGTCAATTCCGTACAAAACCGAAACGGTCAGAGATGATTCCATGTGGACATGGGAGCAAAAGGTAAAGCAAGCGGGCGAAAAGGGTACCAAGGAAGTTGCCGCTGAAGTGTTGTTTGAAAACGGCATAAAGGTATCGGAAAATGTCATAGGCGAAAAAGTGCTTAAGGAGCCCGTAACCCAGATAGTGGCTAAGGGGACCAAGGCGGAAGTAGCTTTCCGCGGCAGCGGAAGATTCATATGGCCGGTTGTTGGACAAATCACATCGCCCTATGGCAAGAGAGGCAGGGAGTTTCATACAGGTATCGATATTGCCCAAAGCAGGGGTACACCCGTTTACGCCTCTAACAGCGGTACCGTAACCTTTGCCGGCTGGCGGGGTGGTTACGGCAACCTGGTAATCGTAAATCACGGCGGTGGCATTGAAACTTATTATGCCCACAACAGCAAGATCAACGTTTCGGTTGGCCAGCAGGTAGAAAAGGGCCAGCAGATAGCTGCTGTCGGCTCGACGGGCAGGTCCAGCGGCAATCATCTCCACTTTGAAATTCGAATCAACGGAAGCCCTGTAAATCCGCTGAACTACCTGAACAAGTAGCTCAGCATGTATAAATAAAAATAAATTATGAAACGATAAAGGGGTTGCTCAAGGCAGCCCCTTTTTGCTGTTGAAAAACAATAATATTAGTTGCTCCGTTAGCAATCTTCAATTGTTCGTCGGAGGGGGTGTTTACCCCTCTTGCAAATCATTCTTCCAATGCTTGGGTTAAGCGTTGGCTAGCCTTGTAAAAACCCCGCCAGCACCGATTTGAGGTCCGGCTGACCGATCTCCTGCAGCTCGTACTTAACCCTGATTACGGGCTTGTTTGTCTTAATGACGCGGGTTATATCAATGGGAGTGCCGGAGAGGACCAGGTCACAGTCGATGCTGTTTATGGTCTGTTCCAGTTCTTTTATCTGCTCTTTGCCGTAGCCCATGGCCGGCAAAATGGTATTTAAATGAGGATATTTTTCATATGTTTCTTTTATGCTTCCTACCGCAAAGGGCTTGGCATCCACAATCGTGCCGGCGCCAAACTTTTTGGCAGCCACAAAGCCTGCACCGAATCCCATTTCTCCGTGGGTGAGTGTGGGACCGTCTTCGATGACCAGGACCCGCTTGCCCTTTACCATCTCGGGCTCTTCTACGCTGATGGGCGAAGCTGCCTCTATAACCTGAGCCTTCGGATTTACCTTTTCGATGTTTTCCCTGACGGTATTTATGTCGGCAGCATTGGCCGAATCTATTTTATTAATTATTATAAGGTCAGCTAGTTTTAAATTGGTTTCTCCGGGGTGATACAGGAGTTCGTGTCCCGGCCGAAGGGGGTCAACGAGGACTATGGATAGGTCGGTGTGATAGAAGGGAAAGTCATTGTTCCCCCCGTCCCATATGATTACATCGGCCTCTTTTTCCGCTTCCCTTAAAATCACTTCATAATCCACACCTGCATAAACCACGATGCCGCTGTCGATGTGGGGTTCGTACTCCTCTCGCTCTTCGATGGTGCACTGGTGCAAGTCCAAATCTTCATATGTAGCAAAGCGCTGACATATTTGCTTGCTCAAATCCCCATAGGGCATGGGATGTCGTATGGCCACTACTTTCTTGCCCTTTTCCTTAAAGTACTTGCACACGGCGCGGGTGGTTTGGCTCTTGCCCACGCCGGTCCTTACGGCACATACGGAAATTACGGGTTTTGTGGATTTTAATGAAGTGTTTTTTGGACCCATCAGGCGAAAATCGGCACCGGCAGCAAGGACAGTTGAAGCCTTGTGCATCACATCTTCATGGGAGATGTCACTGTAGGCAAAAACAACCTGCCTGACATCGTGTGTTTTTATCAAATTTGGTAGCTGGTCTTCCGTGTAAATGGGTATTCCGTCGGGGTACAACTTGCCTGCAAGTATCGCGGGGTACTTCCTGCCTTCGATGTTTGGAATTTGCGTTGCCGTAAAGGCCACCACTTCATAGAGCTCGTTGTCTCTAAAATAAGTGTTGAACACATGAAAATCTCTTCCTGCAGCACCCATGATTATGGTTTTTATCTTCATAAGAATCCTCCTAATGCTTTTTTGTGAATTTCTGATCGATTAAACTTATAAAAATATTATACACCTATCTTATAAAAATGCAATATATATGCATAAATATTCACAGAAAAAATTTCAAAGTCTATTGTATCAAAATGAAAATCTGCTAATACTGGCTTTTACTAGATAAGTATTTATACGCTCATGTCGGGACCAATGCCGGCTACATGACCTCATGCAATCCTTGCGAACAAGTTTATAATAAATGCGGCAAAACCTGCGGCAACTAGCGGCCCAACCGGTATGCCGTCAAAAAAGGCAGTGCCGACAATTGTGCCAAGAAGCAGCCCTATCATCACTTCTGGGCTTTTTTTCATGAGTTCAACTCCCTCTCTTGCCATTACTGAAGAGAGGATGCCTATGACAAAGGATATACAGCCCCTTGCGGCAAAAAGGCTCTTGTAAAGGTCCTGTATAGAAATGGAGTTCTGGGTAAAGGGCATCATTACCCCTATTACTAGCAGGATGACTCCCACATCCAGGAAGACTTTCTGGGATGAGGAAGATTTCGGCATGAGATTAAGTACGGAAAACAGCAAAAGCACACCTGAGGATATGTAAACAAGCCGATTCTTGCTCAACAGGCCCAGGACGAAAATTAGGAAAATCAACGAATAGGATTTCAAAGCGCCACCTCCAAAAAGTCTTTACTTAATAAAACTTTATTTGCATGAACTAAATAAAATTCACAAATTCCCGTCCCAAAAAATATTATGGTATGAGATTTACTTTTTTGGAGGGTGATGGGATGTTTTGTATCAAAAGACAAAGGGTGGTTGCTTTACTGCTGCTGGCTGTCCTCGTTGCGGCGAGCTTTATTTCAGGATGCGGACAGAAAACTGTCCAGGAAAATCAGACAGCGAATGATGATGAACAGCTTATGACGATTCGCGTAGCTAAACAATTCGGTCTGGTTTACGCTCCCCTTATGGTGGCGGAGAAAATTGACTTTTTCTCCAAGTACGGGCTAAAAGTCGAGTGGTTGACCCTGGGCTCCGGCGGAGCCGTGAGGGAAGCTATGGCATCCAATGAACTGGATGCAGCCTTTATGGGAATTCCGCCGTACCTCATAGGATGGGATAAGGGACTACCTGCCAAAATTGCCGCAGGATATTGCGTAATTCCCGTGTCGCTGGTGACCTATGATGAGAACATCAACACTCTGGAAGATTTCAAGGCGGAACATAAAATAGCACTGCCGTCACCGGGCAGCATCCAGCATATACTGCTATCCATGGCCCTGGAAAAACAATTGGGAGATCCAAATGCCTTGGATGACAATTTAGTAGCGCTGCCGCATCCGGATGGGGCCCAGGCAATGCTGGCCAAAAAGGATGTAGTTGCCCATTTCACCACACCGCCGTACCTCTTCGAAGAGCTGGAACAGCCCGGCTACAAAGTTGTCCTCGACGGCTTTGATGCCTTTGGCCAGGATTTTAACTTTAACGTGGCATTGGTAACCGAGTCTTACCACGACAGCAACCCCTTAGGTTATGCAGCCTTTGTACAGGGATTAAATGATGCAATGAATTGGGTAAACGAAAACAAGGAGGAGACGGCAAAGCTTCTTGCACCGGAATTTCAAATTGACGAAGAAAAGCTACTAAAATACCTGACTGCTGAGGGAGTAAACTACACAACGGCTCCGTACGGCCTGATGGGCTTTGCAGACTTTATGCAAAAGGCCGGCTATATATCCAAGGTGCCCGGGAGCCTTTCTGAAATAGCCTGGGAGAACATCTTAGCACAGGTAGGAAAACGTGAAGGAGGACCTTGTACGCTGGAAACTATCCAGTGGTCAAAGTAGGAGGAGATTGCCTTGCGTGACTTTGTATCGAAATTAGCTTTTATACTGGTGCTAGCCATCGTATGGGAGCTAATTCGACTTACCGGGCGTTATCCCGCACTGCTTTTCCCCGGCATAGGCAGCATAGCCAGTGCACTCTGGATGGAAAGGGTGGACCTGATTGGCAGGACCCTGTTTTCCCTGAGAATAATCGGCATAGGTCTTGTGACTGCAGTAAGCCTTGCCATGCTGGCAACATTTATGTCCTTTGGCGGCAAAATATTTGCTGAAGTGATTTCGGATTTAATGGCAATAATGCATCCCCTGCCCGGTATCGCCATACTTCCCGTTGCAATCTTGTGGTTCGGCATAGGCGTGAGGGCCATTTTATTTGTAATAGTGTTTTCCGCCCTATGGCCCCTTATAAATCACTTTTACACGGGCTTTCGTTCAATACCTATCAATCAACTGGAAGTGGGCAGAAACTTAGGATTGACCGGCTGGGAACTGGCGCTAAAGGTCATGCTGCCGGCCTCTTTTCCCCACATTTTAAGCGGCCTTAGGACCGGATGGGCCAGGGCATGGCAGGCATCCGTAGCGGCAGAGTTGGTCTTCGGTGCTGCCGGCGGCCAGGGGGGCTTGGGTTGGTACCTGTACAAAAAGCGCTTCATGATGGAAACGCCGGGGGTTTTTGCCGGCATGCTGATTATAGTGCTGATTGGAATAGGAGTAGAGTACCTGATTTTTGCCGGGATCGAGAACAGGACCGTGAGAAAATGGAAGACCATCATTAATTAAGGGGGCAAGTATATTGAAAACTCTGCTGACTGTTTCAAATGTAACGAAAGTATATGAGACCGGCAAAAGAAAAGTAATCGGGGTGCACAACGTGAGTTTTGACATCAGGCAAGGGGAATTCGTCAGTGTAATAGGACCATCAGGCTGCGGCAAATCGACGCTGCTCAGGTGTATAGCAGGTTTTGAGAGGATAAATGGTGGGAGTATTCATTTGAACGGCAGAAAGGTTAAAAGACCCGAACCCAACAGGTTCATGGTGTTTCAAGGCCTGGACCAACTGTTCCCGTGGCTCACGCTAAAAGAAAACATTATTTTTGCGATGAGAGTGGTGGATAAAGGGCAGGGTAATTTTGGCGAAAGGGCCGAACACTATCTTGAGCTGGTAGGTCTGCAAGGCTTTGGAGACTTTTATCCTTATCAACTATCAGGTGGCATGAAACAAAGGGCTTCTATAGCCAGGGCCCTTTCGGTAAAACCCCAGCTGCTGCTCATGGACGAACCCTTCGGGAGCCTTGATGCATTCACGCGTCGGGCAGTTCATGAAATGCTACTTCAAGTGTGGAAGAAGACGGGGGTCACCATCATTTTTGTCACCCATGATTTGGAGGAAGCCGTAGACCTATCGGATAAGATCTTGATTTTTTCAAAAGGGCGGCTAAAAGGACAAATTGACAATAAGCTTTCCCGGCCCCGGGAAAGAGTTGACAGCTCTTACCGGAGTTTTCTCCTAAAAATTAGCGGCTTTTTAGATTCAGAGGGAAGCGACTCCTTAGACTCAAAGGAACTTTCAGCTGCAGAAGCCAAGCTTGCTTTTTGAGCATCGTCCTGCCCCATTATTTTGTTTACTTTTATAAATACAATTGAAGCAACAAGGGAAATAATCGGCGCTATGCTCATTACAGCAACGGTTGGCAGGATGCCGTAGGTCTCTGATAAGCCGTACAGGGGTGGCCCGATGGCCACACCGAAAAAGCGAAGACTTCCGTAAAGGCAGGTGATGATGCCCCGCCGCTTGGTGCTGCAGGATCCTGTCACCAAGGTGTTGACCGGTGTCATCACCAGCCCCACTCCGGCACCGAGGAGCACAAGGGAAGCAAATTTAGGCCACATGCCCTTTAGCA